>JBMOIF010000015.1:0-41867 GCA_049317465.1 Prochlorococcaceae cyanobacterium | reverse complement strand
GCACCTCGAGGCCGGCGATCTTGCCGGCGTCCTTGGTGGCCTGGCGCTGGGAGTCATTGAAATAGGCCGGCACGGTGATCACCGCCTGGGTGACGGTCTCGCCGAGGTACTTGCCGGCGTCATCGGCCAGCTTGCGCAGCACCTGGGCGCTCACCTCCTCGGGGGCGAACTGCTTGTTGAGGACCGGGCACTTGACCTTGACGTTGGCGCCGGCCTTCTCAACGGAGTACGAGACCTCCTTCGACTCCTCATTGACCTCATCGACGCGACGGCCGATGAAGCGTTTCACCGAATAGAACGTGTTCTCCGGATTCATGACCGCCTGACGCTTGGCGATCTGACCGACCAGCTGATCCTGATTCTTGGTGTAGGCCACCACCGACGGCGTCGTGCGGAAGCCCTCGGCGTTGGCGATCACGGTGGGCTTGCCGCCCTCCATCACCGCAACGCAGCTGTTGGTGGTGCCGAGATCGATACCAACGACCTTTCCCATGCGAACTCCTTGTGGGACCCCTTGAACTTGTTGCATCCTCGGCAGCAGGGGCCCGTCCAAGCCAGGGGTGGTTCCCGAACCCCACCCCCACCCGCTCCGGCCGGCCCATGCACCTGATCCCCAGCAGCAGCGCCGGCACCGCCCGGGTGATCAGCGGCGACACCCGCCTGCTGGCGGTGCTGGGGGACCCCGTGCGCCACAGCCTCTCGCCGGTGATGCACAACGCGGCCCTGGAGGCCCTCGGCCTCGATGCCCGCTACCTGGCCCTGCCGGTGAGCGGCGACCGCCTGGCCGAGGCCGTGCAGGGGCTGGCAGCCCTGGGCTGCGCCGGTTTCAACGTCACCATTCCCCACAAGGAGCGGATCGCCCCGCTGCTCACGCGGCTGGAACCGGTGGCCCACCAGCTGGGCGCAGTGAACACGGTGCTGCCCGATGGCGCCGGGGGCTGGATCGGCACCAACACTGACTGGGAGGGGTTTCTGGCGCCGCTGCGGCAGCGGCCCCTGGCGGGTGGGCAGGCCCTGATGCTGGGCAGCGGCGGCAGCGGCCGGGCGGTGCTGAGGGCCGCGGCCGACCTCGGGCTGGCGGAGGTGGTGGTACGCGGCCGGGATCCGCAGCGGCTGCAGGCGCTGATCGCTGCAGCAACCCCCTGGGCACCACCCCTGCGGGCCATCGACTGGAGCACCCCCCTCGGGGCCGTGCTGCCCAGCACGTCCCTGGTGGTGAACGTGACGCCCCTGGGCATGGGCAACCGGAGCGGGGACATGCCGCTGGACCCCGCCGACCTGGCGCTGCTGCCCGCCGGGGCGCTGGTGGCCGACCTCATCTACACCCCCCGGCCCACCCGTCTGCTGCGGGAGGCCGCCGCCCTGGGCCTGGCCACCCTCGACGGGCTCGAGATGCTCGTTCAGCAGGGGGCCGCCGCCCTGCGGCTCTGGACGGGCCGCCCGGATGTGCCGGTGGCGGTGATGCGCCAGGCGGTGGAGCGGGCCCTGAGCGGCCCGGCCTAGCCTGGGCGTTGTCGAGCACGTGCGATGTCTCCGTGGCTGCGGCCCCTGGCCGCCCTTGCCTATCTGCTGCCCTGGGCCGATGCCGTGGGCTTCGGCGCGGCCCTGTTCCGGGTGATCCCTTCGCTGGAATGGCTGGCCCTGCCGACCCTGCCGGTGGTGCTGATCGAACGGGGAATCCCCTTTGGCGGGTTCATCCTGTTTCTGGTGCTCTTCCTGGCGGTGGTCCGCAACGCCCGGGTGCCTCAGCTGGTGCGATTCCACGTGCTGCAGGCGATCCTGCTCGACATCCTGCTGATCGTGATCGGCCTGGCCTTCCAGGTGCTGCTGCGGCCCCTGGGGGACTCGGTGGTGGTGCGCACCCTGGCGAACACGGTGTTTCTGGCCTCGCTGCTGGCGGTGCTCTACGGCGTGATCGAAGCCCTGAGGGGCCGCGAGGGCGACCTGCCCGGCCTCTCCCAGGCGGTGCGCATGCAGCTCTGAGCGGCGGGCCTGAGGGTAGGGTGGTGGATCGGCCCCAGGCCGTCACGCCTCCGGACCGAAGGGTCCGGGTTCACCCCACAGGCCCATGAGCGCAGCCCCGAACTACGAAACGATGTACATCCTCCGGCCGGACATCGCCGAGGACGAAGTCGAAAGCCACGCCAACAAATACCGCGACATGGTCCTCGAGGCCGGCGGCCAGGTGATCGACAGCCAGCTGCGGGGCAAGCGCCGCCTGGCTTACACCATCGGCAAGCACCGCGAGGGGATCTACGTGCAGCTGAACTACAGCGGCGACGGCCAGCAGGTCGCCCCCCTCGAGCGGGCCATGCGTCTGAGCGAAGACGTGATCCGCTACCTCACCGTGAAGTACGACGGCCAGCACACCTCCCTGGGCCGCAGCACCACCCCGGTGGCCAGCACCGAGACCAGCACCAGCCGCACCGAACGGGAAGCGCGGGAACCGCGGGAACCCGTGGCCGCTTCGGCCCCCGCCGGCGACGACGCCTGAGGGTCACCCTTGCTGGGGCGGGATCCGACCGATAGGGTCCCGCCAGAAGGGAACACGGGTCATGCAGGCGGAGTGGATGGAGGAGCAGGAGCCCCTACCCCACTGGCTCGAAGAGGTCGAGGCCCAGGCCACCAACAGCCGACTGGAAGCCGAACATGCCCAGTGCCTGGAGCGGCTGGCCGAGCTGGAACGACTGCTCCAGGAGCTTCCCGCCCTGTTCGAGCGCAAGTTCCGCCAGCGGCTCGAACCGCTGCTCGAGCGCGAGCATCTGCTGCGGGAAGAGAATGAATGGCTGCGGGCACGGCTGCTGGGGCCGGCACTGCCGCCGCCGCTGAAGTTGCTGCGCGGCGGCCGTGGCCAGTCGCCCCAGGGTGGCGTCAGCCCCCTCGGCGACGGACCGCCGCCGATAGCCGCGTGGGAAGGCCCCAGACGTAGATGAAGCCCTCCGCGGCGCGGTGATCGAAGCGGTCCTCCGCGCCGTAGGTGGCCATGTCGGGCACGTAGAGGCTGTCCGTGGCGCTGCGGCGACCCACCGCCGTGGCGTTGCCCTTGTGCAGCTTCATGCGCACGCTGCCGTTGACGGTCTGCTGGCTGCGGTCCATGAACCCGTCGATGGCGTCCTTGAGGGAACCGAACCACAGGCCCTGATACACCAGATCGGCCCACTGCATCTCGAGCTGGCGCTTGGTGCGCAGCACATCGGCTGACACGGTGAGGCTCTCCAGCTCCTGATGGGCGCGGATGAGCAGCAGCAGCCCGGGGGTCTCGTAGATCTCCCGGCTCTTGATTCCCACCACCCGGTCTTCGACCATGTCGAGTCGACCGAAGCCGTGGCGGCCCGCCAGGGCATTGGCGCGGCGCACCAGGCTGACCGGATCGAGGCGTTCGCCATCGAGGCTCACCGGATTGCCCCGCTCGAAGCCGATGGTCACGGTCTCGGGCTCATCCGGAGCCTGCGCCACCGGCACGGTGAGGGCATAGACCTCTTCCGGCGGCTCAACGTCGGGATCCTCGAGGGGACCGGCCTCGATCGAACGCCCCAGCAGGTTGAGGTCGATGGAGTAGGGGGAGCCCTTGCTCACCGGTGAGGGGATGCCGTGGCGCTCGCCGTAGGCGATGGTCTCCTCACGGCTCATGCCCCATTCGCGGGCCGGGGTGAGCACCGTCAGGTCGGGGGCCAGGGCACCGATGGCGACATCGAAACGCACCTGGTCATTGCCCTTGCCGGTGCAGCCATGGGCCACCCCATCGGCACCGACCTCGCGGGCGATCGCCACCAGCCGTTCGGCGATCAGCGGCCGGGCCAGGGCCGTCGACAGGGGATACCGCCCCTGGTACAGGGCATTGGCCCGGATGGCCGGGAAGGCGAAACCCTCGATGAACGGCTCCACCAGATCGCCCACCAGCGACTGGCTGGCACCGGCCGCGAGGGCCTTCTGACGGATGGGCTCCAGTTCGTCGCCCTGCCCGAGATCGGCCGCGAAGGTGATCACCTCCTCCACGCCCCACTCGTTGATCAGATACGGAATGCAGACGCTGGTGTCGACACCTCCCGAGTAGGCCAGCACCACCTTCTTCGCCCGAGCCATGCGCCTTGCAACCGATTCAGTCCAGAGGATTGTCCGATGCCGCGGGTCGCCCGGCGGTGCGCACCAGAACCGCGATGCCCGTGATCAGCACCGGCACCACCACGAACGACAGCACCACCGCCGGGTGGCGGGGCGGCATCAGGTCGTGGCGGCCGGCCCAGCGCAGCAGGGCGGCACCCAGCAGGGCACCGCCCCAGGCGATCAGCAGTTGCACGGTTTTGGGGGGCATGGCCTAGGGTGTTGGATTGTGGCGCGACAAGGACGTTTCGAGATGAGCAGCCTTGCGAACACCCAGGACAGTTTCAACCCGTCGCTGACGCGCTACCACCGCAACGAGCCGGCCCCGGTGCTGCCCCTGCGGGAGGAGCCCGATCTGCTGAGCTGGCTTGAGGCCAGCGGCCGCCTGGTGGCGGATGAGGAGACCGCCAGCGCCGACCTCTCGACGGTCGAGGAGGAGGAGCTCTCGGCACTGATGGGCGAGAAAGAAGACTATGCCGCCCAGGACGACACCCAGGAGGAAGCCTGGGAGGACTGACCCCCGACAGGCCATTGCTGCCTCGCTGACCTAGGGTCCCGGCGCACCGACGCCGCCCCGTGGCTTCCTCCACCGCCTCCGACGCCAGCTCGGCCTTTCCCGGCTCCGGTCGCTTCTGGGCCCTTCTGCTCGTTGCGTTGCTGCTGCTGCTGGCGGTGGTCTGTGACGGCAGCCTCGACCAGTGGCAGCTCACACCGCCGCTGCTGGTGGCGGCTGCCCTGAGCTGGCTGGCGGGTCAGTTCGGCATCCCCTTTCTGCGCCGGCTCAAGATGGGCCAGGTGATCCGTGAGGAGGGACCGCGGTCGCACCACGCCAAGTCGGGCACGCCGACCATGGGCGGACTGCTGCTCGTGCCCTGCGGCGTGCTGGTGGGATGTCTGGTGGCCCCAGGCGATCCGCGCCTGCTGCCCGTGGCCCTGGTGACCCTGGCCTACATGCTCATCGGCGGCGTGGATGACTGGCGCAGCCTCACCAGACGCCACAACACCGGCCTGACCCCCCGGGGCAAGCTTCTGCTGCAGGCCCTGGCCGCCGCCGGCTTTCTGGCCTGGTGCGCCTGGCACGGCAGCCTGGGACCCGCGGTGGCACTGCCCTTCGGCGTCAGCCTGCCCCTGGGCCAGCTGATCTGGCCCCTGGGCCTGTTCGTGTTCCTGGCCGAAAGCAACGCCACCAACCTCACCGACGGCCTGGATGGCCTGGCTTCAGGGGTGGGGGCCATCGTGTTTCTGGGCCTGGGGCTGCAGCTTCAGCTGCGGGGCCACGGCGGCGACCCCGCCCTGGCCGGATTCTGCGCTGCCCTGGCCGGTGCCTGGCTCGGGTTCCTGCTGCACAACCGCAATCCGGCCCGGGCCTTCATGGGCGACACCGGTTCCCTGGCCATGGGTGCCGCCCTCAGCGCCATCGCCCTGCTGAGCGACAGCCTCTGGCCCCTGCTGCTGATGGGCGGGGTGCTGCTGGCCGAGTCTCTGTCGGTGATCCTGCAGGTGTGGGTCTTCAAGGCCACCAAGGGAGCCGATGGCCAGGGGCGCCGGCTGTTCCGCATGGCGCCGCTGCACCACCACTTCGAGCTGGGGGGCTGGAGCGAGCTGCGGGTGGTGGTGAGCTTCTGGGCCACCAGCCTCGCCCTGGTGGGTCTTGGCCTGCTGCTGCGCCCCTGACCAGCGGGAACAACCCTGACCGGCGCAACAATGGACCCACAGCCGCAGGCGCCGCCATGCCGTACTTCACCTGGAGGGAACAGGGACTGACAGGCGACTGCGCCAGCCTGGCCGCCATGGCGTCACGCCTTGAGGAAGCCGCCCAGCTGATGCGTCGCCTGGCGGCGGCCGGCTTCGCCGTCGAACGCATCGATGGCGTGCAGCGGATCGTGCACAGCGACCCCGAACTGTTCAGCTCCTACGGCTTCGTGAGTGAAGAGGCGCCGGAACGGCAGCTTGACCTGGTGCTCGATGAGCTCAGCGACGCAGGTAACCCACCACCCAGATGATCACAAAGACCAGGCCCGACAGGGCGGCATAGGCCAGGGCACCGGTCTGCAGGCCGGCCATGTCAAGGCCGAAGGGCAGCGTCCCCGGATCCCCGGCCGTGGCATAGGCGAACACGATCGGACGGCGGCGGCCCCCACTCTGGCAGGGGCGCTACTCGCTGAGCCGGAAGCGGGGTCCATGGCTCGGCACCCCCTGCCCATGGCCGCTGGCATACAGCTTGCGCAGACGCGCCGGGGCCAGCAGACGCGGCCGCACCCGGTCGAGGTCGTCCGGACGGCGGCCGGGGCCGCAGAGGTCGGCGGCCACCTGCAGATAGCGACGGGCATGGGCCTGCCAGCTGTAGGCCTCGGCCACGGCCGCCAGGCCCTGGCGCTGCCAGTCGCCCCAGGGGGCGGTGGGGGCCGCCGCCTGCTCGAGCACCTGCCGCAGACGGCCGCGCTCGGCCACGGCCGCCAGCAGGCCGTTGCGGCAGCGGGCCAGGATGTCGCGGGGACCGCCGTCATCGGTGGCCACCACCGGCAGGCCGCAGGCCGCCGCCTCGAGCAACGTCAGACCGAACGGTTCCGTGAGGGCGGGGTTGACGAACAACCCCCGCCGCCGCGCCGCCCAGCGGTACACGGCCGGCACCTGGCTGCGCTGATGCTGCTTGGGGTAGGCGACACAGCCATACAGGTCGTGGCGGTCGATGGCCTCGAGCACCTGCTGCCATTCCTCGCGCTGCGACTTCTCGAGCTGATGCAGGTCGTGGCGGCAGCCGAGGATCAGCACCAGGTTGTGGCTGCCGCGCAGGGATTCGCTGGTGCCGTAGGCCTCAATCAGCGCCGGGATGTTCTTGCGCCGGTCGGGTCGGCAGAGGGCCAGCAGCGGCGGTCGTTCGGGCTGGCGCAGGAAAGGCTGCAGCAGGGCCGTGACGCGATCGTCCTCCCTGGCCTCGAGACGGGGATGGAAGGCCGCGGTGTCGACCCCGGGGGGGATCACCTCCGGAAGGTCGGGGTGGAAGTGGCGGTAGCCGGCGTACTGCACCGACGCTTCCTGTCGGGTGCTGGTCACCACCAGACTCGAGGCCGCCAGGGCGTCCTCTTCGGCGGCGATGCGCCGGTCCATGGCGTAGTGCTGGTTGAGCTGATCCGGGTGCTGGCCCAGGTCCAGCAGCCGCCGCCGTTTCTCACGGCCGAGCGAATGGCCGGTGAACACCAGGGGGATGCCGAGACGTCGCTGCAGCTCTGCCCCCACCCAGCCGGCGTCGGCGTAATGGGCATGAATCCAGTCCGGACGGCGCTGCTGGCGGGTGATGTGCAGCACCAGCCGGTCGACGAGCTCTTCCAGGTGGGGCCAGAGCAGCTCCTTGCGCAGATACCGGCGCGGCCCGAACGACAGCCGCAGCAGGCTGGCCCGCGGATGCAGCGTCTCCCGCTGCACGGCGTAGTCGGGGCTGATGCGGCGGTCCTCGATGCAGCGGGTGATCACCTCGAGGCGGTCGACCTGGGGCTGCTCGGCCAGGGCCCTGGCCAGCTCAAGCACGTAGGTGGTCTGGCCACCGGTGTCGGCATCACGCCCCAGCTCCAGATCGTGGCCACGGATCAGACCGTGCAGATGCAGATGGAGCAGGTACAGACCCATGCGCAGATGACCGAGCCACTGGGGGTCCCCACGGCATACCTCCGCTGGACCGCTGTGTCGCGGATCAGGACGATTTGCTTCCGTTTCCTGTGACGGGAACGACATGGAGGGGCAGCCCGGCCGGATCCCCGAGGGGAACCCCCGGCTCGACGGGCTGCCCCTGCAGCCAGCGCAGCAGCAGAGCGCGCAGGGGCCCCCCCGGGGTGGCGGCAGTGGCCGGCAGGTTGAAGTGGGTGCCCCCCTGCACCAGCACCAGCCGGTGCCCCTGCCCGCCGTAGGCAGGGAAGGGACTGAGCGCTTCGGGATGGGGGGGGACCACCAGGTCACGGGTGCCGCTGACCAGCAGCACCGGCACCTTCAGCTGATCCAGCCCCCCGGCGAACACCAGACCCTGGGGTGGACTGACCGCCACCACCCGGGCAATGCGGGGATCGGCCAGGGAATCGGGAATGGCCGCCGGCAGGAAGCTGCACTGCAGCACCCAGCTGATGTTGCGCTGGGGGGCATCGGTGCGGCCGCAGGCCTGCCAGAGAGGGTTGGCGATGCTGCGGGCACCGGCCAGCTGCAGGGCCGTGGTGCCCCCCCACGAATGCCCCATGAACACCACGTCCCGGGTGGGGGTGGCCGCCGGCAACCCCAGCTGACCGGCGCCGAGGGCGTCGAGCACCTGGGACACCTCCCGGGGCCGCCGCAGGAATTCGTCCGGCGGTGGCGGCGGCGCATCGCCGGCCAGCATCTCGGCCTGCTGGCTGATGTCGCTCCCCCGGTGGCGGGGCAGCAGCACGGTGGCCCCATGGGAGGCCAGGTGCCGCGCCCAGCCGAGGAAACTTTCCGGGGCGTCCCAGAGCCCATGGGAGATCACCACCGTCGGCAGCCGGGCGTCCCCGGCGGGACGCACCACCGTCACCTGCAGGGGTTCCTGTCCCGCCGTGTCAGGCAGCTGGCGCTCCTCGGTGACCAGCGGCAGCGGCCCCGGCGCCAGCAGGCTTGCCGGCGCCGCAGGCAGGGGCGACCGGCCGGCGATCAGGGTGTCGGCCTCTCCTTCCTGCCGCTGCAGACGCCGGAGGTAGGGCAGGGCCCGCTCGAGGCGGATCGTGACGTGCCGGCCGGGCAGGGCCTGCAGCAGGTTGATCAGGGTCAGCGGCTGCCTGGCCGCCTGCACCCTCCCCAGGGCGGTCTGCACCGGATCGACCGCCAGCAGGCCGGGTTCGGCGGCATCCAGGTCGACCAGACTGCGCAGCAGCAGAATCGTCTGCCGCGTCATCGGATTGTCGGCATCCTGCTGCAACGGCAGGGGCGTCTGCAGCAGTTCCTCGAGCTGGGCGACATAACGGCCCCCGAAGGCCCGGCTCAGCTGGGCGAGATCACTGTCACCCTCCCGGAGGGCCTGCGCCGACTGCAGCTCCGACACCCGTGCCGAGATCGACAGGTCGAGCAGCGGCAGCCGCAGGGTCAGCTCTTCAATGGCCCGGGCCGGGGAGGCAGGGACAAGCCCCAGGACACAGGCAAGGGCTGACAGAACCACACCACGGCGGCGGCCCACCACCCCGTCCCGACACCACCACTTCCCCACGCGCACTCACCCCGCCGACGGCGCCGGCATCATCGCCCGGCAGGCACCGGATCGCGGCGGCGAATCACCCCCAGCACCTGGGGACCGGTGGCTCGTGCCCGCCGCTCACAGTCGAGACCCCGCAGGATCAGCAGGCCCGCCTCGGTGATGGCACCACGGTCGGCGGCCTCACGGGCCTCCGCTTCCCAGCGGGCTGCCTCCTGCAGCAACGCCTCCCGCGACACCTTGGGAACCAGCGATGGCTTCCCTCCCCGTTCGGCAACCAACGCCTTCACCTGCATCATTGATGACATGCCTGACCCGCGTGACATTGATCAACCCTTGGCAGGAAGATTCTGAATCTGATCTGCATCAATCCTGCCAAACGACGACCCGATTCACAACCATGGCAGCGCTGAAATTGTCAGCGGTGTCGGTTCAGGTGCCCGGTTCAGCACCACCATCACCGAATTCAGCGATGCGGTTGCGCAGATCCTGGATGCGGATGGCATCACCACGGCTCACAGCCACCGCGAGGGCGAACTGCAGCTTTTCCATCTGATGGTCGCGCTCATCGTCGCTGCGGTGCTGGCAGGCCGGCGTGGCACTGGTGGCGACCGTGCCCCCCAGCGACGGACGGGGAGGGTGCGTGGAGCTTCCCATGGTTCGCTTTCTTTTCATTTTGCCATCCCCAGCCCTCCTTTCCAATCGATGGGCAGGGTTTTCTGGTAGGCATTTCCACGCATTTCCTGCGACACCCCGCCCATTCCCCCGTTTCAGCGGGCCTGCACCACGGGCCAGTCGGCGGAACGGGTGGTGAAATGCCGCGACAGATGGCCACGCCGCAACCGCCAGGGGGCCGGGCCGGCCGCGACCGCCCACTGCAGGGTGCCGGCACCGAAACGGCCATTCACCCCGTCCACCAGGGCCATGAGCCGCTCGCGCCGCTGCTGCTGCTCGGGCGTCATGGCCACGAACAGATGCTGCTGCAACCGCTCGCAGGGCCGCAGGTCCTGCAGCAGCACCCCGGCCTTCTGCAACGGGCGGCCCGGCCGGAACAGGCGATCCGCCAGGGGCAGCGCCGCCTGCAGCAGCACGGCCGTGTCCTGGCTGGCGAGGGGCAGCACCTGGCTGGCGCTGGCGGCATAGAAGCCGGGCGCGAAGGGACTGGTGCGCACAAAGACCGTGAGACAGCCGGCCCGCTGACCCTGGCGGCGCAGCTTCTCGGCCGCCCGCACCACATGGGTGGCGACGGCCTGGCGCAGGCTGGCGGGGTCGACCACAGGGCAGCCGAAGCTGCGGCTGACGCAGGTCTCCTGACGCGGCGGCGGCTGGGAGCAGAGGGGCAGGCAGGACCGGCCCTGCAGCTCCTGCTGCAGCCGCAGCCCCACCACCCCCAGGCCGCGGCGCAGCAACCCGGGGGGGGCATCCCGCAACTGCAGGGCCGTGGCGATGCCCCGCAGACGACACCAGCGCGCCAGCCGTCGCCCCACTCCCCAGACGTCCTCCACGGCCAGCCGCTGCAGCCAGGGGTCCGGCGTGGGTTCGGTCAGCAGGTTGAACACCCCGGCGCGGCCGGGCTCGTGCTTGGCGAAGCGGTTGGCCAGCTTGGCCAGCACCTTGGAGGGAGCCACCCCCACCGCGATCGGCAGGCCGAGGTGTTGACGCACCATGACCCGCAGCTCCGCAGCCCAGAGCGACAGTTCCGTCGGCGGCAGATCGGGCAGATGGGCAAAGGCCTCGTCGATCGAATACACCTCCAGCTGCGGCACCCGCGCCTCGAGCAGGGTCATCACCCGCTGACTCATGTCGCCATACAGGGCGTAATTGGAACTGCGCACCACCACACCGAGACGGTGCAGGCGGTCAGCCACACGGGCATAGGGGGCGCCCATGGCCACGCCCAGCTGGCGCGCCTCACGGCTGCGGGCGACGATGCAGCCGTCGTTGTTGGACAGCACGACGAGGGGGCGGCCGAGCAGCGACGGATCAAAGACCTGCTCACAGGCCGCATAAAAGTTGTTGCAGTCGATCAGGGCCAGGGCGGCGGCCATCGGCGGACCCTCAGAGGGGATGGATCACATGGGTGGCCACGCCCCAGATCTGCAGCTCCCCGCAACGCTCGATCTCGAGGGGCGGATAGTCGGGATGCGCGGCCTGCAGCCGCAGGCGGCCGCGGTGGCGCTCAAGCCGCTTGAGGGTGAAGGCGCCGTCGAGCACCGCCACCACCACCCGGCCGGGCCGTGGCTCGAGGCTGCGGTCCACCAGCAGCAGATCGTCGTGGTGGATGCCCGCCGCCAGCATCGACTCGCCGTTGACCCGCAGCAGGAAGGTGCTGGTGGGATGGGCGATCAGCTGGGCATGCAGATCAAGCCCCGCCTCGAGGGCGTCATCGGCGGGACTGGGGAAGCCGGCCGCAACCTGCGGGACGGACGCCGACGCCATGGAGGGAGAGGCAGTACAGACGTACTGATGTTAGGTCGGATCGCCGGGGTCGGAGGTCGGGGTCTCGAGCAGGGCCCGGCAATCGGCGAGCAGGGTCTCGACGGTGCGCAGGGAGGCCAGCTCCTCGGGCTGGGGAGTGAGCTGGTTCTGCACCTGCCGTTCCAGCAGCCCCAGACGCTGCTCCAGGGCCACGAGGCGCTGGGAGAGCAGGGTGACGGTCTCGGCCAGACCCTCGGCACTGCGGCTGATGCGGAAGGACGGCGACTCGGAGGCCATGGCGGAGGGGCGGTCGATGCCGCGATGACAGCACGGACCGCCGCCGGACTCAAGCCAACCCCCTGGACAGGCGGAGGACGGTCGATACTTTGGGGCGGCATTGTCGGAAAGTCGTGATGGCTGCACGCCACGGGCTGCTGGTGGCTCCCCTGCTGCTGGCCCTGGGGACCACCCTGGCGGGTCCGCTGCGGGCCCAGGTGACCACCCAGGAGGTGGGTGAGAAGGGGGCGGAGGTGTACTGCTTCATGCGTCAGGCCGGCAACCCCCACGTGGTGAGCTGGGACGCGGCCTATGCCCGCATCAAGCGCCAGAGCAGCAATCTGTTCAAGACATCGCCGGAGCACGCCGCCGTGCTGATCACCGAGACGGTGGTGACACAGAAGGACAAGTTCCCGGGTTGCGGGCGTTACCTCGGATCCCTGTACCAGGGCAATGAGGTGAGCGCGCCGGCAGCCGGAGAAGCCCCGTCCCCGGGCGGCGGCGCGACGCCGATCCAGGGGCGCTACAGCTACTGACCTGGCCGGTGTTTCCCCGGCTCTCACACTGTCTGGCCGCACCGCTGCTGGGGCTGATGTTGCTGATGGGAGCCTGCCGGCGCCAGCCGCCGGCGGCCGACAGCTGCCTCACCACGGCCCAGGCCAACGCCTTGCCCCAGGCCCTGGAGCACTGCAACAGCGTCGTGCGGGCCCATCCCCGCGATCCAAGGCCGCTGAACGACCGCTTCCTGCTGCAGACACTGCTGCAGAACACCCAGGCCGCCTGCGCCGACATCCGCCGGGCATCGGCACTGCTGAAGCAGCAGCCAGGCCGCGTCCAGGACGATCTGCGGGACGAGGTGCAGGTGCGGCTGGAGAGCTGCCTCTGAGGCCGGTCACTGGAGCAGGCGCCGCAGCATCCGGACCACAGGTTCGCGCTGGAGGGTGCGGCGGCGGCGGCCCAGCACGACCTCAATGCGGTCAGCCTTGCTGAGCACAAGGGAATCAACGAGATCGTCGGGAAAGCCGAGCTGCAGCCAGTGGCTGGTGACGGGCCGGCGGCTGCCGATGCGGTGGCAGCGGTCCTCGGCCTGGTCCACATCCCCGGGCGTCCAGGGCCGTTCCAGCAGCAGCACCTGCGAAGCCCGCTGCAGCCCGAGGCCCACCCCCGCCACGCCATAGGTGCAGAGCAGCAGGTCACTGGCACCGGTCTGGAAAGCCTCGATGCACCGCTGCCGCTCCAGCGGCGCCACCGCCCCGCAGAGCACCAGACCACCGCAGCGGCGATGCAGCTGCCGCAAGGGCGCGACAAAGCTGCTGAAGACCACCAGCGGTTCCCCGGCATCCCGCAGCGCCGTGATGAGCGCGACGGCCGCCGGCAGCTTGTAGAGACCCGCCAGCCGCCGCAGCACGGTGATCAGGGCGAGCGCCTCGGCATCGGCCTTCACCTCGCCGGCCGCCGCCCGCCGGCGGTAGGCCTGCACCTGACGGTCGCAGGCCCTCTGGAACGAGCGCTGCACAGGGGGCGCCAGCGCAACCGGATGAAAGCAGCGACCCTTGGGGGGAAGGTCAAGGCAATCGGCCTTGCGGCGGTGCAGCAGCTGGGGGCGCAGCAGGCGCTCCAGCTCGCCGAGGCGGCTGGCCCCCTGGCAGTCCCAGACCTGGCGGTGGCCGACACTGCGCCAGTGGCCGTTGCAGAACAGCTGCTCGTAGGCCAGGCGATCCCGGGCCAGGGGATGACCGATGGCCATGAGCAGGGGCAGCAGCTGGATCGGACGGCCGTTGCGCAAGGGGGTGCCGGTGAGCAGCCAGACGGCCCGGGTGCGCGGATGTCGGGCCAGGGCAAGCAGGCGGCGGCTGCGCTGGGCCTCCAGGTTCTGGGCACAGTGGGCCTCGTCCACCAGCAGCACGACGCCGCCGGGGGGCAGATCCCGGGGCAGGCGGGCCCAGCTGAGCAGCTGGGGCTGCAATCCCAGGGCCAGGGCTTCACGGCGCCAGTGGGAATGGACCGCGACGGGGGCCACCACCAGCAGCCGGGTGACACCGCAACGCAGCAGGGCCCGGGCCGCCGCCAGGGCCGTGAGGGTCTTGCCGAGCCCCATCTCGTCGGCCAGCAGGGCGCCCCGGCGAGCCAGGAGCCAACGGGCACCGGCCCGCTGGTGGGCGAGCAGCCGGCGGCCGTCGGCCAGGGGTTCGGCCAGGGCGGCGGCAGCCACCAGATCCCGATGGGGTGGCAAGGGAGGCAGGGGATGGGCGGCGTCGGCCAGCCGCTTCACCAGGGCCGGATCGGTGTGGAAACGCGAACCGAACTGATCGACCAGCCGCCGCGAGGCCTCGAAGGGAAAGAGCCAGCCCCCCTGACGGGGATGCCAGCGGCCCCGGGGGCGGATGGCGCGCACCTGGGCTGCGGTGACGGCATCGAAGGGACAGCGGAGCAGCACGTCGCCGCTGTCGGTGAGGCTGAGGCCGGAGACCATGGCGACCCCGGACGGAAGGGAAGTTTAAGAAATCCAGGGGCTCGCACAAGCCCCCGGAGGCGCGGATTCCGATCCGAGGAATCCCGACGCCGGAAAGGCTCACGAGTGCAGCGACCGACACATTGACAGCAGGGTCAGGGGCCGCACACTTGGGCCAAGTCCGGGGGTTTCGGATGCACGCGAGCGATGCGGTGTTCCTCGAGGAACTCTGTCCGAAGCTCCGAGTCCGACGCTGGCGACAATCGCTCCATGACCACACGGAGCACACCTGCATCTATTGCGGGCGGCCATCTGAATCGATCGATCATGTGCTGCCCAGGAGCCGCGGCGGCCTGAGCGTCACCGAGAACTGCGTCCCCTCGTGTCTCTCGTGCAACGGGCACAAGAGCGACATCGACGCCTTTCAGTGGTACCGGCGGCAGCGCTTCTACGACCCCCGCCGCGCCATGGCGATCAGGGCCTGGATGGACGGCGACATCCGCCTGGCCGTGCGGCTGCTGCAGTGGGCCACACCGGCGGCCCCCCGGGGCGGAACCGACGCAGAACGGTCGCGGGCTGATCTGAACCTGCAGGCGGCCTGAGGCCGACCTCACCAGACCTGGCAGGCGGCGGTCCCCACGGCGCGGACGCAGAGGCTCTCCTGCCGCTGGGGCTGGTCGGGCACCAGCAACCCGGTGGAGATGAGCATGGTGGCGAGGATGGAACTCACCACAGGACCCCGGGACAGGTGGAGCACGAGCGGACGGACGGCCATGGCGACAACAACGACGACGGCAGTACATCTGTACTCACGGATGACGCGGCTGTCAACCTGCCCCCCGAGCTGGCCGCAGGACGGCTGCTGATCGTGGGCGGCGGCTATTGCGGCAGCCGGCTCGCCCGGCGGGTGCGGGCCGGAGGCGGGCAGGTGCGAGTGACCCGCCGCCAGCCCGACGGCGCCGACGGCCTGGTGCTGGATGACGCCACAGGCGTGCGGCCGGATCCTGCCCGGCTGGCGGGCACCACCCACCTGCTGGTGACGGCGGCACCGGCCGCCGACGGCCTGGACCCGGTGCTGCGGCTGCTGGCCACAGAGCTGACCGGCTGGCCGCTGCGCTGGGTGGGGGTGCTGTCGAGCACAGGGGTCTACGGCGACAGCGGCGGGGCCTGGGTGGACGAGGACACCCCCCTGCCCGCCACCAGCGGGCGCAGCGCCAGCCGCATCCGCTGCGAGGACGCCTGGCGGTCCCTCGGCGTGCCGCTGCAGATCCTGCGGCTGCCGGGCATCTACGGACCGGGCCGGAACCCCCTGGCCGGCCTCGGCCGGGGGGAGGCGCGGCTGGTGCACAAGCCGGGGCAGGTGTTCAGCCGCGTGCACGTCGACGACATCTTCGGCGCGATCCTGCACAACCTGGAGCTGCCCGCCAGCCACCGGCCGACCCTGCTGAATGTGGCCGACCGCCGCCCGGCCCCGAGCAGCGAGGTGCTGGGCTTCGCCGCCCACCTGCTGGGGATGCCGCTGCCCCCGTTCCGCTGGTACGCCGAGGCCGAGGCCTCGATGGGACCCATGGCCCGCAGCTTCTGGCAGGACAACCGGCGGGTGAGCAGCCGCCGGCTCACCGATGGGCTGGGCTATCGGCTGAAGTACCCCACCTACCGGGAGGGACTGCGGGGCTGCCTCAGGGAAGAGGGGGGCCGGCCGGATCCTGGCCGGGCTCACCGTCGGCCGGCTGACCGCTGAGGGAACGCTGCAGATCCTGACCGATGCGATCCCAGCGGATCTCGAGCCAGCCCCGGCGCAGCCCCATCCCGAATGACAGCAGCAGCAGCGCCAGAAGCAGCAGTCGGATCATCGGGTGTGAACGGCGACGGCGGGGAAATGTCGGAGGCGGCGGACAGGGCGCACCGGGCTTAACCGCCTCTTAACCACTCCCCCATTGACTCGCCCCAGATCTGCTGCTGTCATGGCGCGTTACGAGTGCTTCACGCGGTCAACGGGTGCCGCGGACCGGCTGCTTCCCATCGCCAGACAAGCACTGGAGGGCCAGGGGTTCAAGATCCTTTCCGAACTGGGTGATTCGATGCGCCTGGTGGATGGCCGGCCGGCCCGGCGTCTGCGCGAGCGCGTGGTGGTGGTGCTCGACGAACGCCGCCAGGCCGATGGCCACGAGCTGCAGTGCGTGGTGAGCAATGAGGCCATCCCGGGCAGTGGCGACAACCGTTGCCGCGACTCGTTCGACAACCTGGTGACGCTGTTCCGCAGCCTGCCCGGTGTCGAAGTGGAGTGGTCTGAGGCCGTAGCCTGATCCCTGGCGTCGGGTCTGCCGTGTCGCGGCTGGTGATCGCCCTCGGGGATCCGGCAGGAATCGGAGCTGAGGTCTGCCTGCGGGCCCTCGGACGACTGGCGCGGCGGCGCGGTTCGATCGACGTGGTGCTGGTGGGCTGCCGGCGGTGGCTGCGGCAGACCCACCGCGACCTGCGGCCGCTGATCGACGACGACTTCGCCGATCCCGATGACTTCGACGTGCTGGACCTGCCCCTGGCCGGGCAGGTGACGCCCGGGCACCCCGGAGCCCTGACAGGCGATGCGTCGTTCCGCTGGCTCGACGCGGCCGTGGCCGCGGTGCAGGCCGGCCGTGGCAAGGCCCTGGTGACGGCCCCCATCGCCAAGGAGCACTGGCACGCGGCCGGCCATCGGCTGGCGGGTCAGACCGACCGGCTGGCGCAGCTCTGCGGTGGTGCCGATGCGGCGATGCTGTTCACGGCGGTGTCACCCCACAGCGGCTGGCGCTTCAACACCCTGCTGGCCACCACCCATGTGCCCCTCGCCAGCGTGCCAAACCGGCTGGAGCCTGAACTGGTGCAACGCCGGCTGCTGCAGCTGGACGCCTTCTGTGGCCGCTTCAGCCCGGGGCCACGGCTGGCGGTGGCGGGGGTGAACCCCCATGCCGGCGAAGCCGGGGTGCTGGGGGACGAGGAGCAGCGCTGGCTGGCGCCGCTGCTGGAGCAGTGGCGACGGCAGCATCCCGACCGCCGGCTGCTGGGCCCCCTGCCGCCGGACACCTGCTGGCTGGGGGCGGCCAGGGCCTGGCATGACGCCGGGGCCCTCCAGGAGGGAGCCGACGGCTACCTGGCCATGTACCACGACCAGGGACTGATCCCGGTGAAGCTGCTGGCATTTGACCAGGCCGTCAACACCACCCTCGGGCTGCCGTTTCTGCGCACCTCGCCGGACCACGGCACGGCCTTTGACCTGGCGGGACGGGGGCTGGCACGGGCCGACAGCATGGAAGCCGCGATCGTGACGGCCCTCGACCTGGGCTGAAGGACCTCAGACGGGCCGCAGACGCATCAGCACCTGGTCGTATTCCACGGGGGTGCCGTTCTCCACAAGGATCTCGACCAGCTCGCCGCCCTGATCGGCCTCAAGCTCGTTCATCAGCTTCATGGCCTCAAGGATGCAGATGGGCTGCCCCGGGGTGATGCGGCTGCCGATCTCGACGAAGGGGGGATCCCCGGGGGCGGGGGCCCGGTAGAACGTGCCCACCATCGGCGCCCGGATCTCCAGCAGGTCACTGCGGCTGGCGGCGGCAGCCGGCGGCGGCGCGGCCGCGGGCGTCTCGGGCGGTGCCGCCAGGGGAGGCACGGCCGTCATGGTGGGGGGCAGCACCGCGGGCAGGGACACCACCGGCGGCAGGTTGCGCCGTACCTCAAGGCGGAAATCATCGACCTCGAGCTTCAGCTCCTGGATGTCGCTACCGGAGAGGAACTCGAGCAGGGAGCGCAGTTCCTGGGGATCGATGGCCATGGATCAGGCCTCCCGGCCAAGGTAGGTGTCGTTGCGGGTATCGATCTTGATCTTCTCCCCGATGGTGATGAACAGCGGCACCATCACCTGGGCGCCGGTCTCGACGATGGCCGGCTTGGTGCCGCCGGTGGCCGTGTCGCCCTTGACGCCGGGATCGGTCTGGGTGACTTCGAGGGTGACCGAGTTGGGCAGCTCAACCTCAATGGGTTTGTCATTCCAGCTCACCACGTTGACCGCCATGCCCTCCTTGAGATATTTACAACCATCGCCGATCTGCTTGGCGGTGAGACGGGTCTCCTCATAGGAGGCCATGTTCATGAAGACGTAGTCGTCCCCCTCCCGGTAGGTGTGCTCAAGGGTGGCCTTCTCGAGCTGAGCGGAGGGGACCATCTCGCCGGCCCGGAACGTCTTCTCCATGACGTTGCCGCTCTGGGCCGACTTGAGCTTGGTGCGCACGAAAGCCGATCCCTTGCCGGGCTTGACGTGCAGGAACTCCAGCACCCTCCAGACCTGGCCATCAAGCTCGATCGTGGTACCAGTGCGGAAGTCGTTGCTGGAGATCATTCCGGCGGAGACGCGTGGGGCGGATTGTACGGTGGTCGCCGCTACCGTCCCGGCGGACCATGCCTGGCTCCCTGCTCACGCTCCTGCTGGTGCTGCTGCTGGGGCTGGGCCTCGGTGCACCCGTCAATGCCGCCCTGCCCCCGGGCAACGCCGTGACCGACCCGGCGGCCATCCTGCGGGATGCCCTGCCCCTGGACCAATCCGAGCTGCGGGATCTGCAGCACGGCCTGGAGGCCACCAGTGACGATCTGCGCGCCCGCCGCTGGAGCGCCCTGCGCAGCAGCTGCGATCGCAGCCGCCAGCGGCTCGAGGGCCGACGCACGGCCATCCTCGAGGCGCTGCCGGCAGAGCATCGGGACGAGGCCGCCGCCGACCTGACCAGGGCCGACGGTCACCTGCAGGCCCTCTGCGAAGCGGCCGATCGCCAGGATCGCGACGCCATCCTGAGCAGCCGTCGCCAGGCCCTGGCGGCCATCGGCGCCGTGGAAGCCCTGGCGGTGCAGGACTTCCCGTTCACAATCCCCGCCGAGTTCAACGATCTGCCGCGGCTGCTGGGCCGCGCCACCGTCTCGATCAACACCAGCAAGGGCCCCATGACGGCCGTGGTCGACGGCTACAACGCCCCGCTGACCGCCGGCGCCTTCATCGATCTGGCGCAGCGGGGCTTCTACGACGGCCTGCCGTTCAACCGGGCCGAAGACTTCTACGTGCTGCAGACCGGCGACCCCGAAGGCCCGGCCACCGGTGATGTGAATCCACGCACCGGCCAGGAACGGCATGTGCCCCTCGAAATCCGCATCCCTGGAAACAAGGAGCCGGTGTACAACACCACCTTCGAAGACCTGGGGCTGTTCAAGACGACGCCGGTGCTGCCCTTCGCCACCCTCGGCACCATGGGCTGGGCCCATTCCGACGAGGCCCTTGATGACGGCTCGTCGCAGTTCTTCTTCTTTCTCTATGAAGCCGAGCTGACGCCGGCGGGTCTGAATCTGGTGGACGGCCGCTACGCCGCCTTCGGCTATGTGGTCGATGGATTCGATGTGCTGCGCGAGCTTGGGGTGAACGACCGCATCGACAGCATCCGGGTGGTGGAGGGCGGCGAGCATCTGCAGGCCCACGGCTGACGGCGGCGGCACCGAGGAGGGGTTGATGGACGAGCGGCTGTCCGATCTGGGGGAGGCCGAACTGCTGCGGCGCCTGGCGGCCTGGGCCCCGGCCGGACAGTTCGACGACGACGCGGCCCTCCTGGAAGAACGCAGCGGCCGCCTGCTGGTGATCAACACCGACGTGCTGGTGGAGGGGGTTCACTTCAGCGACAGCACGATGGGCGCCAGCGATCTGGGCTGGCGTGCGGCGGCAGCCAACCTGTCGGATCTGGCAGCCATGGGATGCCGGGAGGTGGTGGGGTTGACGGTGGGGCTGGTGGCACCGGGCGGCACCCCCTGGCCCTGGGTGGCGGGGGTGTACGACGGGCTCGGCGAGGCCCTGGGCCGCTACGGCGGCAGCCTGCTGGGGGGTGACTGCTGCAGGGGCGAGCAGCGGTTGCTGGCCGTCACCGCCCTGGGGCACGTGGGTGCGGGTCCTATCCGTCGCAGCGACGGGCGGCCGGGCGATCTGCTGGTCAGCAGCGGCCCCCACGGCCTGAGCCGTCTCGGGCTGGCCCTGCTGCGCCAGGAGCCCGAGGCGGACCTGCCTGGGACAGCGCTGGCCACCCGGGCGGTGGCCTGCCATCGACGGCCGCAACCCCGCTTTGATGCCGTGGCCGCCCTCGACGACTGCCGTCCGGCGGCACTGCCCTGGCGGGTCGGGGGGTGTGACAGCAGCGACGGGTTGCTGGCGGCGGTGGCGGCCATCGCCGCCAGCAGCGGTTGCACGGCCCTGCTGGAGCGGCAGCGGCTGCCGCTGGATCCTGATCTGGCCCGCCTGGGCCCCGCCATCCGCTGGTGCCTCGAAGGTGGCGAAGACTTTGAACTGGTGCTGGCCCTGCCGCCGGTCTGGGCCGAGGCCTTGTGCGTCCGCCTGCCGGGATGCACGCTGATCGGCTCGCTCCATACGGCAGAGCACCCCTCCCGGGGGGGAGAGGTGCTCTGGGGGGATGACCGGGAACCGGTCAGATCATCAGGGGCGGAATTCCACCACTTCGGCTGATGTTCAGGCCCAGTTGCGGGCGACAACCTCGGCGAGATCAACGACGCGCTGGCTGTAGCCCCACTCGTTGTCGTACCAGGCGATGACCTTGACCATGTTGTCGCCCATGACCAGGGTCAGATCCGAATCGACGATGGTGGATTCGTCGGTGCCGGCATGGTCGGTGGAGACCAGGGGAAGATCGCAGTACTTGATGATGCCCTTCATGCCGTTCTCAGAGGCGGCCTTGAGAACGCCGTTGACTTCATCCTTGGTGGTGGAGCGGCTCACTTCAAGCACCATGTCGACCACCGACACGTTGGGGGTGGGCACCCGCAGGGCGATGCCGTTGAGCTTGCCCTTGACCGGCGGATAGACCAGGGCAACGGCTTTGGCCGCACCGGTGGAGGTGGGAACGATGTTGATGGCCGCCGCCCGCGCCCGGCGCAGATCACGGTGGCTGGCATCGAGGATGCGCTGGTCACCGGTGTAGCTGTGGGTGGTGGTCATGGTCCCCTTGACGATGCCCAGGGACTGATCGAGCACCTTGATCAGCGGCGCCATGCAGTTGGTGGTGCAGCTGGCGTTGCTGATGATGTTGAAATCGTCGTGGCGGTACTGGTCGTCGTTGACGCCGACCACGAACGTGCCCACACCCTCGCCCTTGCCGGGGGCGGTGATCAGAACCTTCTTGGCACCGGCCTGGATGTGCTTACCGGCACCGGGCTCGTCGACGAACACACCGGTGGCCTCGATGACCAGATCGACGCCCCACTGCTTCCAGGGCAGGTTGAGGGGATTGCGATCAGAAAAACACTTGATCGGCTTGCCGTTGACGATGATCGTGTCTTCGGTGCTGCTGACTTCGGCATCCCGGATCTTGCCGAGCATCGAGTCGTACTGCAGCAGGTGCGCGTTGGTGCGGGGATCGGACGTGTCGTTGAGACCCACCACCTCAATCCCGGTGTTCGCCCCACGGCTCAGCCAGCAGCGCAGGAAGTTCCGTCCGATGCGGCCGAAGCCGTTGATGGCGACGCGTAGGGTCATGGATTCGGTGGGGCTGCCCGCAGCAGGGATTTCGGCGTCAGACTATACCGGCAAGCCGCTGCAGCCAGACGCTTCAGCCTCCGGACAGGTGGCGGGAATGGCCCTAAGTTGCCCCGGAACGCCTCCTTTCGCTGCGGATCACCGGCCTTGTCGTCCCCGTCTCCGACCCTGTCCCTGCCGAATCAGCGGCCGGTCCATTTCATTGGTGTCGGGGGCATCGGCATGTCGGCCCTGGCTGGCATCCTGGCTGACAGGGGCTTTGACGTGAGCGGATCCGACCCCAAGGAGGGTCCCATCAGCCAGGCGCTGCGGGGTCGGGGGGTGCGCATCTTCCGTGAACAGACGGCGGCCACCGTCGATGCCATCCGCAGCGGTGTGTCGTTGGCGCCCCTGGTGGTTGTGAGCACCGCCGTGCCCGAGAGCAACCCCGAACTGCAGGCAGCCCGACGGGCGGGTCTCGAGATTCGCCACCGCTCCGAGCTGCTGGCCTGGCTGATCGAAGGGCAGCGCAGCATCGCCGTGGCCGGCAGCCACGGCAAGACCACCACCAGCACCCTGATCGCCACCCTGCTGGCGGCCGTCGATCGGGACCCCACCGCCGTCATCGGTGGCGTGGTGCCGGCTTTCGGCAGCAATGCCCGCAGCGGCCGGGGGGACCTGCTGGTGGCCGAAGCCGACGAATCGGACGGCTCGCTGGTGAAGTTCCATCCGAGCCTCGGCCTGATCACCAACCTCGAACTCGACCACACCGACCACTACCCCGACCTCGAGAGTCTGGTGGCGACGATGCGCCGCTTCGCCGGCAACTGCCGCTCGCTGCTCGCCAACCGCGACTGCCCGGTCGTGCGCGACACGATGCGTGCCCAGCACTGGTGGAGCATCGAACCCGAGGACACCGGCGCGGAGGGCGGACCCACTGCCCAGTTCCGGGCGATTCCGGTGGTCATGGACGGGGCCGGCACCACGGCCGATTACATCGAGGAGGGGATGCCGATGGGCCGCTTCCAGTTGCCCATGGCCGGTCGCCACAACCTCAGCAACGCCCTGGGTGCCATCGCCGCCTGCCGGCTGATGGGCATTCCCTTCGCCGACCTGCGCGAGGCCCTCGCCGGTCTGGAGACCCCGGGGCGGCGGTTCGACTGCCGCGGTGAATGGGAGGGGCGCCTGGTGGTGGACGACTACGCCCACCACCCCAGTGAAGTGGAGGCCACCCTGGCCATGGCCCGGCTGATGGTCGAGAGCGGCCGCAGCAGCCTGCCCTGGGTGCCGCGGCGGGTGGTGGCGGTGTTCCAGCCCCATCGCTATAGCCGCACCGCCGACTTCATGGACCGCTTCGCCGAAGCCCTGACAGGAGCCGACACCGTGCTGCTGGCGCCGCTGTACAGCGCCGGTGAAGCGCCGATCGAAGGGGTGAGCAGCGAGGCCCTGGCGGCCCGACTGCACGACCGGCACAGCAGCGTGCAGGTGAGCACGACCCTCGAGGAACTGGCGGAGGCCGCCGCCCGCACCAGCCGGGAGGGGGACCTGCTGCTGGTGATGGGCGCGGGCGATGTGAACCGTCTCTGGGATCTGCTGGCCCGGACGGTCAGCGCAGCGGGCTGATGGGACTGGATCTGCTGCGCGACCTGCGGACCGGGGTGGCCCTGGGCGACTACACCACCTGGCGGGTGGGGGGCAAGGCCGAGTGCTTCGCCGAACCCGATGACCAGGCGCTGCTGCTGGAGCTGGTGGCCGAAGCGCGGAGGCGGGGCCTGCCCCTGCAGCTGATCGGAGCCGGATCGAACCTGCTGGTGAGCGATGCCGGCCTGCCCGGGCTGGTGATCTGCACCCGCCGGCTGCAGGGGGCACAGCTGGAGCCGGGCGACGGGCTGGTGGAGGCGGAGGCCGGCGAACCCATCCCGACCCTGGCCCGCCGGGCGGCCCGCGCCGGGCTGGCGGGACTGGAGTGGTCGGTGGGCATTCCCGGCACCGTGGGCGGCGCCGTGGTGATGAATGCCGGTGCCCAGGGGGGCTGCGTGGCCGACTGCCTGCGGGATGTGACCGTGGTCGACCCGGCCACGGGCCGCACGGCGGTGCTGAGCAACGGGGACCTGGCCTTCGCCTACCGCCACAGCCGCCTGCAGCAGGAACCGCTGGTGGTGCTGTCGGCCCGCTTCCAGCTGCAGCCCGGCCAGGATCCCGATGCGGTGTCGGCCCGCACGAGCTCGAACCTGCACAGCCGCACCAGCACCCAGCCGTATCAGCTGCCCAGCTGCGGCAGTGTCTTCCGCAATCCCGAACCCCAGAAGGCAGGCCGGCTGATCGAGGGCCTGGGCCTCAAGGGCCACCGCATCGGCGGGGCCGAGGTGTCGACCCTGCACGCCAACTTCATCGTCAACACCGGTGCGGCCAGGGCCGACGACATGGCGGCGCTGATCGCGCACATCCAGGAGCGGGTGGACGAGGCCCACGGCATCCGCCTGCACCCCGAGGTGATGCGGCTGGGACGCTTCGGGACCGGGTCCTAGCCTGCTGGTTTCCGCCCCGTCACGATGGCCGGCTTCGGTCTTCCCAACTTCGGTCAGCTCACCGAGGCCTTCCGCAAGGCCCAGCAGATCCAGCAGGACGCCCAGAAGCTGCAGGAGGAACTCGACGCCCTGGAGATCGAGGGCAGCAGCGTCGACGGGCGGGCCAGCGTGTGGCTGTCGGGCAACCAGCAGCCCCTGCGGGTGCGGCTGGCGCCGGAACTGGTGGCAGACGGGGCCGCCGCCGCCGAAGCCGCAACCCTGGAGGCGCTGCAGAACGCCTACGCCCTCTCCACCGCCACCATGAAGGAACGGATGGAGGAGCTCACCGGCGGCCTGAACCTGCCCGGTCTGGGCCTGGGGGGCTGAGGACGGCGAGACCGTCGCGGTACTGGCCGTAGCGCTCCCAGTCGCGGGCGATGGCACAGCCGGGTTCGTCGCCATGGCGGCAGTCGCGGAAGCGGCAGGCTGACCCGGCCTGCAGCTGGCGGCGGATTTCGGGGAACAGCAAGGGCCAGTGCTGGGGGTCGGTCGGCAGATCCGGGCGGTTGAAGCCCGGCGTGTCGGCCAGCAGGGCCGCGGCACCGAGGTCGTGCAGCTCCACGTGACGGGTGGTGTGACGGCCCCGCTCGAGCCGACCGGAGACGGCGGCGGTGCGCAGGGCGAGGCCGGGGATGAGGGCATTCAGCAGGCTGCTCTTGCCGACACCGCTGGGGCCGCAGAGCACCGACACCCCCTGGGCGAGCCGGCGACCCACGGCGGCGACGGAAGCGGGATCGTCGTGGCTGAGGCCCAGGGGCCCGTAGCCCCAGCCCTGCAGGCGCTGCTGCCAGCAGGCCAGGTGGTCGGGGGGCACCAGGTCGGCCTTGGAGAACAGAACCAGCACCTCGAGGCCGGTGGCTTCGGCGGCGAGCAGAAACCGGCTGAGGGCATCGGCCTCGGGGGCGGGCCGGGCGAGGGCGACCATGACCACGACCCGGTCGGCGTTGGCCAGGGGGGGACGCTGCAGCAGGCTGCGGCGGGGTTCGACGGCGGCGACGGCCCCACGGGCCTGGACCCAGTCGATGCCGTCGACCTGGACCCAGTCGCCGACGCAGACCTGCTGGCCGCCGTGGGCGAGGCGGGAGCGGCGGGTGCAGAGCAGCGTGGCCCCGGAATCGAGTCGCACCCGGCAGTAGTTGGCCTCGAGGGCCATCACCCGACCCCGGGCCCGGTCAGGCACGGGTGATGGTGAGCTGCACGGCCCCGGCGGCGGTGGCCAGCCGTTCGACCCCATGGCCATCGGCGGCGATGCCTTCGGCCACCTGACGATCGGGTTCGCCGGCATCGAGCCACACCACCAGCCGCTCGCCGGGGGCCAGGCGTTCGAGGGCCAGGCGGGTGCGCACGAAGTTGAGCGGGCAGGGGGTTCCGCGCAGATCGATGTCCGGCGCCGCCGCAGCCGTCACTGGAAGAGGCCGCCGAAGAGGCCCTTGCCCTTGCCGTGCTGGCGGTTGTGCTCGGCCAGTTCCTCGAGCAGCCGACGTTCGGTGGCGTCGATCTTCTGGGGCAGCTGCACCCGCACGGTCACCTGGTGCTGGCCGCGGGCCACGGGGTTGCCCAGCCGCGGCACGCCCTTGTCCTTGAGGGTGAGCACCACCCCGGGCTGGGTGCCGGCGGGCAGGGTGATCTCCTCGGGGCCGTCGACGGTGTCGATGCAGATCCGGTCGCCGAGGATCGCCTGCAGATAGCTGACGGTGATCTCGGACTGGATCGTGACGCCGTCGCGGCGCAGCTTGGGATCGGGCTGCACGAACAGCACCACGTAGAGGTCCCCGGCGGGGCCGCCGCGGGGGCCGGCATTGCCTTCGCCGCTGATGCGCAGGCGGGTGCCGGAGTCGACACCGGCAGGAACGGTGATGCGCAGCTTCTTGCGCACCTGCTGCACGCCCTGGCCGCCGCAGTCGCCACAGGGGTCGCTGATCACCTGGCCCTGGCCTTCGCAGCTGGGGCAGGGGGCCACCTGGGTGAAGGTGCCGAAGGGGGTGCGGGTGGCCCGCCGCACCTGGCCGGCGCCGCCGCAGGTGCTGCAGGCCACCGGTCCGCTGCCGGCCTTGGCACCGCTGCCGCGGCAGGTGCTGCAGGTCTCGAGGTGGCGCACCTGCACCTCTTTCTCGTCACCGAAGACGGCTTCGCGGAACGTGATGTTGAGGTCGAAGCGCAGGTCATCCCCCTGGCGGGGCCCACGGGCCTGCCGGGCACCGGCGGCACCGCCGAAGCCACTGAAGAAGGTTTCGAACAGGTCGGCGAAGCCGCCCATGTCGCCCATGTCGGGCATGCCGCCGGCCCCGCCACCCGACACGCCGGCCTCACCGAACTGGTCGTAGCGGGCGCGGGTCTTGGGGTCGCCGAGCACTTCGTAGGCACGGCCGATCTCCTTGAAGCGATCCTCGGCACCCGGATCCTTGTTCACATCCGGGTGGTACTGACGCGCCAGGCGCCGGTAGGCCCGCTTGAGGGTCTCGGCATCGGCATCGCGGGCGACACCCAGCAGCTCGTAGTAATCGGCCATCAGTCGGCTTCGGGGTCAGAGCGGTCGGCGGCGGGACCGGGTCCCATGGACACCTTGACGAGGGCATGGCGCAGCACCCGGGTCTCGAGCTGATAGCCGCGCTGCAGCTCTTCGATCACCACATCTTCGTGGTAGTCGTCGCTGGGCTCGCGCAGCACGGCCTCGTGCAGGTTGGGATCGAAGGGTTCCCCCTGCACCCGCATCGGCGCCACCCCCAGCTCCTTGAGGGCCTCCACCAGTTGCTTGTAGAGACCCTGGTAGCTGCGGTGCAGGGCCTGGGCCTCTTCGCCCTGGGGATCGAGCTGCTGGCGGGCCCGTTCGAAGTTGTCGACCACCGGCAGGATCGCGCCGAGGGCGCTGCAGGTGATCTGCAGGCGCTGATCGGCGGCATCGCGCTGCTGGCGCTTGCGGAAGTTGTCGAAATCGGCGGCCATGCGCATGTACTGGCCGCGCAGGGTCTCGTGCTCGCCCCGCAGGCGTTCGAGTTCCTCGTCGGCGCCGGAGCCGGCGGCGGCGGGTTCCTGGCCTTCAGGAGCTTCGTGGCCCTCCTGACCCTCGGGGGCGTCGGTGGACGCCTCGGGCGGTTCCCCGACGGACCCGATCTCGTCGGGGACGGACTCGGGAGACGTGGACGCGCCGGTCATGCGGGACATCTGAGGGTCACAACATGTTGCAGGGGCGACAGCACCTGGATCAAGGGAGGAAATCCCGCCATGGGAGAGCTGGACCGTCCGGAGGGCGGATGATGCAGATGACCACAGCCCGGGGGCCGCTCCTGGAACGCTTCGAGCTGGATGACAGCTTCGAGACCTTCGCACCACCAGCGGCGGCCGAAGGCCCGGATCTGGAGGAGAGCGCCGAGGACCGCACGGCCGCGCCGGTGGTGCAGCTGGCCGACCGGATCCTGGTGCGGGCCCTGGCCAGCGGTGCCAGCGACATCCACATCGAGCCGCAGGAGCAGGGGCTGAACGTGCGGCTGCGGCTGGACGGGGTGCTGCGCAATGCCTTCGAGCCACTGCCCGCGCGGGTGATCCCGGCGCTCACGAGCCGCTTCAAGATTTTGGCCGACCTGGACATCGCCGAGCGGCGGCTGCCCCAGGACGGCCGCATCCGCCGCCGCTGGAAGGGGCGGCTCGTCGACTTCCGCGTCAGCGTGCTGCCGAGCCGCTTCGGCGAGAAGGTGGTGCTGCGGCTGCTGGATTCGAGTGCGACACAGCTGGGGCTGGACCAGCTGGTGACCGACCCACTGGCCCTGGCCGAAATCCGCGACATGGGCCGCAAGCCCTACGGCATCCTGCTGGTGACGGGGCCGACGGGATCGGGCAAGTCGACGACGCTGTATTCGCTACTGGCGGAACGGAACGACCCGGGGCTGAACATCTCGACCGTCGAGGACCCGATCGAGTACACCCTGCCCGGCATCACGCAGACGCAGGTGAACCGCGACAAGGGTCTCGACTTCGCCCAGACCCTGCGGGCGTTCATGCGTCAGGACCCGGATGTGCTGCTGGTGGGCGAAACCCGCGATCTGGAGACGGCCAAGACGGCCCTGGAGGCGGCCCTGACGGGCCACCTGGTGTTCACGACCCTGCACTGCAACGACGCCCCCAGCGCCGTGGCGCGGCTGGCCGAGATGGGGGTGGAGACCTTCATGCTCAGCGCCGCACTGATCGGGGTGCTGTCGCAGCGGCTGCTGCGGCGCCTGTGTCCGGTGTGCCGAGTGCCGCATGTGCCCACGGCGGCCGACCTGGCACGGCTGGGGCTGAGCGCCAGCGACCCGGCATCGCTGACGTTCCAGCGGACACCGCCGGCCGGCACGCCCTGCAGCCACTGCGGCGGGGTGGGCTACCGGGGGCGCATCGGTGTGTACGAGGTGATGCGGATCAATGAGGAGATGAGCGAAGCCATTGGCCGGGGCATGGGCACCGACCAGCTGCGGCGCCTGGCCCTCGAGAACGGCATGCGCACCCTGCTGGGCTATGGCCTGGGTCTGGCCCGCGACGGCATCACCAGCCTCGAGGAGGTGGAACGGGTGCTGCTCACCGATTCGGGTCTGGAGCAGGAGATCCGCGCCCGGCAGCTCACGACGAGCACCTGCCGGGGCTGCGGCGCGGGCCTGCGCGACGACTGGATCGATTGCCCCTATTGCCTCACCCCGCGGGGCACACTGCAGGCATAGGTGGCAGGCATCGGAGACCGCTGAGCGATGGCCGTGGCGATCGAAGAACTGATGGAGCAGCTGGTGCAGCGGGGCGGCAGCGACCTGCACCTGTCGGCGGGTCTGCCCCCCTACGGACGCTTCAGCGGCCAGCTGCAGCCGATGGAACCCGAGGCCCTGACCGAAGAACTCTGCAACCGGCTCATCTTCTCGCTGCTGAACAACAACCAACGCAAGCAGCTGGAGCAGAACTGGGAGCTCGACTGTTCGTACGGCCTGCGGGGTGTCGCCCGCTTCCGGGTAAACGTGTATCGCGAGAAGGGGTCGTATGCCGCGTGCCTGCGGGCGCTGGGCAGCACGATTCCGACCCTTGAGCAACTGCGGCTGCCGCAGGTGGTGCGCGACATCAGCGAGCGGCCGCGGGGGCTGATGCTGGTGACGGGACCGACGGGATCGGGCAAGACCACGACCCTGGCGGCCCTGCTGGAGAACATCAACCAGACCCGCGCCGAACACATCCTCACAGTGGAGGATCCGATCGAATTCGTGTATCACCCGGCCCGCAGCGTCATCCACCAGCGCGAACTGGGGGAAGACACCCGCAGCTTCGCCAATGCCCTGCGGGCTGCCCTGCGCGAAGACCCAGACGTGATTCTGGTGGGAGAGATGCGCGACCTGGAGACGATCCAGCTGGCGATCACGGCGGCCGAGACGGGCCACCTGGTGTTCGGCACGCTGCACACCAGCTCGGCGGCGCAGACGGTTGACCGGATGGTGGACGTGTTCCCGCCGTCGCAGCAGACGCAGATCAGGGTGCAGCTGAGCGGCAGCCTGATGGCGGTGTTCGCCCAGACCCTGTGCAAACGCCGCAACCCACCGCCGGGGGCCTACGGGCGGGTGATGGCCCAGGAGATCATGGTGAACACCCCGGCCCTGGCGAACCTGATCCGCGAAGGCAAGACGGCGCAGATCTATTCGCAGCTGCAGACGGGCGGCCAGTACGGCATGCAGACCCTGGAGCGGGCGCTGGCGAACCTGATCGAAGCGGGCGAGATCGAACGGGAGGAGGGGCTGGCCAAGGCCGGCAAACCCGATGAGCTGGTGAGGCTGCTGGGCGACGGCGCGTGATCAGCTATCTCGCCACCTACCGCGACCGGCAGGGGCGGGAGAAGACGCTGCGGCTGAGTGCCGCCGACCTGCAGGCGGCCAAGCGGCTGCTGCGGCAGCGGGGGATTCTGGCCCTGAGCCTCAAGCCCGAGGCCGAACGGATCGACAAGGTGCAGCGGGGCCTGCGGCTCCAGCTGGAGCAGGCGCCTGGCGTGAAGGAGAAGGCGGTGTTCGCCAGCAAGCTGGCGGCCCTGGTGGGGGCGGGGGTGCCGATCGTGCGCAGCCTCGACCTGATGGCCCGGCAGCAGAAGCTGCCGCTGTTCCGCCGGGCGATCACGCGGGTGGCGCAGGACGTGAACCAGGGGGCATCCCTGGGGGCAGCGATGCGGCGCTGGCCGCAGGTGTTCGACCAGCTGACGGTGGCGATGATCGAAGCCGGCGAAGCCGGTGGGGTGCTGGAGGAGGTGCTGAAGCGGCTGGCGAAGCTGCTCGAAGACAACGCCAAATTGCGGAACCAGATCCGCGGGGCGCTGGGTTATCCGCTGACGGTGCTGGCGATCGCGATTCTGGTGTTTCTGGGGATGACGATCTTTCTGATTCCCACCTTTGCGGGCATCTTCAAGGAACTGGGGGCCGACCTGCCGCCGTTCACGCAGTTCATGGTGGACCTGAGCGGTCTGCTGCGGTCGTCGTTCTCGGTGGTGCTGGCGGGGCTGTTGCTGCTGCTGGTGTGGGGCCTGCGGCAGTTGTATGCCACCCGCAGCGGCCGGCGGAAGATCGATGCGCTGCTGCTGAAGGTGCCGCTGTTCGGGGATCTGATCCAGAAGACCGCCACTGCCCAGTTCTGCCGCACGTTCAGTTCGTTGAGCCGCGCGGGGGTGCCGATTCTGATGGCGCTCGACATCGTGCGCGACACGGTGGGCAACAGCATCCTGGCGGATGCGGTGGAAGCGTCAAAGCACGAGGTGCAGGAAGGGGGAATGCTGAGCCAGGCGCTGGGGCGGCGGCAGGTGTTTCCCGACATGGCGATGAGCATGCTGGCGATCGGAGAAGAAACGGGCCAGCTTGATGGCATGCTCTCGAAGGTGGCTGACTTCTACGAAGACGAGATCTCGGCGACGGTGAAGGCCATGACGGCGATGCTTGAGCCGATGATGATCGTGCTGGTGGGCGGCATTGTGGGCTCAATTCTGCTGGCGATGTATCTGCCGATGTTCAGCGTGTTCGACAAGATCAAGTGACTGCCTAGATTGGTCTGGATTGTTCCTGCAGCCGATGGCCTCTGCGCCGGGCCCCATGACCGCATCGCGCCGCCAGGCCCTGGTCGCGTCCCTGCGCAGCCGTTACGCCAGCGCTGAGCAGCGCCAGGATGCCGAAGCGAAGCAGGCCCTGTTCCGGGAGGCGGTCTACCTCGGCATTCAGCCTGAAGAATTCACGCCGCCGACCTGACGATGGCTGCACCGGCCCCGCTGGTGCTGTTCAGCCTGTGGGGGTTCAGCGGTGATCTGCCTGCCGCGATCCGCACGGCCCGCCAGCACGGCTTTGACGGCCTGGAGATGAACCTGCAGCACGCGGCCCTCAACGGCCTGGGGCCGCAGGAGGTGACGGCGGCCCTGCAGGCCGAGGGGCTGGCGCTGGTGCTGGAACTGCTCACGGGCGGTGACTATGTGCCTGATCTGGCCTGCACGCCGGATGAGCATCTGGACTCCCTGGCCGCCCAGCTCAGGCAGGCACCGGCCCTCCAGCCCCTGCGGGTGACCGTGCTCACGGGCAGCGACAGCTGGCCCTGGTCGGTGCAACGCACCTTCTGGACCCAGGTGATGGCGCTGGTGGAGACCAGCCCGCTGGCGGTGAGCTTCGAAACCCACCGTTCCCGCAGCCTCTACAGCCCCTGGCTGCTGGGTGACTTTCTGGAGGCGTTTCCGGGGATGCGGCTGACCGCCGACCTGAGCCACTGGTGCGCAGTGGCCGAGCGGCTGATGACGCCTGACCTGGCACCGGTGCGGGCGATGGCGGCCCGTGTGGACCATGTCCACGCGCGGGTGGGGCATGCCCAGGGCCCTTCGGTGGGACACCCTTTCGCGCCCGAATGGGCCGAGGCCCTGGAGGCCCACCGCCGCTGCTGGCAGCTGTTTGCCCGCGAGCAGGCGGCCGCCGGCCGGGAGCGGTTCACGATCACACCGGAATTCGGACCGGACGGCTACCTGCCCCAGCTGCCCTTCACCGGCCAGCCGGTGGCCGACCTGCTGACGATCAATGGGGCGATGGGGGCCTGGCTGCGACAGCAGCCCTGGTGAACCCTCAGGCCTCCAGCTCCAGCAGGCGACGGTAGAGGCTCTGCCACTGCACGATCCGTTGCTCGAGGCGGTGCACGGGTCCGGGGGTCAGACCGGCGGCATAGCCGCGCTGGGCCGATTCGACGAGACGGCGGTCTTCCTCCAGGAACGTCTGCAGCTCAGCCATCCAGGCCTCAGCGTCAGACGCCAGCGCTGGGGAACCGAACAGCCACAGGTCCATCGTGCAGCGCTCGAGACCGTCGGGTAGGAAGCTGATCAGCGCCAGACGCCCATCGGGCCAGAGCAGCAGATGGGTCCAGGGCGCGAGGCCGAAGGTGTAGAACGTGCCCCCCGCCACGCCCGGATGGGGGGTGGCCAGCAGGGTGCCATGGGGGCTGAGGGCATGGCGGTAGTCGCGCACCGGGCCCTGCTCCCGGTGCAGGGTGGTGGGGTGGGCGATGGCCACGTGGTAGTCGTCGAGCGTGTTGTCGTGGGCGACCTTCCAGTTGCAGGCCAGCGTCCGGGCGCGGCGGGCGAGGAGCGCCCGGGGGCGGGCGAACAGATCCCCCGCCTCGGCCAGCACCAGGTCCAGCTGCTGCTCGAGGGGGAGGGGATCGGCGGTGAGGGCCACCCAGATCAGCGGTCCCAGCTGGCGGCAGGGGAGGGACGGAAGGGGCCAGGCGCCACGGTCGAAGGGTTCGAGGAAGTCACTTTCGCGGGCGGCAGCCAGCAGCTGGCCGTGCAGGTCATAGGTCCAGCCGTGGTAAGGGCAGATGAGCCGTCGGGAGGAACCGGGGCCGCTGCTGCCCAGGGCGACACCGCGGTGGGGGCAGCGGTTGAGGAAGGCCAGTGGTGCGGCCTCGGGGCCACCGGGGCGGGTGATGAGCAGCGGAAGCCCCAGCAGGTCAAGGGTCTCCACGCCCTGATCGGACAGGTCGGCACTGGCCATGGCCGGATGCCAGCAGCGGTCGATGTAGCGGGTCTGCTCGAGCCGGGCGATGTCGGCCGAGGTGTAAACCCAGCTGGGCAGAAAGCCGGGGGTGGTCATGTCAGGGGCTGAAGGCGGGTTCAAGGCCCCTCAGGCCCTGGGCCAGGTCTTCGCGCAGCTCGAGGAACGGACGCGACACCCGCAGATGGGCCATGGCAGAACGGTCGAGGTCGACATGGACGCTGCGAACGATCCGACCGGGGCCCGGAGCCATGATGTGGACGGTGCCGGCCAGCAGCAGGGCCTCCTCGAGATCGTGGGTGATGAGCAGGGCGGTGAGGCCGGTGCGTCGCCAGAGGTTGTGCAGGAACTCCTGCATCGATTCCCGGATCTGAATGTCGAGGGCGCCGAAGGGCTCATCCAGCAGCAGAACGCGGGGCTCGGCCGCGAGGGCACGGGCGATCGCCACCCGCTGCTGCATCCCGCCGGACAGCTCGCGGGGGAGGCGCCGAGCGGCGTCGGCCAGACCCACCACCTCGAGGAAGTAACCGGTGCGCTCGCGGATCTCCTGGCGGGGACGCCCCTGCAGCTCCATCCCGAAGGCGACGTTCTGCGCCGCGGTGAGCCAGGGGTAGAGGCTGTACTTCTGGAAGACCATGCCCCGGTCGGACCCCGGGGCGGTGACCGGGCGACCGTCGAGGGTGATGCTGCCGGCGGTGGGGCGATCGAGACCGGCGATCAGGCGCATGACGGTGGACTTGCCCGAGCCCGAGCTGCCGACCAGGGCCACGAACTCCCCGGAATGAACCGCAAAACTCACATCGCGCAGCACCTCCTTGCGCCGGGAGCCATGGCCGAAGCTCTTGCAGAGGCGATCGATCTGGAGCTGCATCGGAGGGGGAGATTCAGTTGGCCCAGGCGCAGGCCCGTCGCATCAGGGCCCGGAAACCGAGATCGATCAGCAGACCGATGAGACCGATCACGATCAGGCCCATGAAGATCTCATCGGTGCGCAGGAAGCGCTGGGCCAGGCTGATGCGCTTCCCCAGCCCTTCGGTGGCGGCCACCAGCTCGGCGACGATCACCAGATTCCAGGCCGAAGCCATGTTGATGCGGTAGGCATCGAGCACCTGGGGAGCAATGAAGGGTGCCACGACCCGCAGCAGGATGGGCAACGTACGTCCGCCAAGGGTACGGGCTGTTTCGACAAGTTCGCGGGGCACGAACTTGACGGCATCCATGATCATCAGCGTGTTGAAAAAGAATGTGCCGATGAAGATCAGCAGCACCTTTGGAAGTTCATCCAGACCGAAGTAGATAATGAGAAGAGGAATGAACGCCGGTGCCGGCATGTAGCGGATCAGGCCCATCAACGGCTCCAGCAGCCGACAGATCACCGGGCTTGTGCCCATGGCAATGCCGATCGGCAGAGCCAGCACGGCTGAGAGGGCAAAGCCGATGAACACCCTGCGGATGCTGGAGAGGGCATCGTTGATCAGCAGGCCACGGGTCCATTGCTGCTCGCCCGCCTGCCAGACCGCCTGGGGGGAGGGCAGAAAGAGCGGGTTGACACTGCCGCTGGCGCTGACGGTCCACCACAGCAGCAACACGACGACGATGCCGAGGATGCCGAGGAACCAGGGGTGCCTGAACAGACGTTGGAAGTCGGGCATGGCGGCAGGGCAACCTCTACTTGGCGTTGTCCACGAACGTGGAATTGAGCAGCGAGTCGAGTTTCGGTGCGGTCTTGGCCAGACCCACCTCGATCAGGAAGGTGCTGATCTGCGCCGCCGCGTAGGGCAGGGAGGTCATGGTGGTGCCGGGCTTGAAGTTGGCCTTGTTCTCGGCGAGGGACTGAATGGTGGTGCCGGCGTCGTAGGCCTTGAAGTCCTGCTCGGAAACACCCGAGCGCTGCACCAGAATCGGCAGGGTGACGGCCGGTTCGTCCTTCATCATCTGGAGGGTGGCGAACCAGGCATTGACAACCCGCTGAATCGCCTGGGGATTCTTCTGAACGAACTCGCGTCGGCAGACCAGCAGGTCGCTGATGGCGCCTGGGTGGTCTTTGGAGGTGGTGATCGCCTTGCTGCCGGCGCGTTTGAGCGCCTGGGTGGTGAAGGGGGCATAGACGCCCACCGCGTCGACCTTGCCGGCGGCAAAGGCAGCGGCGGCGGCGCCGGTTTCGAGGGGAACGAAGGTGATATCGGAGGCCTTGAGGCCGCCCTCCTTGAGCACCTTGAGCAGAAGGTAATGATCAACGGTGCCCTCCTCAGCGGCGACCTTCTTCCCCTTGAGGGCCGCGACCGAATCGATGCCCTCAGCGACAATGATCTGATCATTGCCGGTGGAGTAGTCGTTCTGCAGCACAACCTGCAGGTCGGCACCGCCGGCAACGGAGCTGATGGTGTCGTTGAGGGTCTGACTGTTGCAGTCCAGCTGGCCGGCGTTCAGAGCGTTGATGCTGTCGAGGTAGCCATCAAACCACTGCATCTTGGCGTTGACGCCGGCCTTGCCGAACAACCCCCTGGCCTCGGTCACGGCCCAGGGGAACCAACCGGGCCAGGCGCTGTAGCCGATGCGAACCACCGGCCCCTGGCCACTGCCGGTGGACGACGGGACACCGGGGGTCTGGCAGGCGGTGAGGAGACCGGCACCGAGGGAAGCGGCCAGGGCGACGAGGGGCCGGAAGAACGACTGGGGAGGGAACGAGACCATGGCAGAAAAGGGAGAGAAAGGACCGCAGAGGGGACGAAGACTCAGAGATTGACGAATGAAGGCTGCTGTGGCCCGTCGGGAACGGTGGAGTCAAACAAACCCCACTCATCCCTTCTGTAGGCCAGATTGCTGTTGACCATGGCATCACCAACGACGGAACGCGGGAGGAGGGATGAAACAAGTGCCCAGGTGAAACCGAACCCGCTGCCCGGGCGACAAGCCACCTGGAACTGTTGACGATCGGCGCGATCAGCGGTGTTCATGCCACCACCAGAGGCGAAGGATCAGGGACGCAGACCATCGCCTGTTGGGTGCGGACCCAGTGGTGCCAGGCGGCCAGACCATTGCCGCTGCTGGCAGAGACGCGAATCACGGCACAACGGGGATTGACCGAATGGATGTGGTTCTCCATCTGTTCGATGTCGACGGGCAGATACGGCAACAGGTCGGTCTTGGTGATCAGCACACAGTCGGCCTCCCGGAACATGACGGGATATTTGAGCGGCTTGTCATCGCCTTCGGTGACACTGAGCAGGGCCACCTTGCGATGCTCACCGACCTCAAACTCAGCGGGACAGACAAGGTTGCCGACGTTCTCGACCCAGAGCAGGTCGAGGGTGGACGGATCAAGGCGCTGCTGCAGCTGCTTGAGACCACCGCTGACCATCGCGGCATCGAGATGGCAGGCACGACCGGTGGTGATGGGCACCACCGGCACGCCGACGGCCTCGAGGCGTTCGGCATCAAGCCGGGTGGTCATGTCACCCTCGATCACCGCCATCGCCAGATCGTCGGCGAGGGCCACCAGACTGCGTTCGAGCAACGAGGTCTTGCCCGCGCCAGGGCTGCTCATCAGGTTGATGCAGAGCAGCCGCCAGGCGTCGAAGTGGTGGCGGTTGTGTTCGGCCTGATGCTGGTTGGCGGCCAGGAGATTGAGGCCGAGGGTGTCCTGCAGGGGCATGTGCATGGTCTTCAGACCGCCGATGCGGTGGTGAGGGTGTAATCAACGGAGCGGATGCGCAGTTCACGGCCGCTGACGATCTCCTCCATCGGGTGATCGCAGCAGGGGGAGCGATAGGCGCGGTCGGGATCGGGGCTGTAGGTGGTGCCGCACTCGAGGCAACGGCCGATGAGCGGCACGGTTTCGATCGCCAGCTCGGCGCCGGCGAGCCAGCTGCCGACCACGGCAGCACGCCAGCTGGTCTGCAGCTGCTCGGGTTCGACGCAGGTGAAGGTGCCCACCTGGAGGTGCACCCGCTGGACGGCAGGAACAGCGGGATCGTGGGTCTGCTTCCACTGGTGCATCGAGAGCAGCAGGCAACGGGTCATGTCGACTTCATGCATGCCGTCACCTCCACTTCTGATCGACATTCATGTTGCAGGTGTCGCTGATCCAGGCCGGCTTGTTGCGGCGGGGGAGCTGGCCGCTGACGACCAGATGGGCCATGGTGTCGCAGATGACGCGGGTGGCCATCAATGAGGTCATGTCGCTGATGTCGTAGGGGGGAGACACCTCGACAACCTCGAGACCGCAGACCGGAACATTCCGGACGATCAGCTGGAGCAGCTTGAGGGCTTCGCGGGGAAGCAGGCCGCCAGGCTCGGGCCAGCCGGTGCCGGGGACAAAACCGGCATCAATGCAGTCGATGTCGAAGGAGATGTAAACGCAGTCGGTGCCATCGGTGGCCCGCTCGATGGCGAACAGGGCAGCCGCTTCGAGGCCCATCTCACAGATGTCGGTGACGGTGAGCACATTGGTGCCCCGTTCGCGGCAGACCTTGACGCCCTCACGGGGCACCTGCCAACCACCGATGCCGAGCTGCACCAGGTTGGTGGCCGGTGCATTGGCCATGTTGGTGGCATGGAACCAGGGGCAGGTGTGCATGCGCTCATCCAGGTCGATCTCCTGGGTGTCGACATGGCGATCGAAGTGAATGATGCCCACCTTCTTGTCGCCGAGATGGCGACAGATGCCACGAATAGTGGGAAACCCGATGGAATGGTCGCCGCCGAGGATGATCGGGAAGGCACCACTGGAAAAGATGTGGGCTATACCCTTGGAGATCTGATCAAAGCTTTTTTCGTTATTGGCCGGAATGGTGAAGATGTCGCCCACGTCACAGAGGGTGATCTGCTCCCGCAGGTCCACGCCCATCTCGTAGTTGTAGGGGGTGTAGAGCGCCGAGATACGACGGATGCCCTGGGGGCCGAAGCGGGTACCGGGGCGGTAGGTGGTGCCGCTGTCGTGGGGCACACCCACAACGGCCACGTCAAACTCGCCGACGCGGTTGACGTCCTCGATGTAGGGGGCCTTCATGAAGGTGTTGATGCCCGCGAAATGGGGCAGCTCACCACGGGAGAAGGTGGAGATGCGGCGATCAACAATGCTGTCGGCCGCCTCCAGACCCCAGCGGTGGGCCTGGTCCACCTCCTGTTGCCAGCCGGTGAGGGGCAGGGCCCGTTCCTTCTCGAGGGCCTGCTGTCCCTCGGTAGGAGGCATGGGGTCGAAGGCGCCTTGAGCGCCAGGGTTGGCCGTCATGGCATGGGGAGGGAGGGTGGGCGTGGTTGCGGTCTCCCGGGCTTTTATCCCTCCGTGCCCCGGCAAAGGCCGGTGAAGCTCTCTTGGACCAGACACCCTGACCGGGCCGGAACCCTAGAACTCCTTGTCCGCACCAGCATTGTTGTCGCGGGAGCGCAGCAAGAGTGTGGCGGTTGTAACCGAAGGCGATGGCCGACAGGCGGATCGATCAGTGCCAGCGGGTGGGGTCAGAACTGGGTGCGAACGCACCGAAGGCCAGGGGACGCTCCATCAGATCGGCGGTGATCGTGCTGCAGATGGTGTTCAACGGCAACGAAAAGCTGCTGCCGTCGCGATCAAAAGGACCTTCGACATAGGAGCCGATGCGTTCGGCGGTGAGAAAACCGAAAAACAGGGCAAGGCCAATCCCACTGGTGCCGGAGCGTTGAAAGGCAAGCAGGAGCTGCAGGCCGTACAGCCAGGTGATGAGCCGCACGAACACGTCGTACGACGCCGGGATGGGCGTGTTGCGGATGCGTTGCAGACCACCGAGGCTGTCGAGGCATTGCAGGGCGATCTCAACCAGCTGCTGGCGACCCCAGCCATCGATCCAGCCTTCGGCATGCAGCTGCTGAATCGTCCGGGCCCGTTCGCGACACAGCTGCTGCAGGCTGGTGTCTGGGGGCAGATCCAGATCGGCCAGCAGGCCATCAACCCCCTGGCGTAGGTCAGCACGCCAGAAGTTGCGCAGTTCGAAATTCAGCAACCACACCAAGGCCACCTGGTACTCGACCAGCCCACGCCCCTGGGGTGTGGACAGGTGCTGTGGATCCAGCAGGGCGATGAGGGCATCGCGCCATTTGCGGCTGTGGTTGACCATGGCACCCCAGAGGGAGCGGGCCTCCCACCAGCGGGTGATGGCCTGGGTGTTACGGAAGGCGATAAAGATGGACACCGCAATCCCCATCACCGAGAACCCCATGGTGTTGAGGGTCAGCCCTTCGGCCCGCACACCACTGAGCAGCACAAAAGCCGCGATGAGGCCGAACAGAAGCAGGTCAAGCCGCATGCGCCAGAACAGCTGCAGCACCACCAGCAGGTAATCGTGGCGGCGGGTGCGTGGCGGATCCCCGAGATCACCCTGGAGGATGCGTGTGGACATCCGTGGCCGACAACTGGGACCTGTCTAGGACGGCATGGGGTCGTGGCGGGGCGGTTGGGGTCCCATGGCTGTGGCTAACGCTGGCCATCACCTGGCCGCAGAGAGCTGGAGCAGAAGCGTGCCCATGGGGCAAGTGAATCTGAGGTGGCGGGTCAGGTGCATGGCTGTGTTAGCCAGGCCTCTACACAGCGAACATCGCCTGCAGAACAGCCAGTAGCTCATTCAGCGTAGTCTCCGACAGACTCCCCAATCGCCTGACGAGACGTTCCCGATCTACAGCCCTTAGCTGATCAGCCACAACATGGCCGTCTTTGCCATCAAAGCTGCATCGCACACGAAAAGGGTATGGATGTCCACCAGTGGTGAGAGGCGCGACAATAAAAGTACGAAGGTGAGCATTGAGCTCATCCGGTGACACTACGACACAAGGCCTTGTCTTCCTAATTTCAGATCCGCTCGTGGGATTCAATACAACAAGGTAGATACCCCCTCTGGAAACGCATTCTTGAGTCACCATGACCACTCTTCATCATCAAACCGAGTGGCGCTCATCTCATCGAGAAGTCCCACCGGCTCGAAAGACGCTGCCGCCTCAGCCCATCCAGCCCTCGGATGAGCCGATGGCCTGATGGTCAGAACCCCTGGAGCAGCCTCGATCTCGACTTCGTCAGCTAGCCCAGCAACCTCAAGCAGCGGCTTGGCGAGACGGATCCCTCTCGAATTGCCGATTTTCACGAGCTTTGCTCGTACCACGGTCACACCCTGAAGACGTGCTCACATTGTAGCCACGCTTGGGACTTCAGCGCATGCTCCTGCTCTGGCTAACGCTCATCATCACCCGCCCGCATCAGCTTTTGCGAATACGAGTTCTGCACGCCGGAACGATTCAGTGATGATGTTAGCCCTAAGGCCACTAATTGCATCGGTCTGTACCTCAAGAATCTGGCTGCGGTCAATGCGACGAAGGCATTGGGAACGAAATAGGGGGAGTAAGGCGGGTGGTTGTGGCAAATCAAAACGTGAGCACTTTGAATGCCTGGGGCAGCAGATGGATAGCCCTGCCCCAGGAGGTTCAGCATGAACTACGGGTGATCACTTCGCCGTGAAGGGAAGCGAGGAGTGATGCAGCACGATGCGGACTTCCCCGTCCGGCTCCCTTACGAATGCCCATGTCTTGTCTACGCTGGTCACCTTGCCGCTGCTGTCGGTGAGATCAACATTGCCCATGGTGATGGCCAGTTCACCATGTAGCTGGATCACCTGATTGCGGATGGCGCAGGTTTGCCAGGGCTTGATGGCAAAGCCCTTGTCGTTGGGATAGCTGGGATTACCGCCTACGAAATAGGCCAGCGCGCCGACCTTGGTAGCGCGGAAGGTCTGCGGTTGCTGAGTCAGCGTGGGTTTGAAAGCTACGGCTCCGTACTGATAGCCATAGGCCTGGTCGAGGATCTTGCTGGCCGTTGCCTCGGCTGCTGCGAAACCGCCTGTGGCGTAGGCCTTGCTGATCGCCAGCAGGCCATTGCACCAGCCTTTCTGCGAGTTCAGCACCTGCTGTTCAGTGATGTTGTTGTTCATGCGCATTGGCTGGCTGTCGGCCAAGGCGGAACCGGGTCCTGTAACCAGGAGGGGCAACACCAGAGTGCTGCAGGTGGCGGCCAGACGAAGGTTCATGACAACGTGCTGTATCAAGGGCCTTGGCATCGTAGGTGCCTCAGTCGAACATTTGGTTGGCGTGTTTTGCCTGCGATCGCTTCAGAGAAGCGCCGCCAGGCAGCGCTCGCAATACACCGGGCGTTCGGTGAGGCCATTGGTGCCGCCGTTCACGTGCAGCATGGTCACATCTCTGATGCTGGGGGTGGTATCGCATAGTTAGTGTACGCGGTTGTTCTGCCACTGGAAGCCTTCTGAGTAGTAGGGCTAACGCTGCCCCTGAGTGGCAGGCAAGGAGCATGGGGTGGCGAAGCTGGTTGCTG
>JBMOIF010000014.1:0-43353 GCA_049317465.1 Prochlorococcaceae cyanobacterium | reverse complement strand
GTGCGCTCCAGCGCCACGGCCGAGGACCTGCCCGAGGCCAGCTTCGCCGGCCAGCAGGAGACCGTTCTGGCGGTGTCCGGCGAGCGGGCCCTGCTGCAGGCCTGCAGCCGCTGCTACGCCTCCCTGTTCAGCGACCGCGCCATCGTCTACCGCCGCCGGCTCGGTCTCGATGACCTCGGCGTCGCCCTGGCGATCGGGGTGCAGCGCCTCGTGCGCGCCGACCGCGGCTGCGCCGGGGTGCTCTTCACCCTCGACACCGAGAGCGGCTTCCGCGAGGTGGTGCTGATCAACGGCGCCTGGGGCTTCGGCGAGACGGTGGTGCAGGGGGAGGTGATTCCCGATGAATGGCTGGTGTTCAAACCCCGGCTGCGGCAAGGACTGCCGGCGATCCTGAGCCGCCGCCCCGGAGAGAAGACCGTGCAGCTGGTGCTGTCCGACGACGACGGCCAGCTGCAGCGACGGCCCGTGCCCCCCGACCGGCAGCGGCAGCTGGTGCTGAGCGATGACCAGGTGCTCACCCTCGCGCGCTGGGGCTGTGTCATCGAGGACCACTACTCGGCCCTGCACGGGCGACCGATGCCGATGGACATCGAGTGGGCCTGGGACGGCAGCGAGGGAGGACTGTTCGTGCTGCAGGCCCGCCCCGAGACCGTCGAAGCCCGACGCCCGCCCGGGATGCTGCGGCGCTGGTGTCTCGAGCCGCATGGGGCCGTGCCGCTGGTGAGCGGCCGTGCCATCGGTGCCGGCATCGGCAGTGGTCCGGTGCGGCTGCTGCGGGGCCCCGACGAGCTCGACCGCTTCCGGCCCGGGGACGTGCTCGTGACCAGCCGCACCGATCCCGACTGGGAGCCGATCCTGCGGCAGGCGGGGGCTGTGGTGACCGACCAGGGGGGACGCACCTGCCACGCGGCGATCGTCGCCCGGGAGATGGGCGTGCCCGCCATCGTCGGCTGCGGCGATGCCACCCAGCGGCTGCCGGACGGTGCCGTCGTCACCGCCGCCTGCTGTGAAGGGGAGGACGGCCACGTCTACGCGGGGGTGCTGCCGTTCCGGCTCGAGGAACAGCAGCTCAGCGAACTCCCGCCCCTGCGCACGCGACTGCTGCTCAACGTCTCGCGGCCCCAGGAGGCCTTCCGCCTCGCCGCCCTCCCCAGCGACGGCGTCGGCCTGGCGCGGCTGGAGTTCGTCATCGCCCACGACATCGGCATCCACCCCCTCGCGCTGCTGCACCCGGATCAGCTCGACCCGGCCGAGCGAGCGGCCGTGGAGCAGCGGCTGCAAGGAGCTGCCGACCCTGTCGCCTTCTATGGCGAACGGCTCAGCGAAGCCATGGCCCGCCTGGCGGCGGCCTTCCATCCCCGGCCCGTGCTGCTGCGATTCTCCGACTTCAAGAGCAACGAATATGCCCGCCTGCTGGGTGGACGGCACTTCGAACCCATCGAACCGAACCCGATGCTCGGCTGGCGTGGGGCGTGCCGCTACACGAGCGAACCGTTCCGCCGGGCCTTCGGCCTGGAATGCCGGGCCCTGGCCAGGGTGCGGGGCGATCTGGGGCTGACGAACCTGACGCCGATGGTGCCCTTCTGCCGCAGCCCGCAGGAGGCCGACCGGGTGCTGGCGGCCATGGCCGAGGAAGGGCTGCGGCGAGGGCACGATGGGCTGGCGGTGCAGATGATGTGTGAACTGCCGGCGAACGTGCTCGAGCTGGAGGCCTTCGCCGAGCGCTTCGATGGGTTCTCGATCGGATCGAACGACCTGACGCAGCTGACCCTGGGCATCGACCGCGACTCCGAACGGCTGGCTCCGTTGTTTTCGGAGAACCAACCGGCCGTGCGGGCGCTGATCCGACTGGCGATCGGCACGGCCCACCGCTGCGGCCGCAGCATCAGCCTCTGCGGGCAGGGCCCCAGCGATGATCCGGCCTTCGCCCGCTTCCTGGTGGAGGAGGGAATCGACGCCATCAGCCTCGACCCCGACGCCCTGATGGCGACCAGAGTGGCCCTGGCCGTGATCGAGCGTTGACCCCACGATGAGCCAGCACTTCTGGACGCCGGAGATCGATCCGGCCCACCCCATGGACTGCACCCAGCCCGAGCGCTACGTCCTGCAGCGCCTCGGAGCGGATCGGTTCCTGGCCACCGCCGGCAGCGACGAGCACCTCGAGGAGGTGGAGTCGGCGGCGGACGCCTACCAGTTCCACACCCAGGAGGCGGCCGTGCGGGCCGCCCAGACGATCAACGCCATGGGTCAGGGACCGTTCGATGTCGTCAAGGTGGTGTGAGCGGATGCCCCGTCCGCACGCGGTCGACCACGCCCTGCGACTGCGCACCCTCTGGATCGCCTGGCTGCTGGCAACCCTCTTCCACGTGGAGCTGGGGCTGATGCCCCTGTTCCACGGCCGCTCGGCCGACATCCACAGCAGCCTCAGCGAACGCTGGCTGCCGTTGCTGTTCGACGCGATGGCGGTCTATTTCGTAATCCCGCTCATGGCCCTGGTGCTGATCGCCTACGACGCCAGCGGCCCGCATCCCCGGCGGCGCTGGCGCTGGCTGCATCTGGGCCTCAGCCTGGTTTACACCCTCACCAACGTTCCCCATCTGCTGGCGGATCTGCTGGTGCCCGATGCCAGGGTCGACCAGGTCGGGCTGATGCTGGTGCTGCTGCTGCTGGGCCTGCTGATCAACCGGGAGGGCTGGCTGTGGGCCCGTCAGCCCTCCCTTCGGGTGAAAGCTCACGCCGCAGACGGTGTCGCTCGAACGGCACACCGCCGATCGTCAGCCGTTCCAGAGCCACCCAGCGCCAGCCCAGGCGCTCCAGCAGCGGACGGCTGATCAGGCTGGCCTCGGTCACCAGATGCGTCTGCCCCCGTTGCAGGGCCAGCGCCTCAAGGGCCCTCACCAGGCGCCCGCCATGGCCGCGACGGCTGCGGTCGCCGCGGCAGTACAGCAGGGCCAGGCGGTGGGGAGGATGCAGCAGGGCGAAGGCCTCCACACCATCGTCCGCCTCGATCAGCAGACCCTCCCCTGCGGCCAGGGCCCGATCCAGCAGCCCTGGAAGCACCGCCACCGCCGCCCATGCCGCCACCTGCGCGTCGGAGTAGAGGCCTGGAGCCTGGGTGCGCACGGCGTTCTGATACACGGCCCTGAGGGCACCGTGATCCGAGGGAGTGATGGGCCGCAGCCGGGGGGCCATGGCATCGACCGGCACAGGTGCCCATCCTGAAGGGGCGACGCCTCGCGATGCCATGGGTCTGGGACCCCTGACGGCGCTGATCACCGCGCTGCTGCTGGCCGGCACCTCCGCCCGGGCGGCCCTCGTGCAGCTCGACGGGATGCGGCTGCCCGAGCCCCGGCTGCGGGGGGCGGCCGATGTGCCGTACGACCGGCCCGCCGATGGGGATACACCGATCGTGCGTTTGACGACCCGCGACGGCACGGTGCTGCGGCTGCTGCTCGACAGCGGAGCATCGGTCTCCCTGGTCACCGAACAGCTGGCGCAACGGCTGGGGCTGCCGGTGGTGGAGCTGCCGCCCGGGGCCCTGCGGCTGGCGGGGGCCGGAGCCGGCTGCCAGGCGCTGCGCCCAGGGCGGGTGCGGCTGCCGGACCTGAGCCTCGGTGGTCTGCAGATCGAGGCACTCGAGGCACTGGTGATGCCGGCTCTGGGGGTTCCCCCCGGCAGCGACGGGGTGTTGGGGGCGCCGCTGTTCCGTCAGGTGTCGATGCTCATCGATCCCGTCAGCCGCCGGGTGCGCCTGGGGGCTGAGGCTGATCGGACCGCCATGGCCCCCCCGCGGGCGACACGGCTGCCCCTGCGCTGGCGCCATGGCGTGCCGTTGCTGGATCTGCAGGACAGCCGCGGAGGAGGCGTCAGCGCCCTGCTCGACACCGGCGCCGAGGGGCTGTTCGTCTCCCGGAACCTGGCCAGCCGCCTCCATCCACAGGGGCCCGTCCGTCCCCTGCGCATCGCCGGATTCTGCGGCGACGAATCAGCTCTGCAGATGAACCTCGAAGGACTTCGCCTGGCAGGGACGCCCGTCGGCAGCCAGTCGATGATTGTCACCGACAGTGGCATTCTTGCCGCCCTCGAGGTTGATGCGGTCGTCGGGCAGCCGATGCTGCGGGATCGCCGACAGCTGTGGTTGCTGAATCGTGAGCAACCTGTGCTGCTTCTCTGGTGATCGATGTCTTTTCAGATCGCCGTTCAATTGGTAGTGTGAGAGGGAATGCTTCACACCAAAGGAATGCTCACTGGGACCGATCTGCTGACCAAGGTGAAGGAGCTGGGCGATGCCGGTAAATCCGAGATCGTTCGTGCCTGTGGGTATGTCTCCAGCAAGAAGGACGGCGGCGAGCGCCTGAACTTCACGGCGTTCTATGAAGCCTTGCTCGAAGCCAAGGGCGTCGAGATCGGCGGCTCGGGCGGTGGCCGTGCCGGCCGCAAACTCAGCTATGTCGCCACCGTGCAAGGCAACGGAAACCTGCTGGTCGGCAAGGCTTACACCGCGCTTCTCAACCTGAAGCCGGGCGATGAGTTCGAGATCAAGCTGGGCCGCAAGCAGATCCGACTGGTTCCCGTCGGAGCCGAGGACGAAGGCGAGGAGTGAAGCCGGCCGACAGCCGGCTCCGCACGGGCGACCTCAGCTCGAGCCGAGGTTGAAACTCTTGGTCTTGCGGGCACCATCCGGCTGTTTCTCGATCACCTCCAGGGTGGCCGTCGGCGGAGTGGCCGGTTTCATGTCCATGTTGCTGGCCACCCCCTGGGGCCGGGCACTGCGACCCTCCCGGCGGGCCTTGATCGCTTCACACAGCGGACGGGCTCCGAGGGTGGGATCGAACCCCTTGAGGCCATCGGTCGGTGGCTGGTTGCGAGCCGCCGCCGACAGGGCCACCAGCTGGCCGGCATCGAAGCCCGAGGCCTCCACGACGCTGGGGGTGTACCCCCAGCGCTGGCGGAAATCCTTCTCGAAGCTCTTCCAGCCAGGACCGCGACTGGCCTCATCAACCCCGACCTGACGGCGATCGCTGCGCTGGCGGGGAGGCACCGGCCAGACGAGGGTCACATCCTTGGGCCAGGTCTGCTTCAACACCGCTTTCATCAACGGGCTGTCAGGTCCGGTCATCACCACAAGGGACGAGGGACGGAACCATTCGGCATCGCTGCCCAGCAGCTTCAGATCCTCCGGTTTCGAGGGATCCACCACCCGGGCAGTCACGTCAGGCCCCAGCAGCACCCCCCCCTGGGCACGCATCCCCTCCAGGAAGCGGTCAGCAAGCAGTTGCTGATCACTGGTGCCATCGGTGATCAACAGAAATCCAAGCTGATCGGCATCGCTCAGGGACTTCACCAGGGCGTCAATCTCCAGGGTCCTGGCGGGGGCCACCGGCCAGAGGCGATCGGATCCCGGGCGAGTGGCGAGCTGCTGCAGCGAAGCCCCCCGCTGCAGGGTGAGCAGCACCTGGCGCTGGGCATCCCGGGCCAGCAGACCGGTTTCGACCAGGGGCGTGGCCGGCGGCGCCAGCAGCACCGCCGGCAACCGGCGGCCCTTGAGCAGGGGGGCGGGATCGGCATCTGGGGGAACCCAACCGACCGACCATTGGACTGCGGGCAGACCACAGCGACGGGAATTCTCCAGCGCCAGGACAAACCCCCGCCGCAGGCCATCGCCCAGACCGGCAACGGGACCTTCGCTGGGCAGCAGCATCAACGCATGGCCGGGTTGAGGCAGCCCGGCCGCCATGGACTGCACGGCCACAAGGGACGCCACCACACCAGCCAGCCGCCAGCGCTGCAGGCCCCTGTCCGTCTCTCCAGTGGTCATGCCCAGTACCGTCCAGCGGCGACAGGTTAAAGGGGGAGGCATGCCTACGCTCAGCCTTTCCCGACCCGGGTCCCATGCTGGACGTCTCCATCTTCGCCCGCCGTCTGCAGCGACCGATGGCCACGGCCCTGGCCTGCGCCGGCCTGATGCTGTCGATTCAGCCGGCCCGGGCCATCCCCGAGGCCGAGGCCCTGCGCAAGCTGTCGGTCGTCCCTGTCTTCATCCTCACCAGTCCCGAGGGAACGCCCCTGCCGATCCAACGGGACAACGGCCTGGTGCTGCCCATGTACCTCGAACCGGCCCGGGCCCAGAAGGAACTGGAGATCTTCCGCAAATCCAACCCCTCGGTGCAGGCCCGCGTGCTTCCGGTTCCGCTCAACATCGCCAACGAGAAGGTCGCCGAGATCAACAGCAGGCTCAAGGACAAGAAGCTGCTGGCGCCGGTGATCGTCAACGAGCAGGACTTCGCCCGGGCGGTGCAGATGCTCAAGCGCCAGGGGGTGCCTGACAAGGACATCAGCGAGGGGTTGTCGGTGCCGGTGTTCTTCTCCAAACCGTTCATCACCGTCAACACCCCCAAGGGGACCAAGGCGGTGTTCTTTCTGAGCTACGACGATGCTGAGCGGGCGGCGGCGGCCCTCAAGAACACGAAAGTGGAGCTGCTGGCGGCCGACATCACCGTGGCGCTGCAGCAGATGGTCCAGCAGCAGCAGGATTCATTCGTCTTCTATCCTACCCAGGCCTTCTTCGAGCTGATGCAGCAACCGGCCGCTGGCGGCAAGGGCGGCATCAAGGCTCCGGCCGCCGCTCCCCGCTGAGCCCGGGTTCGGCGGGGCGCCCCCGGCCGATCACCTGGGCCAATGCCCCCCCCAGCACAAGCGCAAGGCCGATGATCAGGGCCAGGCTGCGGTTTGCCCCCGCCTCCGCAGGGCCCCAGGCAGCGGCGCTGAGGAAGGCACCGCCGAGCAGCAGGCACGGCACCAGCACAATGCCCCGGGCGGTGCGATCCAGGCTCATGCCGCTGCTGCCACCCCTGGGCAACCGTCCGCCGTGCGGGCCAGCCCTGCGGCAACAAGCTGCTGGGCCAGGTCACGATCCATGCCCAGGGGACGCACCCTGGCCAAGAGCAGGCCATCACGGCTGCCCATGGGCATGAGATTGACCCTCTGACGACGGCGCAGCTGATGGCGCAGCAGATCCACCGCCTCGGCCTCATGACCGGCGATGGGTTCGGCGCAGGCCAGGCGGACGCTGTAGGTGCGGTTGTGATCACCGATCAACAGAAGATCGGCCTCACGCACCTGCAGAACCTCGGCGGCCTGGGCGCAGGCTGGCCACAGCAGGAGCAGCAGAGCCAGCAGCAGGGGCCACAACGGCGGTCGACCCATCAGAGGCGGGAACCGCAGTGGGAACAGAAGAGGTGCTCGCTCGGGTTGTCGTGATGACAGCTGCCGCAGGTCCGCCTCTCGCTCAGGGCCAGTTCCGGATGGCTGGGGAGTCCGACCATCTGGGCATTGCTCTTGCCGGGCGGCACCATCGGATAGCAGTTCTCGTTGCGGCGCACGCGCACATCCACGAGCACCGGACCGGGATGGGCCAGGGCGTCGGCCAGCCCCGTCGACAGTTCGCGACGGTCGCTGATCTGAAGCCCCCGCACGCCGAAGGCCTCGGCGAGCCGCACGAACTCGGGCATGCCCCGGCTCATGTCGGACGCTGAGTAGCGCTCGCCGTAGAAGCTTTCCTGCCATTGGCGCACCATCCCCTGCCAGCCGTTGTTGATGATGATCACCTTCACCGGGAGGCCGTAGTGGGCCACGGTGCCCAGCTCCTGGATGTTCATCAGGATGCTGGCGTCACCGGCGACGCAGATCACCGGCTCTCCGGGCAGGGCGACCTGGGCCCCGAGGGCGGCCGGTAGTCCGTAGCCCATGGTGCCCAGGCCACTGCTGCTGATCCAGCGTCGCGGGCCGTTGTGGAGGTACTGGGCAGCCCACATCTGGTGCTGGCCCACATCGGTGGTGACCACCGCCGAACCCGCCAGTTCCCTCAGGGCCAGCATCACCTCCTGGGGAGCGATCTCCCCTTCGGGTGTGGGCACCGTCAGTGGGTAACGCCGGCGCCACTCCTGGATGCGCTCCAGCCATGCCGCCGTGCGGTGGTCATGGCCGTCTGCGGCCGAGGCCTCCAGCAGCGCCTGCAGGGCCAGACGCACATCAGCGACGATGCCCACATCGGGGGAGCGATTCTTGCCCACCTCGGCGGCATCGATGTCGATGTGAATCACCCGTGCCCGCGGGGCGAAGGTGTCGAGGCGACCGGTGACGCGGTCGTCAAAACGGGCCCCGGCGGCGATCAGCAGATCGCAGTCGGTCACGGCGAAGTTGGCGTAGGCGGTGCCATGCATGCCCAGCATGCCGACCGACAGGGGATGGCGCTCGTCGAAGGCACCCTTGCCCATCAGGGTGGTGGTGGTGGGCAGGGCGAAGCGCTCGGCGAGGGCACGGATCTCGTCGTGGGCCCCGGCGGCAATGGCGCCACCGCCCACATAAAGCAACGGCCGCCGCGCCTCGCGGATCAGGTCGAGGGCATCAGAAACGGCCTCCGGCCGGGGGGGCCGGGGCAGCTGGTACCCCGTCGGCACCACCGATCCCGGCTCCACCGGCACGTAGTGGAAGCGCTCGGTGCCCACATCCTTGGGCACGTCGATCAGCACCGGGCCCGGGCGCCCGCTGGCGGCGATCAGAAAGGCCTCGGCGACGATGCGGCCGATGTCGGCCGGGTCGCGCACCACCCAGGAGTGTTTGACGATCGGCAGGGTGATGCCGAAGATGTCGGTTTCCTGGAAGGCGTCGGTGCCGATGGCGGCCCGGCCCACCTGACCGGTGATGACGACCATCGGCACCGAATCCATCTGGGCGGTGGCGATGCCGGTCACCAGGTTGGTGGCACCCGGACCCGAGGTGCCGAAACAGACCCCCACCCGGCCGGTGGCGCGTGCATAGGCGTCGGCGGCGTGGGCACCGCCCTGCTCGTGGCGCACGAGGATGTGCTGCATCCATCCGCGCTGCTCGGCGAGCAGCAGCTCGTCATAGATCGGAAGGATCGCTCCGCCCGGGTAGCCGAAGATGTGCTGCACGCCGTGACGGTGCAGCGCATCCATGAGCGCATAGGCCCCTGACACCTCGCCCGGCAGCTCCAGGGCGGGGGCGGCGGTGCGGGCGTCGGCGAGCGTCACGGCGTCGTCCCGGTGCAACGGATTGATCAATAACTTAAGGGCTGGCCTGGCTGGCCGCCATGGCCCTGAGGATGCGGCCGGGATCCAGCCATTCACCCCGGTACCGCATCCCCCAGTGGAGGTGGGGTCCGGTGGTATGGCCGGTGAGCCCCACATGGCCGATGCGCTCGCCGAAGCGCACCATCCGGCCGCTGCTCAGCTGCACGGGGCCGCTGCGGTACACGCCACCGCTGACGCTGCCGTGCAGATGGCAATAGATGTGGTCGTAGGCACCGGAGCTGATCACCACACCGATGCCGCAGGCGCTGTCGTCGATGATCTCGACCACCTGGCCCCGCCACCAGCTGCGCACCGGACTGCCGAGGGGGGCGGCGATGTCGAGGCCGTTGTGCAGCCGGGGGGAAGCGCCATCGAGGCTGCGGGGGCCGTAATGGCTGGTGTAGGCCTGGAAGTTGGCCACGGGGAAGACCCCCAGCCGCCAGCGCCGGTCGGCCTGGGCGAGGCCCGGGACCAGCAGCAGAGCAGCCCCCAGAAGCAGCGGAAACAGGCGGAGCATGGGATCAGAGCAGCCCGAGGGCATGCAGGGGACCGCGGCCGCTGAGCAGCTCCAGCAGGAAGGCCGAGAATCCGAGCATGGCCAGGCGGCCGTTCCAGACCTCGGAACTGTTGTTCCAGCCCCAGACCCATTTCTCCTGGGGGTAGAGCTTGGTGCGGGCCGGCAGGGCGGCCGCCTGCTCGAGGTCCACCTCGGGCCCGGCCAGGGAGGCCTCCACCAGATCCGCCAGACCGGCGATGAACGTGGGGTCGGTGTCGAGGGCCGGCACCCGCCGGAAATTGGCCACACCGGCTTCGGTGGCGATGTGGCGGTACTCGATGTCGATCTCCTCAAGGGTCTCGATGTGCTCGCTGACGAAGCTGATCGGCACCACCACCAGCTCCTGCACGCCACCGGCGCCAAGCTCCTGCAGGGCTTCCTCGGTGTAAGGTCGCAGCCACTCCACCGGACCGACCCGGCTCTGGTAAGCCAGGGTCCAGGGATTGCCCCGGCCGAGGCGCTCCATCACCAGTGCCGCACAGGCCTCGATCTCCCGCTGGTAGGGATCACCGGCCTCGTCCACGTAACTGCGCGGCACGCCGTGGGCACTGAAGAACACGTGGGCCCGGCTCGGATCGTGGCAGGCATCGAGCTCGCTGCCGATGAGCTGGGCCATGGCCTGCAGATAGCCCGGATGGTCGTACCAGCTGCGGATGGCGCGCAGGGGCAGCCGGGCAAAGGCGTCGTCGGCCTGGCGCAGCCGCTGCAGCTCACGGAAGCTGGAACCGCTGGTGCTGATCGAGAACTGGGGGTACAGCGGCAGCACCACCACCTGATCGATGGCATCAGCCTTCATGTCGGCCACAGCCGATTCGGTGAAGGGGTGCCAGTAGCGCATGGCCACGTAGGTGGTGGCCTCCACACCCCGCTGCCGCAGCACGCTCTGCAGCTCCCGGGCCTGCTGGTCCGTGATGCGGCGCAGTGGGGAGCCGCCGCCGATCGACCGGTAGGCCTCCTGGGAGCGGCGACTGCGCAGGGTGCTGATCAGCCAGGCCAGAGGTTTCTGGAGGGCCGGGATCGGCAACCGGATGATCTCCGGGTCGGCGAACAGGTTGTAAAGAAACGGCCCCACATCCTGGATGCGCTCGGGCCCCCCCAGGTTCAGCAGCACCACGCCGACCCGGCCCATGGCCCCACGATCCTCTGTTTCGCGCCAGAGCCTAGCGACCGGCCCTGGCCGTCCGACCTCGTGCGGGATACCGTCCGGCCCATGGCGGTCGACGACGAGCTGCAACGCATCAACGAGGGCCTGCGGGTGGCCGGCATCAGCCTGCGGCTCGAGCGCCGCGGCGGGCACCTGGGGCTGCGGGGCCCCCTGCCCCGCCGGGATGGGGGCGACGGACGGCCCACCCAGCGCCTCAGCCTCGGCCTGCCGGCCGACGCCAATGGGCTGGCCGAGGCCCTGCGGCAGCTGCACCGCATCGAGGCCCAGCTGGCGGCCGGGGTCTTCCGCTGGCCGGCCGTGGCGGCGGCCGCCGCGCCCCCGGCCAGCGCCGACGACCCGTTTGCAGCCAGCCTCGAACGCTTTGAACGCGACTTCTTCAACGATCCGCGCCGGCGACGGTCGTTGAGTGGTGGGCGCAGCACCTGGACGGCCGCTTACCTCCCCTACCTGCGCCGCCTGCGCCTGGAAGGGCGCGGCCAGGCCCTGTCAGCCTCCCTGCTGCTGCAGGTGCTGGAGACCTACCCGCCGGCCAGCCGCGCCCGCCAGCAGTGCGGCCTGGTGCTGGGCCTGCTGGCCCGCCAGGAGGGTCTGGCGCTTCCCGACGACTGGCGTGAGCAGGCCGCCGGCTACGGGCTGCACCGAGCCCGGTTCCGGGCCGTGCCCTCCGACGGAACCATCCTCGAGGCGGTCAACGCCATCCCCAACCCCGCCTGGCGCCTGGTCTACGGGCTGATGGCCACCTACGGCCTGCGCAACCACGAGGTGTTCTTCGCCGATTTCTCGGATCTGGACCCGCGGGGGGAGAACGTGCTGCGGGTGCTGCCCACCACGAAGACGGGCGAACATCAGGTGTGGCCCTTTCTGCCCGACTGGGTCGAGCGCTTCGGCCTCGGAGTGCTGGCCGACAATCCCGGCCGTCTGCCGGGCGTCTGCACCGACCTGCGGCGCACCACCCTGCAGCAGGTGGGACGGCGGGTCGCCGAGCAGTTCCAGCGCTACGACCTGCCTCTCGCCCCCTACGATCTTCGCCACGCCTGGGCGCTGCGGACCATTCACCTCGGACTGCCCGATACCGTCGCCGCCCGGATGATGGGCCATTCCGTGACCATCCACACCCGCACTTACCACCACTGGATCACGCGACGCGATCAGCAGCGCGCCGTGGACGACGCCCTGGGCCGGCGCAGCGCCTGATGGCCGGTGGTCCCCTGCGGCAGCTGGCCTACCGCCACCGCTGGATCTACGACAGCGTCACCGCCGTCTCGTCCCTGCCGCTCGGGGGACCGGCCCAGCTGCGGCGGCTGGCGGCCGATTGGCTGCTGACGGCCCTGCCCCCGGGGGCCCGGATGCTCGACCTCTGCTGTGGCTCGGGCGAGGCCGCGGCAGCCTTGCTGGCCGCCGGGGCAGAGGTGACGGGCCTCGACATCGCCCCGCGGGCCCTGGAACTGGCGGCCCGCCGCCATCCGGGCCTGACGCTGGTGCAGGGCCTGGCCGAAGACCCACCCCTGCCCTCCGGCCGTTTCGACGGGATCCAGCTCAGCCTGGCCCTGCATGAATTCCCGGCGGCGGAGCGACGACAGGTGCTGCGGGCGGCCCGCCGACTGGTCACCCCCGACGGCCGGCTGGCCCTGGTGGACCTGCATCCCGCCGGGCCGGCCCTGCGCCTGCCCCAGCAGCTGTTCTGCCATCTGTTCGAGACCGAGACAGCCACCGCCTTCCTGGCCCTCGACCTGGGGGAGGAGCTGCAGCACTGCGGCTGGCGACCCCTGCGCCACGACCTGCTGGCCGGCGGGGCTCTGCAACGATGGCTGGCGGAGCCGCTGCCACCGCCATGACCCGCTCGGAGGCCGAGGCCCATCGTCTGCGGATGCAGCGGCGCCAGCAGGTGCAGCAGCAGCGCCTGCAGGAACGCACCCTCGAGAAAGGTCTTCTGCTGGTGCACACCGGCGACGGCAAGGGCAAGACCACCGCCGCCCTGGGCATGGTGCTGCGCACCCTCGGCCATGGGGGCCGTGTAACGGTGGTTCAGTTCATCAAGGGCGCCTGGGAACCCGGCGAGGCCCTGGCGCTGCGGCGTTTCGACGACCTGCTGGTCTGGCGCGCCCTGGGCGAGGGATTCACCTGGGAGACCCAGGACATGGAACGCGATCGCCAGCTGGTGGGGCAGGCCTGGCAGGAATCCCTGGGACACCTGCGCGATCCGGCCGTGCAGCTGGTGCTGCTGGATGAATTGAACGTGGCACTGCGGCTCGGCTACATCGCCGTGGAGGACGTGCTGGAGGGGCTGGGTGAACGCCCGCCGGGCACCCATGCCGTGGTCACGGGCCGTGGAGCGCCGGCGGCCCTGATCGAGCGGGCCGACCTGGTCACCGAGATGACCCTGGTGCGGCACCCGTTCCGCGAGCAGGGCGTCAAGGCCCAGAAGGGGATCGAGTTCTGATCGCGACCGACGCCGATCAGGCCAGGTCGGGGTCGTGCCGCAACAGCCACACCGCCTGGGTCAGCACCGAAAGCCCGCTGACCAGCAGGGCCCGATGCACCTCAGGACGACTCCAGCCTCCGGGGGCTTCGGTGGCACGGCCGAGGGCCGACAGGGTCAACCTGGCCATGACCGCACTGTGGCTGGACGGCGCCATGGTTCCCCGGGGAAGTGAACCCATCGAACCGGAGCCCCGCCCCTGCGGCAAGTCGCCGGCACGGCCAGGACCGCACCGGGGGAGGCTGCTACGGTGCGCCCGACAGCATTCGACCATGGCGTACAGGCGGGTTCTGCTCAAGCTGAGTGGCGAAGCCCTGATGGGCAGCCAGAGCTATGGCATCGATCCACTGATCGTGAAGGGCATCGCCACCGATGTGGCTGCTGTTGTTCAGGCCGGCACCCAGCTGGCGATCGTCGTGGGTGGGGGCAACATCTTCCGGGGCCTCAAGGGGGCCGCCATGGGCATGGAGAGGGCCACCGCCGACTATGTCGGCATGCTCGCCACGGTGATGAATGCCATCGCCCTGCAGGATGCCCTCGAGGCAGCGGGCGTACCCACCCGGGTCCAGACCGCCATCGCCATGCAGGAACTGGCCGAGCCCTACATCCGGCGGCGGGCGATCCGCCATCTCGAGAAGGGCCGTGTGGTGATCTTCGGAGCCGGCAGCGGCAACCCGTTCTTCACCACCGACACCACCGCCGCCCTGAGGGCAGCCGAGGTGGGTGCCGATGTCATCTTCAAGGCGACCAAGGTGGATGGGGTGTACGACCGGGACCCCGTCCAGTATCCCGACGCCGAGCGCTATGACACCCTCACCTTCCAGCAGGTGCTCAATGGCGAACTGGGGGTGATGGATGCCACGGCCATCGCCCTCTGCAAGGACAACGCCATCCCGATCGTGGTCTTCGACCTGTTCGGCCCCGGCAATATCGGTCGGGCCGTCTCCGGCGAGACCATCGGCACCCGCATCACCCCCGCCTGATCCCGCACGACCATGGACATCGAAGCCAGCATGCGCAAATCGCTGGAGGCCACCCAGCGCACGTTCAACACCATCCGCACCGGTCGTGCGAACCCGTCTCTGCTCGACAGGATCGTTGTTGAGTACTACGGCAGCGAGACAGCCCTGAAGGCCCTGGCCACGATCACCGCACCGGATTCCCAGACCATCCAGATTCAGCCCTTCGACCGCAGTTCGATGGCTGCCATCGAGAAGGCGATCGCCACCAGCGACCTGGGCCTCACCACCAACAACGACGGAAAGGTGGTGCGGATCAACATCCCCCCCCTCACCGAAGAACGCCGCAAGGAGCTCTGCAAGCTGGCCTCCCGCTATGCCGAAGAGGGCAAGGTGGCCTTGCGCAACATTCGCCGTGAGGTCATCGATCAGATCAAGAAGCAGGAGAAGGATGGCGAACTCTCCGAAGACCTGAGCCGCGACGAGCAGGAGCGCATCCAGAAACTCACCGACCGTTCCATCGTCGAACTGGAGAAGCTTCTCGCCGACAAGGAAGCCGACATCCTCAAGGTGTGACCCACGACGTCGCCGTCGTCGGTGCCGGCGCCGCCGGAGCCGCCACCGCCGTGCACCTGGCCCTGAGGGGCCGGTCGGTGGTGCTGATCGACAGCCTGGCCGCCCCCCGCCACAAACCCTGCGGCGGAGGCATGGCCGCTTCGGTGCAGCGCTGGTTCCCGTTCCCCCTGACGCCGACGGTGGAGGGAGTGATCAACCAGGTGCGGTTCACCTGGTGCCTGGGGGATCCGGTGCTGGCCGACCTGCCGGGGGAGGCGCCCTTCTGGATCGTGCGCCGGGATCGTTTCGACAGCTACCTCGCCGACCGGGCCTGCGAGGCCGGCGCCGATCGCCTGGAGGGGTGGCAGGTGCAGGAGGTGCGCCGGGATGAGCAGGGCTGGGAGCTGCAGCTGAGCGACGGCCAGGGCCGACGAGAGTTGCGCAGCCGCGCGCTGGTGGTGGCCGACGGATCCCGCGGCGGACTGGCGCAGCGCCTGGGGCTGGGGGATCCGCAACCGCGGCTGGTCAGCTGCCTGGCGGTGGAGGTTGACGGTCCGGTCGCCCACCCCAGCCAGTCATGGTTCGAGTTCGGCCTCGTGCGGTACGGCTTCTGCTGGTGCTTCCCCCGCCCGGGGGGCTACACCATCGGCGTGGGCACCCTGCTGGGCCGCGAGGAGACCGATCACGGTGCCGTGGTGGACCAGCTGCTGCCGGCTCTGGGCCTGCCTGCCGATGCCGGTGTGCGCCGCCCCTGGCAGCAGCGTCTCTGGAACGGCCATCACCGCCTGCACGGCGAGGGGGTGGTCGTGGTCGGTGATGCCGCCTCCCTCGCCGATCCCTTCCTCGCCGAGGGTCTGCGGCCCGCCCTGCTGTCAGGGTGTCGCGCCGCCGAGGCCCTGGATCACTGGCTGGCGGGGGAATCGACCGCCCTGGCGGGCTACAGCCGCACCCTGCGACAGGAATGGGGCGAGTCGATGGCCTGGGGCCGGCGGATCGGCCAGGTTTTCTACCGCCTCCCGCGGGTTGGCTACCAGCTGGGCATCAAGCGTCCCACCGCCCCGCGCCGCATCGCCCAGATCCTCAGCGGCGAGATGGGCTACGGCGACATCGCCCAGCGGGTGATCCGCCGGCTGGGGGGCGGACTGCTGGGGGGCGGAGGCGGCGCCTGATGGTGCTGCTGCCCTGTCCCCTCCATGCCGGCTGGGAGGTGGTGCAGCAGCAGGTGCTGCCCCGCACCGCTGACGACGGCCGCCCCCTCGGGGGGTTCTCGGCCATGGTCGCCGAATCCTCAGGGAGGCGCCTGTGGTTGCTGAGCGACGCACCGGAGCCCTTCACCATGGTGCTGGAAGCGGAAGGAACACCACCCCAGCTCCGCTGGCAGCCGCTGGCGCCGCAGCCATTGCAGGGAGCGCCGCTGACACCCCTCGACGGCGAGGCCCTCGTCACAACGAAGGGGCCGATAGGGCTGCGATGGTGGATGGCCAGCGAAGGGCGGTTGAACCCTGAACAACCCGCCGAACTGCTGCAGCTTGTCCGGCCCATGGCCGAAGCCGGCCTGCGGGTGCTGGGCCGCCATCCTCTGCCGGAGGACTGGCAGCCCCGGCCCGGCCGAGGCCTGCGCCCCAACGGGGGGCCTGAAGCCCTGGTTCCCCTGCCGGGGGAACGGCTGCTGATCGCCGCGGAGGCGCCGCTGCAGCAGGATCCCCCCGATCGGCTGCGGCTGCTGCTGGCCGACACCTCCCATGGGGTGCGCTACCAGCCCCTGGCAGCAACCCTTCTGTTCCGCCCTGCCCCCGGTGCCGAAGCCCACTGGGGCCTCACCGAGCTGGTGGGGGTGCCAGGGGGACGGCTGCTGGCCCTCTGGCGGGGCTACGCCCCCCCCGACCGCTGGTGGACCCGCCTGGAGCTGCTGCCGGCACCCGCAGGCGACGCCGCAGCCGGCGCTCCCCTGCAACCTCTAGCCGCCTGGGATCTGCAGGCCGAGGGGCTGGCGGCAGACAACTGGGAGGGCATGGCCCCCGGCCCCCCTCTGCAGGGGGACCGGTCCGGCTTCTGGCTAGTCAGCGACGACAACTTCAACCCCCTCCAGGCCAACCGTGTCGCCCTGATCGCTCCCCGACGAGAGCCAGGCTGCAGCGGCCCCTGAGGGAAGAGATCGGCCGGGTCAGCGCACGGCGGCCAGGGCAGCCCCGAGGCCGGCGCGCACGTCCTCGGGCTGAAGACGGCCATCGCGATCGGCGTCGAGGGCATCGAACACCGCATCACTGCCCAGCCATTCCTCCCGGGTGATGCAGCCATCACCATCAAGGTCGTTGAGCAGGAAGATCTCCTGGGCGGCGTGGGTGAAGGCCGCGCCTCCCTCGAGCACCGCGAGCCGATGGGCCAGCTGGGCCTCGAGGGTCTCGATCGCCTTGGTGAACCCCTGGATGCCTTCGCTCAGCTTCTCGTGGGCCATGGTGTCCTCGGCCATCATGCGGTCGAAGAGGTCCCGGTCCATGCTGAGGCGTGCCTCACTGGCCGCGGGGTTGGAGGCGTCAAGCCGACGCACCAGTTCACCCTCGCTCTGCCGCAGCTGGTCCAGCAGGATCGGCGAAATGGTCAGCAGGTCGCAGCCCGCCAGCTCGACGATCTCGTCCATGTTGCGGAAGCTGGCTCCCATCACCTCGGTGCGGTAGCCATGGGTCTTGTAGTAGTTGAAGATCTGCGTGACCGAGATCACACCGGGATCTTCGGGGCCCGGATAGCTGTCGCGGCCGGTGCTCTTCTTGTACCAGTCAAGGATGCGACCCACGAAGGGGGAGATCAGAGTCACCCCCGCCTCGGCGCAGGCCACCGCCTGAGCGAAGCCGAAGAGCAGGGTCAGATTGCAGTGGATGCCGTCCTTCTCGAGCTGTTCGGCGGCCTTGATGCCCTCCCAGGTGGAGGCGATCTTGATCAGCACCCGCTCCTTGGCGATGCCGGCATCCCGGTAGAGCCCGATCAGCTTGTGGGCCTTGGCGATGGTGGCCTCGGTGTCGTAGCTGAGGCGGGCATCAACCTCGGTGGAGACGCGGCCGGGCACGATCTTGAGGATCTCGCGGCCGAAGGTGACACAGATCTCATCGAGGGCTTCGCTGACCACATCCTCGGCCGGGGCCGCCGGACCGATGAGCTGCCGCGAGGCGCGCAGGGTCTCGTCGATCAGGCCCTGGTAGGCGGGAATCTGGGCCGCAGCAAGGATCAGGGAAGGGTTGGTGGTCGCGTCTCTGGGGGTGAAGGTCTGGATGGCCTGCAGATCGCCGGTGTCGGCGACCACCACGGTCATGCTGGAAAGCTGGTCGAGCAGGGACGCCACGGGAGCAGGGGCGGGGTCACCGTCAAGCTAGCCAGAGCGGCCGGGAGCGGCTCCGGATGGCGGAATCTGTTCGATCACCAGCAGAGATTCGATGATGCTCTTCGCCACGGGGGCCGCCACGGTGGAGCCATAGGCATTGCCCCCCTGGGGTTCGTCGACCACCACGAGCACCACATAACGGGGATCATCGATGGGCAGGTGGGCCACGAAGCTGGTGATGCGGGCCCCGGGGATGTAGACGCCGTTGGCGGCCTTCTGGGCGGTGCCGGTCTTTCCGCCGATGCGGTAGCCCGGCACCTGGGCCGGCTTGCCGCTGCCCTTCTGCACGACGGTCTCGAGCCAGGCCAGCACCTGACGGCAGACCGCCGGATCCAGCAGCTGACGCCCCTGGGCAGGGAGGGGGCCCCCCAGGGCATCGCCGGTGCGCAGGCCGCGGGTGATGTGGGGATCCACCAGACGACCACCGTTGACGAGCATCCCGTGCAGCTGGACCAGCTTGAGGGGCGTCAGGGAGAGGCCCTGACCGAAAGCGGCGGTGGCCGGCTCGATGGGGTTGTCGAGGAAGGTGGCGCGGTCCTTGAGTTGGCCGCTCACCGGCCCGGGCAGGTCGGTCTGGGGAGCCTCATCGATGCCGATGCGGTGCAGCCAGTCCCAGTACGTCGATGACTTGAGCTGGCGCATCGCCTGCACCATGCCCACGTTGCTGGACACCTGCAGCACCGTTGCCAGGTCGATGGTGCCGTGGCCCGAGCGGTCGGCATTGAAGATGGGCCAGCCACTGATCTGCAGCTGGCCGATGTCATCGACCACGGTGTTGGCATTCAGCACCTTCTCCTGCAGGCCGATGGCCAGGTTGATGGGCTTGAAGGTCGAGCCCGGTTCATAGAGGTCCTGCACGGACCATTCACGGAACAGGGAAGGGGAGAAGGACCAGTAGCGGTTGGGGTCGTAAGTGGGAACCGATGTGAGGGCCAGAAGCTCGCCGTTGCGGGCATCCATGACAATGGCGGCCCCCCGCTTGGCATGCCACTGGCGCACCGCCCGGGCCAGTTCCAGCTGGGCCACCCGCTGCAGACGGGTGTCGAGGGTCAGCTGCAGGCGCAGATCGTCGCGGTAGAGCATGCCGGCGTTGAGACCGTCGGGCAGGGGCACGCCATCGGCGGTGCGACGCAGCCCGATGCTGCTCTCCTGACTGCGCAGGTCGGCATCCCGACTCTGCTCAAGACCGGCCTGGGGCACACGGTCGAGGTTGAGGAAGCCGACGACATTGGCGAACAGGGAGCCCTGGGGGTACAGGCGCTGGGGACCGGGACTGAGGTCGATGCCGTCGATGGCCAGCTCCCGCACGCGGCGAGCCAGGGAGGGTTCCAGGTCGGTGGCGAGGCGGATGCCCGAGGGCCGGTCGCCCATGCGACGCACAAGTTCAGCGGCATCGACGCCAAGCACCGGCGCCAGCCGGCGAGCCACCTCGACGGGCTGCCGCCGACGGTTGGGGTCGGCGTCCTCGGGGTCGTTTTTGTCGTGGAAGCGGAAATAGCGGGGGTGGGCCCAGACGGTCACGCGCTCTTCGTCGAGGGCGATCAGGCGACCGTTGCGGTCCACGATGCTGCGCTTGCGACCCAGGGGCGGGATGCGCTCGGTCTGGACCTGGCGGGCCCGGGTGGCCAGGCCATCGGCGGCGATCACCTGCAGCCAGGCGAGCCGGACGGCAAGGCCCCCCAGGGCCAGCAGCAGGACCGCCAGCACGAGCCTGAGCCGGCCAGCCGGCACTGGCTGCAGCGGCACGGGACCGCGGCCGCGGGGATGGCGGGCGCTGGCGGGCCGGCGGGCCGGCTGAGGGGGACGACGGGCCAAAGATGGTCTCAATAGCCGCCGGCCGAAAGGCTGAAGTCCAGGGGGGGCTGGAGGGGCCGGCTGGAGTCTGGGGCGGCGGGGGGCTTGGGCAGAAAGACGAGATCGCGGCTGCGGGTGGCGACAAGAAGACCTGGCCGCCGGGCCCGCTGCAGGTGGTACTGCTCAAGCGAAGCGATCGATTCGGTGACGCGGTGTTCGAGTTCCTGGGCCGCCCGCAGGTCACTGAAGTCGCTGCTCCAGCGGGCCTGCCAGTGCAGGGTCAGCCCGGCCAGCACGGCCCCTGTCAGGCCAACGGCCAGCAGTGTGCCATCCGCCACCCGGTGCAGGCCCGCCAGCCAGGGGGCCTGACGCTCCACCCGTCGGGCCGAAAGGGTCCCCTGCAGAACCTCCAGGGAACGCTGCTGCCGCTGCAGCCGCCGCTCAGCCACCTGGGTGTGGCGCTGACGGCGCCCACGACTCTCCACCGGGCGGGTCGGGCTGGGTCGATGGGCGACGTTGACAGCGACCACGGCTGCGCTGGACAGGCAATGCGCCAGGGAATCACCCGACTGCCGCCCCGTCAAGGGTCAGCTGCCCAACAACAACAGGTTGAGGAAGGTGAAGCCGTTCCAGAAGCCATGCATCAGCGTGCAGCTGAACAACCTGCCGGTCTGCAGCCGCAGCCAGCCCAGCACCAGCCCCAGTGCCAGCAGCGGCAGGGCCTCGCTGAGGCTGAGATGCGCCAGGGCGAACACCACGGCACTGACCACCACGGCAGGCACGGGCCCCCAGGTGCGTCCGATCACCGGCAGCATGACGCCCCGGAACAGCAGTTCCTCGAACAGTGGCGCCACCACCACCGCCGTCAGGGCCAGCAGGGCCAGCGCGAGATTGTCGCGGCTGTCGAGCACCTGCTGGAGCAGCGGGTTGCTGCCGCCGACATCGGGCCACAACTGTTCCACCAGCCAGCCGGTCAGGGCCACGGCAGGCAGGCTCAGCAACAACCCCCTCAGCCCCTGGACCAGGCAGAGCGGTGACGGCCGCCACTGCAGCCAGCCCCCCTCGGGGCCGGGGCCCCGGCCCCGCAGCAGCAGCACCAGCAACAGCAGCGACGGCAGGCTCGTGACCCCATAGAGCAGCACCACCCCGGCGGCATCCCTGGCGGCCGGGGCGAGGGTGCTGGCCTCCAGGCCCTGCTGCACGGGCGAAAGCAGCAGCAGCGGCAGGATGATCTGACCGAGCACCACGAATCCCCCGGCCACGATCAGCATCAGTTCGCTGGGCGCCAGGTCGGGCCCCAGCAGCGGCGGTGGAGCGGGGAGACGGCCCCGTCGCACCTGCCACAGCAGGCGCAGGGCCAGCGCGCAGCCGCTGACCACCCCCACCAGCGGCAGCAGGTTGATCAGCAGCAGCCGTAGGGTGGCCCGGCGCAGGTCGGCGGACGTGGGACAGGCGGGGTCGGTCTGAGCCAGTCCGGCACACACCAGCTGCCGATAGAGCGGGCGGGCCGGCAGCCGCTCAGGCTGACCGGCGGGAGCGAGCAGCTGACGGCTGAGTTCCCGCTGATCGCGGTCGCCCAGGGCCTGGGCGGTGGCGAGGTGCTGGCGGGCGGCATCCCGGCGGCCAAGGTGCTGCTCCAGCAGTGCCCTCTCGATCAGCACCGGCGCCGTGCCACCGTCGGGCAGCGCTTCGAGGTGCTCCAGAAGCCGTTGATCGGCACCTTCGATCCCCAGGGGGGCGAGGGATGCGGCGGCCGGGCTCTGTTGCACCAGGGCCTCCAGCTCCAGCTGGCGGGTCTGGAGGGCATCACCCACCGAGGCACGCTCAAGGCTCTGGCTCAGGGACGCCCCCCAGATCACGACGGCCAGCAGCAGGCTCAGCCAGGCCAGAAGGGGGACCCACGGGGCCGGTGGGCGCTTGCCCTCGCTCGTCGTCACCCGTTCTGCAGAGGCGGCAGCGTGCATTGTGACCCCTGCGAAGTCCTGGGCCACGAAGTGCTCTCCTACGATGACCGCCGCAGCTGACTCGGACGCGTGACCACCAGGATCCTGTTGGCCCGTCACGGTCTGAGCACTTACAACCTCGAAGGTCGGATCCAGGGGAGGGATGACCGTTCCCTGCTGTCCCCCCGCGGCGAGCAGCAGGCCCGCCAGCTCGGAGAAGCCCTGCGCGAGGTGCCCGTGAGTGCCGTCTGGTGCTCGCCGTTGCAGAGGGCCCGACGCACCGCCGAGCTGCTGCTCGAGGCCCGCGGGGCCGGGCCGGCTCTGCGCCCCAGCGAAGGGCTGCTCGAAATCGACCTGGAACCCTGGATCGGCCTGGGGCGCGACGAGCTGCGCCAGCGCCATCCGGCAGACGAGCGGCTCTGGTCCAGCCGGCCGGAGGACCTGGAACTGCAGCGGACGGACGGGCGCCGCTACCGACCTCTGCTGGACCTGCAGCAGCAGGCCCACGACCTCTGGCACGAGCTGCTCCGCTGCCACCCGCCCGAGGAGGACCACAGCGTCCTGCTGGTGGCCCACAACGGCATCCTCCGTTGTCTGCTGCTGGCGGCCCTGGGGCTGCCGCCCTCCGCCTTCGGGCGCTACAGGCTCGACAACGCCTCCCTCTCGGTGCTGAACGTCCGCCCCGGGGACGAACGGGGACCGCAGGTGCAGATCGAGTCGCTCAATGCCCAGGGCCACCTGGGCAATCCGCTCCCCGACTTCCGCGGCGGCCGCCGACTGCTGCTGGTGCGCCATGGCGAAACCCACTGGAACCGGGAGGGGCGCTTCCAGGGGCAGATCGACATTCCTCTGAACGCCCGGGGCATGGCGCAGGCCGACGCTGCCGGCAGCTTCCTGGCCGGCGAGACCCTGCACCGGGCCTACACCAGTTCCATGGCCCGGCCCCGCCAGACCGCAGAGGCCATCCTGGCCCGTCAACCCCGGTCAGTGCCCCTCACCAGCGTCGGCGGACTGGTGGAGATCGCCCACGGCGACTGGGAGGGTTGCCTGGAAGACGACATCCGCGACCGCTGGCCCCTGCTGCTGGCCGACTGGCAGACCGCCCCTGAACGGGTGCAGATGCCCGGCGGTGAGACCATTCAGCAGGTCTGGGATCGATCGGTCGACAGCTGGCAGCGCATCGCCGCCGGCCTGCATCCTGGCGAGACCGCCCTGGTGGTCGCCCACGATGCGGTCAACAAAACCATCCTCTGCCATCTGCTCGGCCTGGGTCCTGCCGACATCTGGGCGGTGAAGCAGGGGAACGGCGGGGTGAGCGTCATCGACTACAGCCCGGCGGCAGAGCGGCCGCCGGTGGTGGCGTGCCTGAACCTGACCAGCCACCTGGGCGGGGTTCTCGACCGCACCGCTGCGGGCGCTCTGTGAACCTGCTGCTGCGGGGCGTCCGGGTGCTGGAGGGGCCAGGCCGGCCCCTCCGTCGTGCCGACGTACGCGTGGTGGACGGGCGGTTGGAGAGCCTCACCGCGGCGGGCCAAGACCGCGATGACAGCGACGACGAGCTGCAGGCACCGGCCGACTGGCTTCTGGCTCCGCTGCTGGTGGACCCCCACAGCCACCTGGAGGAGCCCTGGCACGGCCGTGCCGAGACCCTCAGCAGCCTCGCCAACGAGGTGGCAGCCGCGGGATACGGCACCGTGGCCCTCCTGCCGCAGGCGGCGGACTGGAGGGATCGCCCCGAACGGCTGCACCTGAGCTGGCCCCTGCCCCTGCGGCTGCTCCTCTGGGGTGCCCTCTGCCGCGATGGCGGCGAGGAGACCCTGGCCCCCCATGGGGACCTGCTCCAGGCCGGTGCCCTCGGACTGGCCCATGGCACCGATCTGCCGCCTCTTCCCCTGCTGGAGAGGGCGCTGCTGGCCGGTGAGGCCGACGACTGCCCCTGGCTGCTGGCCCCGCGCCAGAGCAGCCTCTGCCAGGGGGGCTTTGTGCGCGACGGGGTCGAGACCCTGAGGCTGGGCTGGCCCGCCGACCCGGCCGTGAGCGAGACGATGCCCCTCCGGCTGCTGCTGGCCCTGGCAGAGCGGCTGCCCGGGCTGCGCCTGATGAATCTGTCCACCGCCGAGGGAGTGGCGCTGCTGGAGGGCGCCCCCTGCCGCCCCCCCGCCAGCGTCTGCTGGTGGCATCTGCTGCAGGACAGCGGTCGCCTCGATCCCCTGGCCGAGGGCTGGCGTCTGGAACCCTCCCTCGGGGGTCCCGAAGACCGCCAGGCCCTGCGTCAGGCCCTGCGCCGGGGCCTCCTGTCGGCCGTGTCGGTGCAGCACACACCCCTGGATGACGAGGAGCAGCTGTTGCCGCTGGACCAGCGACGGGCCGGGGTGGCCGGTTACCAGGCCGTTCTGCCGGCGCTGTGGACCAGCCTTGTGGCGCACGATGGATGGAGCATCGAGGAGCTTTGGCAGGCGCTCAGCTGGGGACCATCGCGGTTTCTGGGGCTTGAGCCCGAACGACTTCAGCCCGGGTCGGACCGCTGGCTGCTCTGGGATCCGCAGGCCGAGGCCATCGAACGGCCCGGGAGCCTGGCGGCCAACCGCCCCCTGCCCAGGGCCGGCCTCAGGGGCGCCCTGCGGGCGGCGGGCCCGCTGCCGCCCCCGTTGTGGCACCTGGATCGGCCGTGACCAGGCTGCCCACAGTCGAGAAGGGGAAAAAGCGGAAGAACGCCCGACCGATGATCTGACCCGTGGGCACGAAATGGGTGCCTGGCCAGAAGCGGCCGTCCCAGCTGTTGCCCCGGTTGTCGCCCAGCACCAGGACACTGCCACCGGGGACCGTGGTCTCGAGGCTGCGACAGCTGCCCGGACCCGCCGGCCGGCACCAGTGGCGCACATAGGGCTCCTCCAGGGGGCGGCCGTTGAGGGTCACGTGCCCACCCGGATCGACAGTCACCCGATCCCCGCCCACGGCAATGACGCGTTTGATGAAGGCGTCGCAGGCCGGCTCCTGCATTCCGGGGAGGGATCCGAGGAAAGGGAGATTGACCAGAAAGCAGCGGCCGGGGCCGGCCTGGTAATCGCTGCGCAGGGCCGGATCAAAGGCGTGGGGGGCATGAAACACAATGATCTCGCCCCGCCGGGGGGCCCGTTGCCGGTAGGAGAGCTTCTCGACCAGCAGCCGATCCTGCAGCTGCAGGCCCGGCAGCATCGACCCCGAGGGGATGTAGCGGGCCTCGACGAGGAACTGGCGGATGCCCAGCGCCACGGCCACCGTGAGCAGCAGGCTGCGCCAGAACCCGCCCCCATCGTCTTGATCCCGACGGCGACGGCGGTCGATCTCCCCCTGGGGCGGGGCCTCACGGCTCGCGTCACTCGACGGGGCTGGCGGCTCGACCACGGCGGAGGGATCCCTGAGGGGTCAGATTAAAGGGAGCACCGACCGGCCCATGGAGCAACCCGGAGGAGATCTGCTGATCACCGCAGCCCAGGTGCTGCTGCCGGACGGTCGCTGCCTGCCCCGGTCAGTGGAGGTGCGCCGCGGGGTGATCGCGGCCATCCACGAACAGGCGCCCCCCTGGCAGGGCCCCGTGCTTGAGGGCCGCGGCCTCACCCTGATCCCCGGCGTGATCGATCCCCAGGTGCACTTCCGGGATCCCGGTCTCACCCACAAGGAAGACCTGGTGAGCGCCAGCCGGGCCTGCCTGCGCGGGGGGGTGACGGGCTTCCTCGAGATGCCCAACACCGAACCCCAGACCGTTGATGCCGAGAGCCTGGCGGCAAAGCTGGCGCGGGCGGCCGCCGTCAGCCGGGTCCACCACGGTTTCTTTCTGGGGGCCTGCGGCGACGGCTCGAACCTCGACCAGCTGCGCGATCCAGGCCCGGCCTGCGGCATCAAGATGTTCATGGGCACCGGCAAAGGTCCCCTCGACTGCGGTGATCCGGCCATCCAGGAACAGATCTTCGCCACCGGAGACCGACTGATCGCCGTTCATGCCGAAGACCAGCAGCGGCTGAACCAGCGTCGGCAGGACCTACTGACCCGCTGGCCCGACCCCCAGGGGCGCCCCCCTGATCTGCACTCCGAGATCCACGACGATGAAGCGGCCCTGGCCGCCACCCGACGGGCGGTGGAACTCTCGAACCGCTTCGGCCGACGGCTGCACATCCTGCACCTCACCACCGGCGCCGAGGCCGACTGGCTGCGGCGCCACCGCACCGACCGCATCAGCATCGAGGTGTGCCCCCAGCATCTGCTGCTCGACCGTTCGGCCTATGCCCACCGGGGCAACCTGGCGCAGATGAATCCACCCCTGCGCACCGCCCACGACCGGCAGGTGCTCTGGCAGGCCCTGCTGGACGGGGTGATCGATTGCATCGCCACCGACCACGCCCCCCACACCCTGGCTGAGAAGGCCAGGCCCTATCCCCAGTCACCCTCTGGGATGCCGGGGGTCGAGACCTCGCTGCCGCTGATGCTCACCCAGGTGGCCCTGGGCCGCTGTCGGCTTGAGCAGGTGGCCCGCTGGATGAGTGAACGGCCCGCCCAGCTCTACGGCATCCCCGGCAAAGGACGCATCGCCCCTGGGTACGACGCCGATCTGGTGCTGGTCGATCTGGAACGGTCCCGGCCGGTGCTGCGGCAGGAGGTGGTCAGCCGCTGCGGCTGGAGCCCCTTTGAGGACTGGGAACTGGTGGGCTGGCCCGAGGCCACCGTCGTCGCCGGCGTCGTCGGCTACGAGCGGGGGGTGTTCAACGAGGCGTGCCGCGGGAGGGCCCTGCGCTTCGATCCGGCGGCGATGGTCGTCAGCCCGGAATGAACGAGCGCAGCCGACGGGCCTCCTCCCCTGCCCGCCGCTGCAGGTCGGCGTCGCTGCGACGGCTGTCCTCGCGGGCCTGAGCCGCCAGCACGTCGGCCTCCGCGAGGGGGTATCCATGGCGAAGGGCCAGGGCCAGAAACGCCTCCAGATCAAGGGGAGAGGCCAGTTCCCTGCGCAGGGTCTCGCCATCGTCACCGTCGGCGGTGCGGGCATGGGCCAGAAAGGCATCGAGCTGGTCCAGGGACATCGTTGGAGACCGTTGCAGCCGGTGGTGGCGACGGTAAGGCCCGTTACCCTCCAGATGGAGAGATCAGGCCCATGGTTCGCCCCCGCTGGCAATCCCCCGTCGGGCTGGGGCTGGCGAACCTGGGCCGTCGGGCAAGGGAATGGCAGCTGCTGCGGGCCAGCCGTCCCTTTGGTCGGGGCTGGGATCGCTTCGTGGCCCTCTGGGCCAGCCTGAACCTGCTGCTGGTGGTGTTCGACATCACCTACGTGCCCCTGCGCAATTTCTGGCTGCAGCGGCACCTGTATCTGTTCCCGGGGCTGCCGCTGGCGGTTCCGCTCACGGTCCTTCCAGACATCACCCCCCTCTACGACCCGGTCAAGGACATCGAGCCCCACCGCGACACCGAGCAGTTCCGCCAGTCCTGGCAGGAGCTGGACCTCCAGCTGCAGCGCCACCCCCCCACGGCACCCGCCAGCGTGCGGCTGCTGCAGCGCCAGGTCGACCTGACCCAGAGGATGATCGAGGAGAACCCTTTTCTGGCGGCCAACAAAACAGGCACGCTCGAAAAGATCAAGAACCGGCTGCGGCTGCGGGCGGAGAGCGACTCGGCGCGGGATGCGGCAGAGCAGCTGCTCGATCCGGCGCGGCTGCAGCGGCTGGGCTGGGATCAGGAGCGCCGCTACTGGCAGCAGGAGCTGCTGCCCCTCGTGGCCACCAATTACTGGCGGTCGATCGATGAGAGCGGACGACCGACCGAACGGTTCTGGCGCCTCGATCTGGTGGCCTTCCAGAGCGTCTTCCTGATCGATGTGCTGCTGCGGGTGCTGAGCCTGCGGCGACGGCTGCCAGGACTCTCCTGGCGGGATGCCCTCCTGCGGCGCTGGACCGACCTGCCGCTGCTGCTGCCCTTCTGGCGGCTGCTGCGGATCATTCCGGTGGCCGCCCGACTGCGCAGCAGCGGCCTGGTGGATGTGGAACCTGTGCGGGCGGTGGTCAGCCGCGGCGTCGTCGCCCTGCTGGCCGTGGAGCTGATCGAGGTGCTGGCCCTGCAGCTTCTCGACGGCGCCCAGAACGTGGTGCAGTCGCCGGGGTGGCGCCAACGCCTGATCAACCTGGCGAAGGCCCAGCCCGTTGACATCAATGACGAGCGGGAGATCGAGGAGCTGCTGCGGCTGTGGGGCCCGCTGCTGCTGGGCCGGGTGCTGCCGAGGCTGGAACCCGAACTGCAGCAGCTGGCCACCCATGCCCTGCGCCGGGGCCTTGAGGCGACGGCCTTTCCGCAACCACTGCAGCGACTCCAGCCCTTGCTGCTGCTCGAGCGGGAGCTGACCCGCCAGCTGGCGGCGGGGCTTGTGGATGGGGTGCTCGACATCTCCCGCACGGCGGCGGCCCAGGTGGCCCACCGTGACAGGGCGGCCAGCGATCTGATCGCCAACCTGCTGACGGGGTTCTGGCGGGAGCTGGGGGAGGCCGTGGAAGAAGGCGGATCCCTGGAACGCAGCCAGCAGCTCCTCAGCGATCTGCTGGAGGAGCTGAAGCTGAGCTACCTGGGGCGCCTGAACCCCGCCGGGGTCGACGAACTGTTCGAGGAACTCGACCAGATCAGCCAGCGGGGCAGCAGGGGAAGCCGCTGATCACTTGCGTCCCAGAAGGGATTTGACGGCTCCCACCAGGCTGTTGGAGCCGGAACCGACGCCACCCTCGGGCCGGGTGCGCACGGTGACGTTGCCGTTGACGCTGGTGCGGCAGCTGAGGCGATAGCTGGCGGGCCGGTCAGCCAGGTACACCTCCTCGACGTCGGAACGGGGGGAAAGGTTCTGCATTCCCTCCAGCACCTCCACCACGCAGGTGCCGCACTGGCCGACACCACCGCAGTTGTTGAGATTGTTGAGCCCTTTGTAGGGGTTGATGCCCGCCGCAAGGGCAGCCTTGCGGAGGTTGGCACCTTCGATGCAACCGACCTGCTGGCCTTCCTGCTCGAAACGGATGGTGGGCACGGTGGTGATGAGGGCTGGGCGCCGACCAACTTAACCGTTCAGCGGCGGTCTTCAGCACCCCCGTCTCGATCTGATGCCTGGCCACCCGGCACAGGCCCGGCGGCGCGGATGCAGCGGTCCACCAGCGGGGGCACCCAGCTGCGGTCACGCCAGCTGAGAATCTCGGTGTTGCCGGTGATGCCGCGATGGGTGCGGAAGAACTCGGCGATGCCCTCCAGCCTGTTGCGGGAGAACTGCTGCAGATCGATGATCTCGTCGAGGTTGGGGTCGTTGGCGGGAATGCAGAGCAGCTTGGCGTCCTCAATGCCGGCATCGATCACCTCCAGGAGGCCGATGGGGCGGCAGAGGATCAGACAACCCGGGAAGGTCGGCTCCAGCATGACCACCATGGCGTCGAGCGGCGAACCGTCGTCGGCCAGGGTGTTGGGCACGAACCCGTAGTCAAAGGGGTACTGCACGGAGGGGTGCAGGACTCGGTCAAGGGCCATCAGGCCGGGCCCAGGGAGGTATTCGTATTTGTTGCGTCCGCCGGCCGGCACCTCCACCACCACGTTGAGAAACCCTGGTGCCGGCTGCGGCGGAATGCGGCTCAGGTCCATGGGGGAACCTCAGGGGGCTGCGGGGGTTGATCCCAGCCACTGGACCGAGGGTGGACCTGCCAGCGGAAGGATCCGGTCGGCATAGATGCAGGTCAGGGGCAGGGCGAGCGTGATCAGCCCGATTGTCAGACCCGCCAGTTCCACCAGAGGATTAAGACCACGACTGGGAGGTTCGTCGGCTCCGGTGTCGCCGTAAAGGTCGTCCTCCCCCGGCGAACGGCCGTCGGCAGCGCCGTCGCGGGAGATGGAGACCGTAGAAGTTCGCGTCATACAGCAAGGTCAGGGACAGTCCCGAAACGGGAATCGCCAATGCGAACACCCATCCGACGGTGGCCGGGCCACGGGGACTGCTTCCATTCTGCCACCGCCGAGGAAAAGTGACAGGGTCAGGCTGCCGAACGCTGCTCAGACTGATCGCGTTCGCGACGGCTGCTCAGATCTGTGGCGGCAGGGATACCCGCTTCGCTCAACAGGGCCCGGATGTCCCTCAACTCATCAAGGATTGAGCTCAGCAACTGCTGGGTGGCCGAATACGGAGAGTTCAGAACCTCAACCGTGACTTCCTTGATGCGAAGCACATCACGGGCGAAGCGCGCCACCTCGTTGGGGTGAAACAGCAGTGGCTCCTTCTGATCGCTGCGGTACTCAGGATTGAGCTTGCGGGGGTTGAAGGTGGGATTGAGATTGCGGGGGTCGGTGTTGGTGTAGCGGTACACCGATGCCCGAGAGCGGTTCAGCGCGCGCTGGACGTCGTCAATCCCGATGAGAGCTTCTCCGGGATCGCTGGCTGCAGCGCTGACCTCGGCGGACATGACGGAACCGACGGGGCCCGATGGGGGCGTGGCAACCATGAGACGGGGGTAGGACGGGCGGGATGGCCGAGACACTAGCAGGGCTTTTCCATTGAACCGGAATAATTCATCACAACTGGCTTCCGGCCTGGGCAGCTTGTCGAAGCGTCCTCTCCAGGGCTGACGTCATGCACCCCTGCCGATAGCTGGGTCGGTGATAGCTTCCGCGCTGAACCTGATCCATCGGATGCGCGTCTCCCGTTCCCTTCTGGTGACGCTGCGGGATGACCCCGCCGAGGCTGAAATTCCCTCCCATCGCCTGCTGCAGCGGGCGGGGTACATCCGGCGGGTGGCCTCCGGCATCTACGCCTATCTGCCCCTGATGTGGCGGGTGCTGCGGCGCGTCTCGGCCATCGTGCGCGAGGAGATGGACGCCACGGGTGCCCTCGAGACCCTTCTGCCGCAGCTGCAGCCGGCAGAGCTGTGGCAGCGCAGCGGCCGCTGGGCCGGCTACACCGACGGCGAGGGAATCATGTTTCACCTCATCGACCGTCAGGACAGGGCCCTCGGGCTGGGCCCCACCCACGAGGAGGTGGTCACCGCCCTCGCGGCCGATCTGCTGCGGTCCTACCGGCAGCTGCCGGTCTGTCTGTACCAGATTCAGACGAAGTTCCGTGATGAGATCCGTCCGCGCTTCGGGCTCATGCGCGGGCGCGAATTCATCATGAAGGACGCTTATTCCTTCCACGCCGACCCCGACGACCTGGCCGCGACCTACGCGGTGATGGAGCAGGCCTACAGCCGCATCTTCGCTCGCTGCGGCCTCCGGGCCGTGGCCGTGGACGCCGACAGCGGTGCCATCGGCGGGTCGGCCAGCAAGGAATTCATGGTCACCGCCGACGCCGGCGAAGACCTGGTGCTCACCAGCAGTGACGGCCGCTACGCCGCCAACCAGGAGCGGGCCGAATCGCTCCCCCCCCCGGCCGTTCCCCTGCCGCCGGCCCCCCCGACCGACCTGGCGACGCCGGGCCAGAGCAGCATCGATGACCTCTGTGCCGCCCACGGGCTGCACCCCAGCCAGATCGTCAAGGTGCTGCTGCTCGTGGCGAGATTCTCCGGCGGTCGCCAGCAGCCGCTGCTCATCGCCCTGCGGGGGGATCAGGAACTCAACACCGTCAAGCTCAGCAACGTGCTCAGCCGCGCCCATGGCCAAGCGTGGGGATCAGTGCTGCAGATCCAGCCCCTCGAACCCGGCCAGCTGGCGACCCCTGACCGGGTTCCCTTCGGTTTTGTGGGCCCTGACCTGGCCGATGGGGTGCTGGCGGGAAGCCGCGGGCTGGAACCCACCTTCCTGCGGCTGGCCGATGGCACCGCCCTCGACCTTGAGCGCTTCGTCGCCGGGGCCAACCGCCACGACAAACACCGCACCGGCCTGGCCTGGGGCACGGCCTCCGACGGGATCCTTTCTCCACCGGAGCGCCATGATCTGCGGGCCGCGCAGCCGGGGGATCCGTGCTGCCACGACCCTTCCCAGCGGTTGGTGGCCACCCGCGGCATTGAGGTGGGTCACATCTTCCAGCTGGGACGCAAATACTCCGAAGCCCTCGACGCCCGCTTCACCAACGACCAGGGCCAGGATGAAGCGCTCTGGATGGGCTGTTACGGCATCGGCGTCTCGCGCCTGGCCCAGGCAGCCGTCGAACAGCACCACGATGACTCCGGCATCATCTGGCCGGTGGCCATCGCTCCCTACGAGGTGATCGTGGTCATCGCCAGTGCCCAGGATCCCCAGCAGGTGGCCCTGGCCGAGCGGCTCTACGAGCAGCTTCAGGCCGCCGGGGTCGACGTGCTGCTGGACGACCGGCCGGAACGGGCCGGCGTCAAGTTCAAGGACGCCGAACTGCTGGGCATTCCCTGGCGCCTGGTGGTGGGGCGCGGGGCCGGCGAGGGGTGCATCGAACGGGTTGAACGCGCCACCGGCGAGCGGCACGACGGCGCGGCCGGCCCCCTGATCGATGACCTGCTCAACCGCCTGCGACAGCAGCGCAACCCCCTGGGCTGATGGGGCTGAGTGCAGGGTCCCGACGGTCGGCGGCCGTGCTGGCCCCCCTGGCCCTGGCGCTCTGTGCCTGCGGGCCGGCGCCCCTGGCCCGTCAGGACGGTCGCACGGTGGTGATGGAGGGGAGTGGCCAGGCCCTGCCCCTCGGGCCCGGACGCAGCCAGTGGCGGCTGCCCGTGCGGGTGGAATCCGGGGGTGGGCAGCGCCTGCGGCTGGTGGTGGAGCTCGAATGCGACCGCAACCGACCGGCCAGCGGACTGGTGAGCCTCACCCACCTGCGCCACCAGGACGACCTGCTGGGGCTGGACCGGGCCGATCCCTCCCTGGAACGCAGCTGGGGGGGAGAGGCCCTGCCGCCCGTCTGGCTGCGGACCCTGGCCCGGCGCACCTGCGGTGCAGCGTCCCTTCCCCCCCGCTGGGGCGGCACCTAGGATCCATCCCATTGTCTGGCTCCTCGTCCGTGCTGCGTCGTCTGACCCGTTCCGTGGGGCGTGCCCTGGCCCTCGGAGCGCTGCTGCTGGTTCTGGGCCTGTCGCTGGCCGCCTGCGGTGAGACGGCCTCGGGGCTGACCGGCCGTTACCTGGACGACACCCAGACCGTTGCCCAGGCCCTGCAGCAGACCCTGGCCGGCGCCGCCGATGCCCCTGACCAGGCCAAGGCCCGGGCGCTGATCAATGATTACGTGGCCCTCTACCGGCCCAACGCCAGCGTCAACGGGCTGGGGTCCTTCACCACCATGCAGACGGCCCTCAATGCCCTCGCCGGCCATTACGCCAACTACGCCAACAGGCCGGTGCCCGATGCCCTGCGCCAGCGCATCGAGAAGGAGCTGCAGCAGGCCGAGCGGAATGCGACCCGGGGGGCCTGAGGACCCCAGGCGCTTGTCGAACCGGCAGGTGATCTGAAAGACTCCTGGATTGTTTCCGCAGCGGCATGCTGCCGCCGTCGCCTTGGCCAACGTCGTCGTCATCGGTGCACAGTGGGGCGACGAGGGCAAGGGCAAGATCACTGACCTGCTCAGCCGTTCCGCCGACGTGGTGGTGCGCTACCAGGGCGGTGTCAACGCCGGTCACACGATCGTCGTTGACGGGCAGGTGCTCAAGCTGCACCTCATTCCCTCCGGGATTCTCTATTCCGACACCGTCTGCCTGATCGGATCGGGCACCGTCGTTGACCCCAGGGTGCTGCTGCAGGAGCTCGACATGCTGGCCGGCATCGGCATCGATGCCAGCGGCCTGAAGCTGGCCTCCACCGCCCACGTGACCATGCCCTACCACCGCCTGCTGGATCAGGCGATGGAACGTCAGCGGGGCACCCGTCGCATCGGCACCACCGGTCGGGGCATCGGCCCCACCTACTCCGACAAGGCGGAACGCAACGGCATCCGCATGATCGACCTGCTCGATGCCGATCAGCTGCGGGAGCGGCTGCAGGGGCCGATCGAGGAGAAGAACCTGCTGCTGGAGCGCATCCACGGGCTCGAGCCCCTGGACCCCGAACAGGTCATCGCCGAATACGCCGACTACGGACGCCGCCTGGCCCCCCATGTGGTCGACTGCACCCGCACCATCCACCAGGCCGCCCGCGCCCGCCAGAACATCCTCTTCGAGGGTGCCCAGGGCACTCTGCTGGACCTTGACCACGGCACCTATCCCTACGTCACCTCCTCGAATCCCGTGGCTGGGGGCGCCTGCATCGGCGCCGGCGTCGGACCGACCCTGATCGACCGGGTGATCGGCGTCGCCAAGGCCTACACGACCCGCGTCGGTGAGGGTCCGTTCCCCACCGAACTGGACGGCAGCCTCTCTGATCACCTCTGCGACCGTGGCGGTGAATACGGCACCACCACCGGTCGCCGTCGGCGCTGCGGCTGGTTTGACGGCGTCATCGGCCGTTACGCCGTCGAGGTCAACGGGATCGACTGTCTGGCCATCACCAAGCTCGACGTCCTTGACGAGCTCGACGAGATCAGGGTCTGCGTGGCCTACGACATGGACGGCCAGCGGCTGGACCACTTCCCCAGCAGCTCGGCCGAATTCGCCCGCTGCCGACCCGTCTACGAGACGCTGCCGGGCTGGCAGACCTCGACGGCCGACTGCCGACGGCTTGAGGATCTCCCCCCCACCGCCATGTCCTACCTCCGCTTCCTGGCGGAGTTGATGGAGGTCCCCATCGCCATCGTCTCCCTGGGGGCCAGCCGCGACCAGACCATCGTGGTCGAGGACCCGATCCACGGCCCCAAGCGGGCGCTGTTGAGCGCGTAGGCTCTGCTGCGATCAGCAGCGTGCACCCGATGGTTCAGCAGTACGACGTCGTCGGCATCGGCAACGCCATCGTGGACGTGCTGGTGCATTCCGAGGACACCTTCCTCGACGAGCACGGTCTGGTCAAGGGCACCATGGCACTCGTGGATGCCGACCAGGCTGAGCGCCTCTATGCCTCGATGGGACCGGGGCTGGAATCGTCGGGGGGCTCGGCCGCCAACACCCTGGCCGCGATCGCCCAGCTGGGGGGACGGGCCGGTTTCATCGGCCGCGTGCGCAACGACCAGCTGGGGGCGATCTTTGCCCACGATCTGAGGGCCACCGGCGCCAGCTACGAGACCCCTCCGGCCGAGGACGGCCCAGCTACCGCCCGCTGCATGATCCTGGTGACCCCGGATGCCCAGCGCACCATGTGCACCTTCCTGGGGGCCTCCACCCGGCTCGATCCCGAGGATCTTGATCTGTCGATGGTGCGCCGCAGCCGCGTGCTGTACCTCGAGGGCTACCTGTGGGACGCTGAGCCGGCCAAGCGGGCGTTCCTGGCGGCCGCCGAGGAGGTGCGCGCCCACGGCGGGGAAGTGGCGCTCAGCCTTTCCGATCCCTTCTGCGTCGAGCGGCACCGCGACAGCTTTCTCGATCTGGTCGAGAACCACGTCGACATCCTGTTCGCCAACGAGCACGAGATTCTGAGCCTCTACGCCACTGACCGATTCGAGACGGCGGTCGACCGCGTGCGCGGCCACTGCCGCCTGGCCGCCCTGACCCGTTCCGAGAAAGGCTCCCTGGTGCTCGAGGGGGAACGCACCCACACCATCGATCCCTTCGTGCTGGGCCCCCTGGTGGACACCACCGGCGCCGGCGACAGCTACGCCGCCGGGTTCCTCTACGGCTACACCCAAGGGCTGCCGGCCGAGCGCTGCGGGGCCATCGGCTCCCTCTGCGCCGGTCAGGTGGTGACCCAGATGGGCCCCCGCTCGTCGGTCGATCTGCGCGAACTGGTGCTGCGTCAGTTCTCGCCGGTGACCCGGGCGGCCTGATCGAGCCAGGCCCCGAAGGCGGGCGAGGCCGCAGCTTCCCACTGCAACCACTGGGGCAGGTCGTAGCTATGAAGCTCCAGCAGCCGCTCCCGCAGCCGGTTCACGCGGTCCGGCATCGTCTTGATCATCAGCTGCACCTCCTCGCTGCGCTGCAGCTTTCCCTCCCAGGGGTACAGCGACAGCACGGGCCTGAGGCTGATGCAACCGGCCAGCCCCTCCTGGAGCAGCAACCGGGCCAGGGTCTCGGCCGTGGTGGCATCAGCTTCGGTGGTGAGCACCAGAACGGCCTGCATCATTCCCCGGGGGGCGGTACCTCCCCAACCTGATCCAGCAATCTCTCCAGGTCCAGCATCGGCGTCCCGCTGTCGCTGTCTGGACGGGCCAGCAGCAGCAGCTTCAGTCCCAGGGCGCGGCTGACGCCATGCCAGGCCGCCTCGGCGGTGCTGCCGGACTGGCGGCAAAGGATGGCGGTGGTCTGCCAGCGCCGGCAGAGGGCCCGCTCGATCGTGCCATCGCCGCCGGGTCGCAGCAGGGCGATGCGGTCGGCGGGGAAGCCCAGGGCCAGCGCCGCGGCCAGGCTGGCCGGCGTGGGCAGCAGGCGCGTGGCATGGCGGCCGGCGGGGCTGTGGGCAAGGGCCTCGGCCAGATGGCGCTGGCCGATGGCGAGGAGCAGATCATCACCAGGGGTCAGCAGGGGGGGCAGTTGCTGCAGATCGGCCATCACCCGGGCAGACCCCGGGGGCAACACCGGCCTTGCCAGGCGCAGCAGCGGTTGCCCAAGTTCGGCACACCCCTGATCCAGAGCCCGGCTGATGCGCACGGCGAAGGGATGGCTGGCGTCGATCAGCCAGCGGCAGGGCCATTGCGCCAGCCGTTGCGCCAGCGCAGCGCCCTCGCCGAGGGGTCCCACCCGGCACTCCAGGCGCGGATGGGGGGAGTAAGCCGCCGCCGCCGCCGCCCCCACCACACTCACCCGCAGACACCAGCCACGATCGAGGAGCCGGCAGGCCAGGGGGGGGCCGTCGCCGGTGCCGGCCACCAGCCAGAGACGCCGCTGGCGATCGTCCATCACAGCGCCGGCGCACCGTCGCCATGCTGCAGGATGTGGGCCCCCAGGAGGCGTTGCGTGAACCACTGTCTGCTCGAGGTCGAAGTGCTGGAGGAGCCCAAGGTGCGCTATGCCCCTGACAACCAGCTGCCCATCGCCGAGATGACCGTGCGCCTCGACGGCCTGCGGCCCGAGGATCCCCCGGGCCAGCTAAGGGTGGTGGGCTTCGGCAATCTGGCCCAGGATCTGCAGAACCGGGTCCAGGTGGGGCAGCGTCTGGTGGTGGAGGGACGGCTGAGGGTGAACAGCATCACCCGACCCGACGGGATGCGCGAGAAGAAGATCGAATTCACCCTGGCCCGGCTGCATCCCCTCGACGGCTCTGCCGCTGCGACGCCCGCTCCGGCCGGTGCGCCCGCCATGCCAAGGGCCGCAGCGACTCCGACCAAGGCGGCCCCGCGCAAGGCACCGGAACCTGCCCCCACCTGGAATGCTGCCCCGCTGGTGGATCTGCCCGACGACGAGATTCCGTTCTGAAGCCCGACCGGCAGCGGCTCTCAGCCGCCTGAAAGCCGTTCGTGCGCACGCTCCAGCAGGTGACCCAGTTCTCGCTCCAGCGACGCCAGGTCAAGCCGCAGCTCGGGCCAGTGGCCGGCATCCAGCTGACGCAGCAGCCAGCGACGGTCATCCTGGAGCTCCTGCACCAGCCGGTCGGTGGGGGTCGGTCGGGTCTCGCTCATGGAGGCGGGAACGGCACTGGACCCATCCATCCTGGCGCCTGCGGCCGGTGTCCGAAGATGGCTCCCATGCAAGCCTTCCTGTCCCCCGGCTCCCTGCTCACCCTGGCCGGCTTCGTGCTCACCGTGGTGGGATCCGTGGCCTATGTCACGGACCATCCCAACCTGAGCCTGCCGACGATCTTCTACGGCATCCCGATCATCCTCGGCGGGCTGGCCCTGAAGTCGTCGGAACTGCCCCCCGCCCGGCGCCTGACGGCCCCGGCCGAGCGGCGCGATCTGCGGGAGGGCACCGCCACCCGGGAGCAGGTCAAGCTGCTCAAGGATGTGACCCGCTGGCGTTACGGCCAGAAGGCGCACCTGGAGTCGTCGCTCGAGGCCCTGAAGCTCTGGGACGAGGCCGATCCGCCTCAGCTCGACACCGTCGAGGAGTTCGAGGCCAACGGTCGCTACGCCCTGCGGCTCAGTTTCCGCCCCGGTGCCGTCGCCCCGTCCCGCTGGCAGGAGCGCCTGGACCGCCTGGGGCGTTTCTTCGGTCCTGGGCTGGAGGCACGGCTGGAGATCCCCTCCCCTGACAGGCTGGACCTCAGCCTGATCCAGCCATGACCGTCGAGCCCAGCATCCGGCCCGAGGATGCCCGTCGGGTGGAGGTGCTCAGCGAAGCCCTGCCCTACATCCAGCGCTTCGCCGGCCGGCGGATCGTGGTCAAGTACGGCGGGGCCGCCATGGTGCGGCAGGACCTGCGGGAGGCGGTGTTCCGGGATCTGGCCTTGCTGGCCTGTGTCGGCGTGCGACCCGTGGTCGTCCACGGCGGCGGACCGGAGATCAACCAGTGGCTATCACGGCTGGCCATCGAACCCGTCTTCCAGGAGGGCCTGCGGGTCACGGACCCGGGCACCATGGACGTGGTTGAGATGGTCCTGGTGGGCCGCGTGAACAAGCAGATCGTCAACGGTCTGCACCAGGTGGGGGGCCGGGCGGTGGGACTCAGCGGTGCCGACGGCGAACTGGTGCTTGCCCGCACCCACGGCGACGGCTCCCTGGGCCTGGTGGGCGATGTTGCCCGGGTGGACCCCTCGATGCTGATCCCTCTGCTCGACCAGGGGTACATCCCGGTGATCTCAAGTGTGGCCCCCAACGGGGATGGCCAACCCCACAACATCAATGCCGATCTGGTGGCCGGTGAGCTGGCAGCCAGCCTCGAGGCCGAGAAGCTGGTGCTGCTCACGGACACCCCCGGCATCCTCAGGGATCGGGCCGATCCGCACTCCCTGATCCGGCAGCTGACCCTCAGCGAAGCCCGCCAGCTGATCAGCGACGGTGTGGTGGCCGGAGGCATGACCCCCAAGACCGAGTGCTGCATCCGCGCCCTGGCCCAGGGGGTGACGGCGGCCCACATCATCGATGGCCGGGTTCCCCACGCCCTGCTGCTGGAGGTGTTCACCAACGCCGGCATCGGCACGATGCTGGTGGGGCGCAACCGCTGATCGACCCATGGGGGCGCCGGAGAACGACAACCATCGGCTCCGGCAGGCGCGGCTGCTGCTGGAGCGGGGCGCTTACCGCAGTGCCCTGGCCCTGCTGGAGCCCCTCGCCGAGACATGGCCGGTGACCCTCGAGGCCGGGGCGGAGGTGCGACTGCTGATGGCGACCGCCCATCAGGGGCTGGGGGAACGGCAGGCGGCCCTGGCCTGCTGCCGCGCGGCTGCGGCCGGCGGCAGCCGGTGGCGCCGTCAGGCCGAGGCGGTGCTTGAAATCCTTGAGGCACCGGAGCTGCGTCGCCCCTCCGACTGGGCCCTCACCCTGCCGCGGCTGGAGGAGGCCCCGCCCCTGGAGGGGCGCCGCGGCGGCGGCGGGGCCCGCCGGATGCCGGTGCCGCCCCCCCCCGCTGCACCGGTGGGACGCACCCGTGCCCCCATCGGCTTCGCCCTGGTGGCCACGGCCCTGCTGCTGCTGCTCACCGTGCTGCTGGCGGGGTGCCTGCGCATCGAGACGACCCTTGAATTTCCCGCCCCCGGCCGGGTGCGGCTGGACCAGCGGCTGCTCGATGCCAACGGACGGGACCTGCGCGATGGCCGGCAGCTCCCGTCCGTTGCCGTCCTCACCCCCGGCCAGCTGCGCGGGCGCCTCGCCGCGGAAACGGTCCGGGCAGCCGACGTGCTGGGCCGCCCGCTGCCAGCGCCGGAGCTCGACTGGCACGAACGCAACTGGATCGTGGGCGTGTGGCAGCGGATCGAGCTGCGCTGGGACCTCCGCAGCCTCGACCCCGTGGCGGGCCTGGAGCTGCCCCTGCATCTGCGCCCCCTGACCGCCCCCGCCGTGAGGCTGGCCGAACCGCTCGCCACCGACGACGACCCTGACGGTGGACGGCTCTGGCAGCTGCAGCCGGGGGCGGTCAACCAGCTGCAGCTGGCCTGCTGGCGCTGGAGTGCCCTGGGGCTCGGCAGCGTCGCGATCGGGGCGGCGGTGCTGCTGGTGCTGCTCCTGCAGCGGTTGCTGCCGGCACCGCTCCCCTAGAGCTCCAGGGGATCGGGATCAATGGTCAGGTGCACCCCCCGGGGGAGGGAACGGCGCAGGTCAGCGTCCGGCGGCAGGGGCAGGGGGCTGCCGCCCGGGCCATGCAGCAGCAGCTGCCAGCGGCTCAGACCGGCGATGCGACTGCGCGGGGCGGGGGCGGGCCCGATGGCCTGCCAGTCCGTGCCCGTCAGCCTCGGCTCCAGCAGTGTCCGGATGCCGGCGGCTGCACTGGCGGTCACGCTGGCCTGGGGACCGGCGAAGCGCAGCAGACAGGCCCGGGCGTAGGGCACGAGTCCCGCCTGCCGCCGCAACGCCGCCTCTTCCTCCAGAAAACGGCCATAACGACCGTCGACCAGGTGGCGGATCACCCGATGCTCCGGGCTATAGGTCTGCACGATCACCTCTCCGGGCCGTTCGCCACGGCCGGCACGGCCGGCCAGCTGCAGCAGCAGCTGCAGCGCTTCCTCGGCAGCGCGCAGATCCGGACGGTGCAGCTGGCCATCGGCCGCCAGAACCGCCGCCAGGGTGACCCGCGGCAGGTCCATCCCTTTGGCCAGCATCTGGGTGCCCACCAGCACGTCGGCCCCTCCGTCGGCAAAGCACTGCAGCAGTCGCTGATGACCGTCACGACCGCGGGTGCTGTCGCGGTCGAAGCGCAGCAGTCGCAGGCCCTCAAGCTCGCTGGCCAGCTGGTCCACCACCCGCTGGGTGCCGGCACCGAAGGGGCGGAAGGCTGTCGAGCCGCAGTGGCCACAGCGTGTCTCCACCTCCTGACGGTGGTCGCACCAGTGGCAGCGCAGCCAGCTGCTGCCATCCCGGCGGCGATGCACCGTGAGGCTCACATCGCAATGGGGACAGGGCACGGCTTCGCCGCAGCTGCGGCAGCTGAGGAAGGTGCTGTATCCCCGTCGCGGCACCAGCACCACCGCCTGTTCCCCCCGACCGGGCAGGCCGGCCAGGCGATCGAGCAGCGGCCGACTGAGCAGACGTCGGTGCCCGTCAGCCAGTTCGCCCCGCATGTCCACGACCAGCACCCGCGGCAGGGGCCGGTCTTCGATCCTGGAGGGGAGCTGCAGCAGCCGCAGGTCACCATCGGGCTCGACACAGCGCCGCCATGTCTCGAGCCGCGGAGTGGCACTGCCGAGCAGCAGCCGGCACCCCTCCAGCTGCACCCTCCGACGGGCCACCGTCGCCGTGTGGTAGCAGGGCATCGGGGCTTCCTGCTTGTACGACCCGTCATGCTCTTCGTCGAGCACGATCAGCCCCAGCTGCGGCAACGGCAGAAAAATCGCCGAGCGGGTGCCCACCACCAGCAACGGCGATCCGCGACGACAGCGTCGCCAGACCTGGGTGCGCTCGCTGTCCCTGAGACCCGAATGAAAGGCCAGCACGGCGCCCTCGCCGAAGCGCCGGCGGCTGCGCTCGAGCAGCTGGGGCACCAGGCCGATCTCGGGGGTGAGGAGCAGCACGCTGCGGCCCGCCGCCAGATGCTCGGCGGCACAGCGCAGGTACACCTCGGTCTTGCCCGAACCGGTGACGCCCCACAGCAACCATTCCCGCTGCTGCGGATCGGCGGCCATGGCCGCCAGGGCATCGGCCTGGGCCGGGGTGAGGGGGGGCAGGGCTGCCGCCGGTGGCTCCTGCGGGCCCGGGGGGCTGGCGGCCTCGGCGGAACGGGTCTCGATCGAGATCAGCCCCTCCCGGGCCAGGGCCTGCACCAGTGCCCGGCTCCAGCCCTCCCGCTCAAGCTCGGCCACCGGACGGGGGCCGCTCTGCCGCAACGCCGCCAGCAGGGCCCCCTGGCGCGGGGTGAGGCCCGTGCCGGCGCTGGACGCGTCCGATCGAGGAATGGCGAGCTGGCGGCGACGTTCACCCCCTCCGGAGGGCGTGCGACGGCCGAGCCAACCGCTGGGGAGGGCCGTGCGCAGCACCTGGAAGGCACTGGTGTGACAGTCGTGGGCCACGGCCGCCAGCAGGGCCTGCCAGCTGGGGGTGACGGCCGCTGCCTCGATCCGATCCAGCACCGGCTCCAGCGCCATGGCCGGCAGAGCGGCGGGCGCGGCACCCACCACCAGCCCCTGGTGAGGACGGCCCCTCAGACGGACACGAACCACATCCCCCGGTGCCAGGGGTTCACCCCGGAGGGCACAACTGCGGCCGTCGTAGGTCAGGCACCGACCTTCTCGACCAGCCTCGACCCACACGGACAGCGGCAGGGGCTCGTGTGGGGGGACAGAATCCGCGGGGTCCACCGCCCTGCCAATCAAAGTGAGATTAACCCCTTGCGGCTGGGACGAGCTTTTCTTAAGATTGGTGAGTTGAGCCGCATGCCGGCAGTCGGAACGACGCACCGTTCCGTCCAGAGGGAAGACCATCGCACCATCGCGTGACGGGTCTGAGATCACCCCTGCCAACGGTGCGGCCGTCAGCCTGCTGACACCCACGCGACTTCTGTCCATCCCTTCCCGTCTCCATACCGCCGTCCGCGACCACCTGCTGCGGAAGGCTGTGTCAGCGTCGCCCTGCGCGGCGACAGCTGACGGTTCTGCCCTGCCCCGTCCGCTCCCCCCTCCTCGATGACCGCATCCCTTCCCTCCGTGGCGGAGTCCGTTGCCACCCTGCGTGCCGACGACATCCTCGCCGTGATTCCTGGCGCCCCCGACTCCGCAGCCGTCGATGGCGACGCCGGTGACACAGCCCCCACGGCGGTGAAGACCCGCACGAAAGCCAAGGCGAAGCCGGCGGCGGAAAAGACGGCGAAGCCGAAGGCCAAGGCCACCAAGGCCAAGACCCCGGCAGCCAAGGGCAAGGCCAAGGCGGCGGACGAGGGTGGCGAGGATCTGCTGGAGGAGGCTGCCGATGACCTCCTGGCGGCCGCCGATGCCCTGCCGGCGGAGGAGGACACCGATAGCCGCGCCGCCCGGGCCGCCCGCACCGCCAGCATCAAACTTGGGCCCAAGGGGGTCTACACCGAGGATTCGATCCGGGTGTACCTCCAGGAGATCGGGCGCATCCGCCTGCTGCGGCCCGATGAGGAGATCGAGCTGGCCCGCAAGATCGCTGACCTGCTGCAGCTTGAGGAGCTGGCAGCCCAGTACGAAAGCGACCACGGCCGCGCCCCTGACACCAAGGATTGGGCGGCCCTCGTGGACATGCCCCTGATCAAATTCCGCCGCCGGCTGCTGCTGGGCCGCCGGGCCAAGGAAAAGATGGTGCAGTCGAACCTTCGGCTGGTCGTCTCGATCGCCAAGAAGTACATGAACAGGGGCCTGTCCTTCCAGGATCTGATCCAGGAAGGCAGCCTCGGCCTGATCCGGGCCGCCGAGAAGTTCGACCACGAGAAGGGCTACAAGTTCTC
>JBMOIF010000013.1:0-44628 GCA_049317465.1 Prochlorococcaceae cyanobacterium | reverse complement strand
GAATCCGCTGCTCCGCCAGCTCAGGAGTGGCGGCCACGCGGCTGGCGGCCTGGGCCGCTGCGGCATCGATCCGGTCCACCCCCAGCCGGAAGATCGGCCGTCCTTCCTTGATCGTTTCCACCACTTTGATGGTGCTCAAGATGCTGGGATCGCCCTTGAGTGGGTCGCGCTCCAGGATCACCAGGTCGGCGAGTTTTCCGGGTTCGAGGGTGCCCTTGTTCTTTTCTTCGAAATACTGGTAGGCCGCCCAGTCGGTCATGGCCTTGAGCGCCACATAGGGCGACACCCGCTCGTTCGGGCCGAGCACAAAGCCGCTGCGGGTGGTGCGCACCACGGCCGTCTGGGCCAGGCGCAGCATGTCGGGGGGCACCACCGGCGCATCGTTGTGGTTGGTGAAGATCACGCCCTTGCCGTAGGCATAGCCCGTGGGACTGATCCCCGCCGCCCGCTGCTCGCCGAAGCTCTGGCGGTGCCAGTCGCCCCAGAAGAAGGTGTGGGCGGTGAAGAAGCTCGGCACGATGCCCAGCTCCTTGATGCGGTCCACCTGGTCGTGGCGGGCCAGCTGGGCGTGGATCGCCACCGGCCGCAGATCCTTGGCGCCATAGCTGGCGCGGGCCTGCTGCACCGCCACCAGGAACTGGTCGAGGGCGGCATCGCCATTGGTGTGGGTGATGATCTGGATGTTGTTGCGGTAGCCGAAGGCCACCCAATCGCTCACCTCCTGCTGGTTCATCACCGGGTAGGCGCGGTAATCGGCCTTCTGGCCCGCTGGGGGCGAGGTGTAGGGCTGGCTCATGTAGGCGGTTTTGCCCTGGGGTGAGCCATCGCCGGTGAGCTTGATGCCGCCGATCTTGAGGTGGTTTTCATAGAGGCCCACCTTGAGCCGCGCGGCCGTGCCGGCTCCATCGGCTGGGGGCGCCGCCGTCGGTGCAGCGCCGCTGGCAAATTCCCGACCGGCGTTCGACTGCATCGAGGTGATCGGGGCGGGGGCAGCCGCCGCACCGGCGGCCCGGGGATCGCTGCCGGGGGTGACGATCTCCACGCCCTTGGCCCGCTGATCGAGGCTGGCCAGGTCGCCCAGCACCCGGTAGAAGGGATAACTCACCACATCGAGGATCAACCGCCCCTGGCGGCCCGCCTCCCGCAGCAGGGTGATGTTGCTGCCGTTGCTGAGGCCGTCCTGGGCGGTGGTGATGCCGTAGCTGGCCCACCATTTCTGCACCTGATCGAAGCGGCGCAGCTTCTCGGCCAGGTCGGGCTGGGGGATCAGGGCCATGAAGGGCAGGCCGGCCGTTTCCTCCAGCACCCCATTGGGCTCGCCCGTGGCCGGATCCCGCTGGATGTGGCCACCGGCGGGGTCCGGGGTGGCCTTGCTGATCTTCACCAGGGCCAATGCGGGGCTGTTGGCCACCACCAGGTGGCCGGAGGCATGCATCAGCAGGATCGGCACCGTGGCGCTCACCGCATCGAGGTCGGCGCGGGTGGGGTGGCGCTTCTCGTCCAGCAGGCTGTCGTCGTAGCCCATGAAGAACTGCAGCTGGCCGGCCGGTGCCGGATGGCTGGCCAGGTACCGGCGGACCGTGGCCTGGATGTCGGCGATGCGGCGGGTGGTGCCCACCGGTGGGGGGCTGAGGTCGGGCCGGCCCCAGGTCGCCACGTAGTCGGGCAGGTGGCCGTGGGCATCGATGAATCCGGGAAGCAGGGTTCGGCCGGCCAGGTTGACCCGCTGCGCACCAGCGCCAGCGGCGCGGATCGCCCCGGCCAGTGGCCCCACATAGACGATGCGGCCGTCGCGCTCCACCAGGGCCTCCGCGTAGCGGGGCTGCGGCCCGGCCATGGTGAGGATCGGACCACCGGCGTAGAGGGTGGCCGCACGCTCAGCGCTGGCCGGGCTTGTCACCCCCACCCCGCCGCTCAGGAGGGTGGCGGCCAGCAGCGTCGCAGCCAGGGAGGGAAAACGAGAAGCCGAAGGGGCCATCGAACCTGAATTCCGTGCCCCTGTTTAGCGGTGATCAAGGCTCTGGTCAGCGGTTCTGACCGGACCGTTCAGACCCCGAACACCGCCTTGAGGTGGGCGATGGGATGGTGGTTGTCGTCGCCGCCCACCAGCCAGAACTCGGTGCTGCCGCTGCGCAGCAGGGCCCGGAAATCATCGGCCTCGATCAGGATGCCCGTCTGCACCGCCAGTGAGACCATCTGCTCGGGGGTTGTGGCGTCGTAGAACAGCCGCCCCAGCTCAGGGTCAGCCTCCACCTGATGGCAGAGGTGATCGAGCGCATCCAGCAGCGGCGGCCCCGGTTCGCTCATCCCTGGGGCCTGGGCCCTGCCCAGTTCTCGATCACGGTCTGGCGTGCCCGGCCCAGGGCCAGGGCGCCATCGGGCACATTCTTTGTGAGGGCCGAGCCGGCGCCCACCGTCACGCCACGGCCCAGGGTGATCGGTGCCACCAGCACGCTGTTGGCGCCGGTCTTGCTGTCGTCGCCGATCACGGTGCGGTGCTTGTTCACCCCGTCGTAGTTGGCGGTGACCGTGCCCGCCCCCACATTCACATTGCGTCCGAAGTCGGCATCCCCCACATAGCTGAGGTGGTTGATCTTGGTGTCGGCGCCGATGCGGCTCTTCTTGACTTCGACGAAGTTGCCGATCCGCACCGCTTCGCCCAGCTCGGCCTCGGGGCGCAGGTGGGCGTAGGGGCCCACCCGGCAGCCAGCGGCCAGGCGGGCCCCGTTCAGCAGCGACAGCACCACCTGCACGTCGTTGCCCAGCTGGCTGTCGCTGATCACGCTCCCCGGCCCCAGGCGGCAATCGTCGCCGATGCTGCACGCCCCCCGGAAGTGGGTCTGCGGTTCCACCACCACATCACGGCCGAAGCTGGTGTCTTCCGAGAGGGTGCAGCTTGCCGGGTCGACGAAGGTCACCCCCTGGGCCATCCAGTGGCGCCGCAGCCGCTCCTGCAGCAGCCCCTCGCAGGCCGCCAGCTGCTGGCGGTCGTTGATCCCCATGATCTCGGCCAGGTCATCGACCACCCGGTGGCCGGCATCGGCGAGCAGCTCCACCGTGTCGGTGAGGTACAGCTCGCCCTGGTCGTTGTCGCTGCGCAACAGCGGCAGCACCTGCTTCAGCCGCGGCCAGTGGAAGCAGTAGATGCCGGCATTGATCAGGGTGTTTTGGCGCTGCTCCGGCGTGCAGTCGCGGTGTTCCACGATCTGCTGCACCCGCCCGTCGCCATCGCAGAAGACCCGCCCGTAACCGCTGGGGTCGTCGAGGTGGGCGGTGAGCAGCGTCACCGCCCGGCCGCTGGTGCGGTGCTTCTCCAGCAGGCTCGCCAGGGTGCTCTCCCGCAGCAGCGGCACATCACCGTTGAGCACCAGCAGGTCACCCTCGAAGCTGCCGAGGGGGTCGAGCAGCTGCTGCACCGCATGACCCGTGCCGTTCTGCGGCTGCTGCAGCACGAACTGCGGGGCACTGGGATGGTCGCCCAGGGTCTGCTGCACCCGCTCGGCCTGGTGGCCGACGATCAGCAGCGTGCGATCAGGCGCCAGGCCCGCCGTGGCCGCCAGCACCCGCTCCACCAGCGTCGCCCCGGCCAGGGGCTGCAGCACCTTGGGCAACGCGCTTTTCATGCGGGTGCCCTTCCCGGCGGCAAGCACGGCGACGGCAAGCATGGTGGCGGTTCGATTGGCCGGGAATCTACTGGGGGGCTGCCGTGTCGCCCGCAGCCCCCACGCCCCAGCGCCGCCGCCAGCTGCCGGTGCTGGGGCCGGAATGCTGCCGCTGGGCCTGCTCCCGCGCCGCCAGAATCGTGGCCCCGTCGGCGTCGCCGCCGGGATCGCGGTAGGGCTCGCCGGCGCGGCTGGCCAGGTGCTCCAGCTCCATCGGCCCCAGGGGCCGCAGGCTGTCCTCCGCCGGCAGGGGGCCGGGGCTTGCCACGGTGCCATGGCACCACGCCCCCGCCGGGCCGCTGCCGTCGGCGCGGATGCTGGCCAGCTGCAGGCCCGCCCGCTGCAGGCAGGCCCGCACCGCCGCCGCTGCGCAGTAGGTCACCAGCCGCCCCTCCGGGGCCAGCAGGGCCACCAGCTGCAGCAGCAGCTCCTGGCTCCACAGCTGCGGGCAGCGCCGGGGTGAGAAGGCGTCGTGCCACACCAGGTGGGTGCGGCTCCGCAGCCCGGCCGGCAGTCCGTCGACGAGGCGCCGGCGGGCGTCACCCCACAGCAGCCGGTCGCTGGCGGCCAGGGTCTGCAGCTGCCGCAGCAGGGTCCCGTCCCAGGGACGGCCGAAGGCGGGGCTGGCCAGGGCCAGCTGCAGCGGGCGGGGGTCGAGCTCCAGGCCCCACCACTGCAGGCGCAGGTCCCGTTCGGCGCAGGCCTGCAGCAGCGCCAGGGTGTTGGTGCCGGTGCCGACGCACAGCTCCACCACCCGCAGCTCGTCGCCGGCCCTGAAGCGGTCCAGGGCCGAGGGGAGCACGAACGTCTCGAAGGCCTCGCGCACGGCTCCGCGGGGGCTGTGGAAGGCCTCACCGAAGGCGGCGCTGTGCAGGCTGAAGCTGCCGTCGCCGCTGGCCAGGGGCGACAGCGGCGCCTCAGCCGCCGAGGCGGGCCAGGTCATCCCAGAACGTTGGATACGACACGGCCGCCGCCTCGCTGCCATCCAGGGTGGTGCTGCCGGTCGCCACCAGCGCCGCCACCGCCAGGCTCATCGCCACCCGGTGGTCGGTCTCGCTCGCCACCGCCGCCCCCCGCAGCGCCTGGTTGCCAGGAATCACCAGCCCGTCGTCGGTCTCCTCCACCGTTGCCCCCAGCAGCCGCAGCTGCCGCGCCATCACCGCCAGCCGGTCGGTCTCCTTCACCCGCAGTTCCGCCGCATCGCGGATCACGCTCGTGCCCTCGGCCGCCAGGGCCGCCACCGCCAGCACCGGGATCTCGTCCACCAGTCGCGGAATCAGCTCGCCGCCGATGCTGAAGGCCTGCAGCGGACCGGCCCAGGCCCGCAGGTCTCCCACCGGTTCCCCCGCCACCTCCCGTTCGGCCAGCACCTCGACCCGCGCCCCCATCGCCTGCAGCACATCGAGGATGCCGGTGCGACTGGGGTTGAGCCCCACGTTCTCGACCACCACCTCGCTGCCGGGGGCCAGCTGGGCCGCCACCAGCCAGAACGCCGCCGAGCTGATGTCCCCCGGCACCACCACCGTCTGCCCCTGCAGCCGCCGGCCGGGTCGCAGCACCACCGTCGGCCCCTCCGCCGCGGCCGGATCGCTCTCGAGGTCGGCGCCGAAGGCCCGCAGCATCCGTTCGCTGTGGTCCCGCGACAGGGCCGGCTCGATCACCGTCGTGGGCCCCTCGGCCGTGAGCCCCGCCAGCAGCAGGGCACTCTTGACCTGGGCCGACGCCACCGGCGTGCGGATCACGGCCCCCTTCAGCGGCTGGCCCAGCACCGCCAGCGGCGCCTTGTTCCCCTCTTCGCGGCCGTGGATCACCGCGCCCATCGTCGCCAGGGGCCGGGTGACGCGGCCCATGGGCCGGCGCCGCAGGGAGGCGTCACCGTCGAGCACAAAGTGGCGCCCGTCGCGACCCGCCAGCAGCCCCAGCATCAGGCGCATGGTGGTGCCCGAATTGCCGCAGTCGAGCACCTGCAGCGGCTCGCGGAAGCCGTCGAGGCCCACCCCTTCGACGGTCACCGGCTGGCCGGCCTCGATCGCCGACACCGGCACCCCCAGGGCCCGCAGGCAGGCGGCGGTGCTGAGGGGATCCTCGGCCGGCAGCAGCCCGTCGATGCGGGTGATGCCTTCGGCGATGGCGCCGAACAGCAGCGCCCGATGGGAGATCGACTTGTCGCCGGGCACGCGCACGCGGCCCTGCAGCCGTCCACCACCCTGGATGCTCTGGCTGGCCATCGCTGCCGGCAAAAGGTCGATCCTATGGGCGCCGGCGACCGACAGCCTCAGCCCAGCATCAGACCGCCGTCGGGTCCGAGGCTGGCCTCCCAGCTGCGCTGGTCGTAGAGCAGTTCCGCCAGGGTGAGCTGCTGCAGCTCCTGCAGCACCAACCGGTCGAGCCGTCGCTGCAGCTGCCGTTCCACCCGCAGGCCCGCTGAAGCCTCCAGACCGGCGCTGCCGGGCGGTTCGGGGCTGATCCCCGCCCGCCGCAGCCCCCCCACCGCCTGCAGCACCTGCTGCAGCGGCAGGCTTTCGGCCTGGGCGGCGAGCCGGTAGCCGCCGTGGCGACCCCGGCGGGCCTCCACCAGGCCCTCCCGCCGCAGGCGCAGCACCACCTGTTCGAGCATCGGCTGCGGCAACCCCTGCCGTCGGGCCAGCTCGTTCACCGACAGCGACGCCCCGGGGCTGCGGGCCAGCTCGACCAGGGCCCGCAGGGCGATGGTGCCGGCCCGGGTGAGCATCAGCGTCCGGGGGTGGCGAGGCGTTCGAGCACGTGCTCCAGCTGCAGACCGAACAGGGCCGGATCGGCGCCGGCCCCCTCACCGCCGATGTCGGCCAGGCCCAGCTCGGCCCAGCGCTCGCTCACCCGCTGCTCGAGGGCGGCGTCCCGCGCCAACGGTTCGCCCCAGTCGTGCCGCTTCTCGGGCCCGATCTTGGTGGTGGCATCGATGGCCAGGCGTCCCCCCAGCCCCAGCCGCTCGCTGGCGAAGTCGAGGCTGTCGAACGGGGTGTCGTCCAGCACGAACAGGTCACGCTGCGGATCGACGCAGGCGGCGATGGCCCACACCACCTGGCGTGGATCACGCACGTTGATGCTGCGGTCGACGACCACCACGAACTTGGTGTAGGTGAACTGGGGAAGGGCGCTCCAGAAGGCCATCGCCGCCCGTCGTGCCTGGCCCGGGTAGGCCTTGTCGATGGCGATCACGGCCAGCTTGTAGCTCAGCGCCTCCATCGGTAGGAAGAAATCGACGATCTCGGGCACCTGCTGCCGCAGGATCGGCGTGTAGATGCGGTTGAGCGCGATCGCCAGCATCGCCTCCTCCTTGGGGGGCCGGCCGCTGAAGGTGGTGAGCATCACCGGGCTGCGCCGCTGGGTGATGGTGTGGAACCGCACCAGGGGCGACGGCTCCTCAAGGCCGTAGAAGCCCATGTGATCTCCGAAGGGACCGTCGGCGGCCGTCTCCCCTGGCGTGATGGTGCCTTCGAGCACGATCTCGCTGTGGGCCGGCACCTCCAGGTCGACACTGCGGCAGCGGGCCAGGTGGACGCCGCGGCCGGCGTAGAGCCCGGCGAACAGCCATTCGCTCAGCTGCACCGGGATCGGGGTGGCGGCGGCCATCACCAGCAGCGGATGCACCCCCAGGGCCACCGCCACCTCGAGGGGCTGACCCCGTTCGGCCGCCTTGCGCAGGTGGCGGGCACCGCCGCGCACGCTCAGCCAGTGGACGCTCATCGAGCGCGCATCCTGCTGCTGCAGCCGGTACACCCCCACATTCGGCACCCGGGTCTCGGGATCGCGGGTGATCACCAGCCCCAGGGTGATCACCCGGCCGGCATCGCCGGGCCAGGGGCGGATCAGGGGCAGGGCGTCGAGGTTGACCGCGTCGCCCCGCAGCACCCGCTGCTGGCATGGGGGCGTCAGATCCCGGTCGGGGCGGGCCCGCACCAGGTCCCACAGCACCCGCCCCATGGCGGCGGTCTCCTGGAGACCTTTGGGGGGGCGGGGCTGCTGCAGCAGCGCCAGCCGCGACCCCAGCTCCTCAAGCTCTTCGGCCCGCTCGAGCCCCATCGCCCACACCACCCGCTCAACGGTGCCGAGCACGTTCACCGCCAGGGGCAGGTCACTGCCGACCACGTTCTCGAACAGCAGGGCCGGTCCGCCGCAGGCCAGCACCCGGTCGGCGATGGCCGCCACCTCCAGGTCGGGATGCACCGGCGCCGTGATCCGCCGCAGCTGACCGCGGCGCTCCAGCAGCTCGAGAAAGTGGCGCAGGTCGCGGTCGGCCATCGGCCCTCGGGGCAGGCCGCCTACTGTGGCGCACCTCCGCCGGCGCCGTTCCGATGCAGGTCCTGACGTTCCACACCCCCGAGCGGGTTCCGGCCGGCGACGCCCCGGCGGCCGCCGTCGTCATTGACGTGCTGCGGGCCACCACCACCATGGCCTGGGCCCTGCACAACGGCGCCGAGGCGATCCAGGCCTTCGCCGACCTGACCGAACTCGAGGCCGCCGCCGCCGCCTGGCCCGCTGACCGTCGCCTGCGGGCCGGTGAACGGGGCGGTGCCCGGCTGGAGGGCTTCGACCTGGGCAATTCCCCCCTGGCCGTCACCGCCGAAACGGTCGCCGGCCGGCGGCTGTTCATGAGCACCACCAACGGGACCCGCTCGCTCGAGCGGGTGCGGGGGGCCGGGTTGCTGCTGGCGATGGCCCTGGTGAACCGCACCGCCGTGGCCCGCCGGCTGCTCGAGGCCGCCCCCGCCGAGGTGTGGGTGGTGGGCAGCGGCTGGGAGGGGGCCTTCTCCCTCGAGGACACCCTCGCCGCCGGTTCGCTGGTGGCCGCGCTGATCGATCTGGGGGCCGGCGACCTGGCGGCCCTGGCCGGTAACGACGAAACCTGCGCCGCCCACGCCCTCTGGCAGCAGTGGCAGGCCGCCCCCGAACAGGCCCTGCGCCTGGCCAGCCACGGCCAGCGCCTGATCCGCCTCGGTGACCACGACGCCGACTTTGCCTGCTGCGCCGCCGTCGACAGCCTCAGCGTCGTGCCGCAGCAGAGCGAGGCGGGGGTGCTGCGGGCCGCCTGACCCTGGCTGGGTACAGTCCGCCCCAGAAATGAGGACCGGCCGTGGCCAGCTTCCTAGCGGCAGCGCTGCAGCTTTCCAGCACCCCAGACGCCGCGGCGAATCTGGCCCAGGCCGAGGAACTGATCGACCTGGCCGCCCGCCGGGGTGCCGAGCTGGTGGGCCTGCCCGAGAACTTCATCTTCCTCGGGGCCGAGGAGCAGCGCCTGCAGCAGGCGGCGAGCCTGGCCGAGCAGGCCAGTCGCTTTCTGGTGACCATGGCCCGCCGCTATCAGGTCACCCTGCTGGGGGGCGGCTTTCCGGTGCCCGCCGGTGAGGCGGCCACCTTCAACCGGGCCGAGCTGGTGGGGCCCGACGGCCAGTTGCTCGGCCGCTACGACAAGGTGCACCTGTTCGACGTCGACCTGCCCGACGGCAACACCTACACCGAATCGGCCACGGTGCAGGCCGGGGAGGTGGCGCCACCGGTGGTGGAGGTGCCCGGCCTGTGCCGGGTGGGTCTGTCGATCTGCTACGACGTGCGCTTTCCCGAGCTTTACCGCCACCTGGCGGGGGCCGGCGCCGAACTGATCACCGTGCCGGCGGCCTTCACCGCCTTCACCGGCAAGGACCACTGGCAGGTGCTGCTGCAGGCCCGTGCCATCGAGAACACCGCCTACGTACTGGCGCCGGCCCAGACGGGCCTGCACTATGGGCGCCGTCAGAGCCACGGCCATGCCCTCGTCATCGATCCCTGGGGAACGGTGCTCGCCGATGCCGGCGTCGCCACGGGGGTGGCGGTGGCACCGATCGACACGGGCCACCTGCAGCGGGTGCGGGCGCAGATGCCGAGTCTGCGTCACCGGCACCCGTCCCTCTTCTGACCGGGGTGATGCCTGACCGCCGGATCCGGCGCCTGCTGCTCGGGGCTGCGGCGGCCCTCAGTGTGTTCGCGGCGCTGCCCGCCCGCGCCTTCAGTGCCCTGGCGGGCTGGAAGATCGCCCCCGACGGGGTGGTCGAGCTGCGCACCGCCGATTACACCAACATCACGGCCTCCTACGAAGCGGGCAGCGGTGGCCGTGGGCCCAGGGTGTGGTTTGACCTCCCCGGCAGCCCCAGCCGCGCCCGGGGCGTGCTCGGTGGCGGTCCGGTGCGGCAGGTGCGCATCGGCCAGCCCCAGCCCGGCCTCACCCGACTGGTGATCGAGTTCGAACCCTGGGTCGAGATCGACCCCGCCCGCCTCAAGCTCGAGGCCGTGGACCGTGACACCTGGCGGCTGCAGCTGCCCCTCTACCCCGGCCGGGCCTATGTGCCGCTGGGCGAGGGCAGCCTCGAGACCCCGGCCGCCGCCCCGGTGCTGCGGCCGCGCAACCTCGATCCGACCGCCCTGCCGTCGGGGCCCGCCACCCCCCGGGCGCCGCTGCGCACCCTCAGTCCGTCAGACCTGCCCCGGCTGACCCGGGGCCGCTACCGGATCGTGATCGACCCCGGCCACGGCGGTCCCGACCCCGGCGCGGTGGGCATCGGCGGCACCCAGGAGAAGGACGTGGTGCTCGAGGTGTCCCGACAGATCCGCGACCTGTTGCAGTCCCGCGGCGTTGAGGTGCTGATGACCCGCGACGCCGACATCGACGTCGATCTGCCCCCCCGGGCCCAGCTGGCCAATGCCAGCGGTGCCCACGCCTTCATCAGTGTTCACGCCAATGCCCTGAACATGAGTCGACCGGATGTGAACGGGCTCGAGACCTTCTATTTCCAAAGTGTTCAGGGAAAAAATCTGGCCTCGGCCATCCACAACTCGATCATGGGGACCGTCAGACGGGAGGACCGTGGCGTCCGTGAGGGCCGGTTCTATGTCATCCGGGCAACCCGGGTGCCCGCGACCCTGGTGGAACTGGGTTTTCTCACCGGCGCCGATGATGCCGCCGACCTGGCCGATCCCGCCCACCGTCGCCAGCTGGCCCTGGCGGTCACCGCGGGAATTCTTGAGTACCTGAACCAGAACTGATCGTCCGTTCTTCCGTATCCGCCTCACCCTGATGACCGTCAGCCTCCGCACCGATCCCGTCGAACCCACCCTCTGCCGGCTGCCCACCCCCGAGGTCACGGGTTTGCCCGCCGATGCCCTGCTGGGCCTGTTCGACAGCGGTCTGGGGGGCCTGACGGTGTTGCGTCGCCTGCTGCGCCGCCGGCCCGGTCAGCCCTGTCTGTATGTGGGCGACACGGCCCGGGTTCCCTACGGCGGCCGCAGTCCGGCCGAGATCCGCGCCATCGCCAGCGAGGTGGTGGTGTGGCTGCGCGACCAGGGTGCCCAGGTGCTGGTGATGGCGTGCAACACCACCAATGCCCTGGCGCTCGACGTGGCCCAGGCCGAGGCCGGCGTGCCTGTGGTGGGCCTGATCGATGCCGTCGCCCAGCGCGTCGAGCAGCGGCGTGTGGGGGTGCTGGCCACCCCGGCCACCGTCGCCAGCGGGGCCTACGGCCAGGCCCTGCGGGCATCGCAACAGGGCCGCACGGTGGTGGAGGTGGGATGCCCGCTGTTCGTGCCGGCCATCGAGCGCCATGACCTGGGCAGCCCGGGGCTGCGGGCCGTGGCGTCGGCCTATCTCGAGCCGCTGCTCGAAGCCCGGGTGCAGGCGGTGGTGCTGGGCTGCAGCCATTACCCCCTGCTGCGGCCGCTGCTGGAATCGCTGCTTCCCCCCGAGGTGACCCTGATCGATCCCGCCGAGGCGGCTGTGACCGTTCTCGAGGGGCTGCTGCCCGCCCCTGCGCTGGGTCCCCGGTCGGTGCCAGACCTGAGCGGCTGCCGGTTGCTCGTCACCGGTGATCCCGAGGCCTTCGCCTGCGGTGCCCGCCAGTGGCTCGGCATTCCCGCAGCTGTCGAGCACGTCTGCCTGCGGCCCCCCGGGGAGGCCCACTAGGATCGCCGCCACGCGGGCGGAGTCATGACCACGGTTGCCGAGCTTCTACAGCCCGTCGAGTCTGATCTGGAGGACCTTCTCGGTGACCTGCGGCGTCTGATCGGCGCCGGGCATCCGATCCTGCAGGCGGCGGCCGAACACCTCTTCAGCGCGGGGGGCAAGCGCCTGCGGCCCGGCATCGTGCTGCTGCTGTCGCGGGCCCTCGATCCCCAGGGTGAGCTGGGTTCCCGCCATCGCCGCCTGGCCCAGATCACCGAAATGATCCACACGGCCTCCCTCGTCCACGACGATGTGGTCGACGAGGCCGGCACCCGCCGGGGCGTTCCCACCGTCCATAGCCGCTTCAACAGCCGGGTGGCGGTGCTCGCCGGTGATTTCCTCTTCGCCCAGGCCAGCTGGCACCTGGCCAACCTCGACGACCTCGAGGTGGTCAAGCTGCTGTCACGGGTGATCATGGATCTGGCGGAGGGCGAGATCCGCCAGGGCCTGTACCGCTACGACACCGGCCAGAGCCTCGACACCTACCTCGAGAAGAGCTACTGGAAGACCGCGTCGCTGATGGCCAACAGCTCCCGTGCCGTCGGGGTGCTCTCGGGCGTCGACGCCACCCAGCTGCAGGCCCTGCACGATTTCGGCCGCCTGCTCGGTCTGGCCTTTCAGGTGGTCGACGACATCCTCGACTTCATCGGTGATGACGACCAGCTGGGCAAGCCAGCCGCCTCCGACCTGGCCTCCGGCACGCTCACGGCACCCGTGATCTACGCCATGGCCAGCCAGCCGGCCCTGGCGGGCCTGATCGAACGCGAGTTCCGCGATCCCGGGGACCTCGACCAGGCCCTGGCCCTGGTGCACCAGAGCGACGGCATCGCCCGGTCCAGGGCCCTGGCTGAGGGTTTCGCCCGTCAGGCCGGCGAGTGTCTGGCCTTTCTGCCGTCATCGCCGTCCCGTCAGGCTCTGCTGCGTCTTCCCGATTTCGTGCTGGCCCGCCTCTACTGACCTCAGCTCTGGCGGTACCGGGGCAGGTCGTCGCCGATGGTGAGCAGGGGCTTGTTGGTCTTGAACCACAGCCAGTCCCGCAGCGGGGGCGTGCGGGCCAGGTCGGCACGGCTCAGGCCGAGCCCCAGCCGGTCGGAGGCCGACACCAGTAGATCAAGCATCGCGTCGGCGGTGGGGGCCTTGGCGAGGGCTTCATTCCAGCGGGCATGGCCCTCGATGCCCCGCACCAGCGCCCGCACCCGCTGGCTCACGGGCAGGCGGCTCCAGTCGGGGTCGGCCATAGGGGCAGAGCGTGGTTGCGCACGGTATCAGGGCTGACCTGGTGTGAAAACCAAAATCAAACCAACAGGTCAGGGTTTGCCCATCAGCCCGTCGTAGGAGAAACAGGCTTCCAGCCGCAGCCCGCGATGGTCACCGCAGTGGCAACAGCGACAGCCCCCTCGATCACCCTCACCGATCGGCACGGCCATGCCCTGCTGATCTGTGAGCTGCCGCGCAACATCCGCCCCAGCGAACTCAGCCGCCTGCACCATCAGATCCTCGTGCATTTCCACGAAGAGCTGCAGGCCCCGCCGCCCGCCCGGCCCCAGCGGCTGAGCTGGCCCGAGGTGGTGCGACGGCTCGAGCAGCGCATGGGCTGCGTCGCCTGAACCTCAGCGCCGCTCGATCAGATCGGCGCTCTCGTACCTGACCTTGGCCAGGGAGGCATAGCGGTCGTCGGCGCTGCGGTAGCCGCAGGCGCACACCACGCAGCTGCGGTGGTCGCTGTTCTCGAGGCCCAGCAGCCGGTCGTAGTCGGCGGGCGAGAATCCCTCGATCGGACAGGTGTCGATCCCCAGCAGGGCCGCTGCGGTCATCAGGTTGCCGAGGGCGATGTAGACCTGATTCGACGCCCAGCGCTCGATGGTGGCGCTGCGGGGACCCTCCACCAGATCCTTGGCCATCATCTGGCGGTAGCCGGCCAGGGTGGCTGGATCCAGCCCTCGGCAGTCGGCGGTGGCCTCGATCAGCCGGTCGAGGTCACGGCCCTCGATCCGTCGCCGCGACAGCAGCACCACCAGGTGCGACGCATCGGTGATCTGGCTCTGGTTCCACGAATGCGGGCGCAGCTCAGCTTTGAGGGCGGCGTCGCGGATCACCAGAAAGCGCCAGGGCTGCAGCCCGTAGGACGACGGGGTCAGCACCAGGGTGTCTTCCAGGGTCTGCCAGAGGTCGTCGGGGATGCTGCGCCCGGCATCGAAGGATTTGGTGGCGTAGCGCCAGCGCAGGGCCTCGAGCAGGGTCTCGGGGGATGTGGTCATCGCGGCGGCGGTGGTGGTCGCCGCTGCAGCCTGGCACGTCAGGCGGTCTGGGGCAGGCCGAGGTTGCGCCAGGAACCGCAGACCGTGCTCACCTCGATGGTGATCGAGGCCGGTTCGAGGTCCCAGCGCAGGGCTTCGTCGCGGGCGGCCTCGTAGCTGTCGAACAGCAGGTCGGCCTCGGCGTGGGGGCGGCCGCAGAGATCAACCAACCGATAGCGGCGACCGACGCAGGCGGACTCCGGCAGATTCGGCAGCATCGTGACCACGGCATCGGGACGGACCGTCAACAGACTGATGCCTCCGGCCGTCCCTGACCGTTCCTTCACGATCTCTCCGGCACAGGCCGGCTTGACCGCCCGGGCTGACCTCAGCGGAGGAACAGCATCTCCTGGTACGTGGGCAGGGGCCACTGGCTGTCATCCACTAGCAGTTCGAGCGCATCGACGGCCTGGCGCAGCTGCAGCATGGTCGGCAGCAGCACGTCGGCACAGTGGCCCATGTGGGCGGCACTGCCGTGGGGCGGGTTGGCGAGGGCCTGTTCGAGGGCGTCGATCTGGTTCAGCATTTCGCCTTCCAGGGTGGCGATGCGGTCGGCCAGTCGGTTGTCGGTCGCCACCCCCGCTGCCTTGCGCTCGGCCAGGGATGAGGCCAGATCCCCCAGGGCCGCCTGCACGGCCGGAGCGATCTGGGTGCGGGCCATGCGCACGGCCAGCTTCGCCTCCACCTCGATGGCCAGGATGTACTGCTCGGCATACACCTCATAGCGGCTCTGCAGTTCGACCCGGGAGAGGACCCCCTGGCGCTCGAACAGTTCGGCGATTTCAGGCCGCTCCAGCACGGGCAGCGCCTGGGCCGAGGTGCGCAGGTTCTCGAGCCCCCGCTCCTCGACCGCCATGCGGTGCCATTCGGCCGAATAGCCGTCGCCACCGAAGATCACGTTGCCGTGCTCGTTCATCACCTGCCGCAGCACCTCGAAGGCGGCCTTATTGAGGGGTTTGCCCGCCTGGATCAGCCGCTCGAGCTCATCGGCCACCCACTGCAGGGCGTCGGCCAGGATCGTGTTCATGGCCACCAGAGGGCCGGCCACCGACTGGTTCGAGCCCACGGCGCGGAACTCGAAGCGGTTGCCGGTGAAGGCGAAGGGAGAGGTGCGGTTGCGATCGCCGGCATCCTTCTGCAGCGGCGGCAGGGTGTCGACCCCGAACTCCATCACGCCGGCGCTGCTGGACCCCTTGAGGTCACCCTGGCGGATCTGGTTGAACACATCTTCGAGCTGGCTGCCGAGGTAGATCGAGATGATCGCCGGCGGAGCCTCGTTGGCCCCCAGCCGGTGGTCGTTGCCGGCGGTGGCGATCACCGACCGCAGCAGGGGCCCGAAGCGGTGCACACCGCGGATCACGGCCCCGCAGAACAGCAGGAACTGCACGTTGTCGTGGGGGGTGTGGCCCGGATCGAGCAGGTTGCCCTGGGTGGCGTTGCCCACCGACCAGTTGACGTGCTTCCCGGAGCCGTTGATGCCGGCGAAGGGCTTCTCGTGCAGCAGGCAGGTGAACCCGTGGCGCTTGGCCGTGGCCCGCAGGGTCGTCATGATCAGCTGCTGGTGGTCGGTGGCCACGTTGGCGGCCTCGAACACCGGGGCGATCTCGAACTGGCTCGGGGCCACCTCGTTGTGGCGGGTCTTGCAGGGCACGCCGAGCTTGTACAGCTCCCGCTCCACCTCCTGCATGAACACCTGCACCCGCTCGGGGATGGCGCCGAAGTAGTGGTCGTCGAACTGCTGCCCCTTGGGCGAGGGGGCACCGAAGAGGGTGCGCCCCGCCAGCAGCAGGTCGCTGCGGCGTGCCGTGAAGGCGTTGTCGATCAGGAAGTACTCCTGCTCAGCGCCACAGCTGGAGTTGACCGGCGCCACCTCGGTGTTGCCGAGCAGGCGCAGCAGCCGCTGCGCCTGCCGGTTCATCGCGGCGATCGAGCGCAGCAGCGGCGTCTTCTTGTCGAGGGCCTCGCCGGTCCACGACACGAAGATCGTGGGGATGCAGAGGGTGAGACCGTTGGGGGTCTCCATCAGGTAGGCCGGGCTGGTGATGTCCCAGGCCGTGTAGCCGCGGGCCTCGAAGGTCGAGCGCAGACCGCCGTTCGGGAACGAGGAACCGTCAGGTTCGCCCTGCACCAGCAGCTTGCCGGTGAATTCGGTGATGGCGCTGCCATCGCCCTGGGGGGCGATGAAGCCGTCGTGCTTCTCGGCGGTGAGGTTGGTGAGGGGGTAGAAGACGTGGGCGTAGTAGAGGGCCCCCTTGCCGGTGGCCCATTCCTTCATCGCCTGGGCGACCGCATTGGCCACGCCCACATCGAGCTTGCCGTTCTCGCGGATGGTGCGCTGCACCGACTTGAACACCTCCTTGGGGAGGGCGCGTTTCATCTTCTCGAGGGTGAAGACGTTCTCGCACCACAGGGTTTCCAGGCTCTCGCTCGGCTTGACGGCGACGGGGGTGCGCGACTCGATCTTCTCGAGGGCGCTCAGGCGGACGGCGGAAGACATGCGGCGGCCAGGGGACGGTCTGTTCCGGATCCTATGGATCGGCTGGCTGGCCTGCCGTTGCTGATCAACAGAAGGGACTGGGTGTGTTGCTGTATAGTCGCGAACCTTTTCTCCGGTCCCGGGCGCCGCCGCCGAACCCCGGCCAGCGCCGGCGGCACGCTCACATCTCCCGCAGGTGCACCGACACCGGCACGAACACGAACACCCGCTCGCTCACCCGCACCGCCTGACCATCGAGGGCGGCGGTGCCGCCGGCGACGAAGTCGGCGTAGCGCTGGGCCTGGTCGGCATCGAGAGCCCCCAGATCGACCACCACCGACTGGTGGCTCTGCAGCGCTTCGACGGCCCCCTCCATACCCTCCAGGCCCCGGGGCCGGAGGATCAGGATCTCGTGGCCCCAGGGTTGCAGGTCCTGCATGGGCGCACGATGGCGCTCCCGCGGGCCGGCGACAAGTTCTGCCGCCGATCAGTCGTCGTCGAGGGGGGCACAGCTGCTCCACCGCTGCCGGGCGGTGGGGCCCGCCCGCCAGTCGGTGCAACGGCGGTTGAGGGTGATCTCGAGCGACAGCACCACCCCGTGGAGGCCGCAACGCCCCAGGGGCCCCTCCCAGAAGCCGAAGTGGTGGCAATAGAGGCACCGCCGCCAGGGCGGCCGCTGGGGCAGGAACGTCGGCATGCCCCTAGGCTAGTACGTCTGTACCGCTTCAGGGGCTGGTCGGCGCCGCCAGGGCCATGCCATGCCGGCGCAGCTCGTGGGCCACGGTCAGCAGGGCCCGGTGGCGCGCGTCCGCCGGCGCCGACCCCGCGTCGTCCGGCAGCTGCAGCACCAGTTCGAAGCGGCAGCGCTCACGGTCAATGGCCACCAGGCGGCAGCTCTCCAGCCGCAGGTCATCGGCCGTGGCCAGTGCCTCCGCCAGCAACCGGGGCACCGCCGCCAGCTGCTGCGGGTCAATGGCCCCATCCAGGTGCAGGGGGAGGCTGAGCCGGGGCTCCTCGCCGGCCGCCCGCCGCCGCAGGGGTCGCTGCAGCAGGGTGGCGTGGGGCACCATCACCAGGCTGCCGTCGGGTGCCCGCAGTTCGGTGCAGCGCAGGCCCAGGCGCTCCACGCGCCCCTCGACCACCACGGCCCCCTCCTCCAGCCGCAGCCGGTCACCGATCCCGAAGGGTCGGTCGATCAGCAGGGTGAGGGTGTTGATCAGATCCCTGGCCGGGCCCTGCAGGGCGAAGCCAAGGCCGATGCCCGCCCCGGCCAGGGCCCCCAGCAGCGTCGAGAAGGGCAACCCCTGCAGCTGCAGCCAGGTCAGTAGGCCCAGCACCCACAGCAGACCGCGCAGGATCGGTTCGAGCCAGGTCAGCGGGGCCAGATCCTGGGCGGGGCCCAGCCGCGCCAGGGCCGGGCCGATGCGTCGCAGCAGGGTCCGGTCGGCCAGCCGCACCAGCAGGGCGATCAGCAGCACCTGGCCGGCGGCCGTGAGCAACCGTTCCAGCGGCAACACCGGTGCTGCGGTCACGACCGGTTGCGGGCCGGCACCGGACTGCCCTGGCGCAACCCCCGCACCCAGCGGTGCACCTGCATCAGCCCCAGGCTGCCCGCCAGCAGCAGCAGCAGACCGACGGCTCCCACGAGCGTGGCTCCGGCCCAGGCCGTGGGAATCACCAGCAGCACCAGCAGCGGCAGACCCCAGCGTTCGATGCGCTCCAGCTGCCGCAGGGCGCCGCGACAGCTGCGGCACTGGTCGGTGTGGCTGTGCAGCCGCTCGAGCAGTTCGGGGGTGCCCAGCGGCGGCGGCAGGGGCTGGCCGGGGAAGGGCACGCCGCCGTGGTCGAGCACCCAGCGGTGCAGCGCCTGCACGTAGCGGTCGGCCGGCGTCGGCAGATGGCAGGCCCGCAGCAGCTCAGCGCTGCCGCCGCGCCGCTCCAGTTCCCGTTCCTGCTGGTGCAGGAACAGCTGGTCGTCCTCGAGCACGGCGTTGTTGCCCAGGTGCCGCAGCCAGCGGGGTGTGAGGTTGAACAGCCGCGCCAGCAGCGGCTTCTCGAAACGGAACGGGAATCGGGCCACCAGCCGGGCCCGACCGGGGGCCATCGGCGTCGCATACACCACCGTGAGGATGCGGGCGAAGCCCGGCGCCGTGAGGTCGTGCCACAGCAGGCCCGGTGCCAGGAAGGTGGTGTCCTGCGGGCCCAGGGTTCCCCGGCGGGGACCCTGGGCCCAGTGGCCGGCGAAGCCCCCGGCGTCGGCCCGCACCAGCTCGAGGTCCACCGGACCGGCCGTTTCCCGCTTGCCCACCGTGGCGTGGTGGGTGAAGGGCACATGGCTCACGTCAACGACGTTTTCGAGCAGGGTCAGGGCGTCGTAGGGCAGATCACGGAAGGTGTCCTGCACCAGCCAGCCCGCTTCGTCGAGGGCCGGCACCAGCGGCAGCGGCACGTCGTCGGCCCGGGACGGGTCGCCGGCGAAGACGAACAGCAGCCCCTGGCCGCAGGCGGTGGCCCAGGGGCGGCAGGCACTGCCCACCCCCGGCCGCTGGCCCTGCTCCTGCTGGGGGATCGTGAGGCAGCGGCCCCCACCGTCAAAGCTCCAGCCGTGGTAGGGGCATTCCAGATGGCCGGCGTCGTCCAGCCGTCCCTCCGAGAGCGGCACGAGCCGGTGGGGGCAGCGGTCGCTGAAAGCCCGCCAGCGGTCGCCCTCACGGTCGAACCACAGCACCAGCGGCTCGTCGAGCAGTCGGAATGGCAGGGGCCGGCCCGGATCGAGGTCCGCCAGGGCCGCCACCGCATACCAGTGATCGCGCCAGGGGCTGGTGGGGGCGACGGCTGTCATCTCACCACCCTAGGCAGTGCCCTCCGAGCGCCGTTGCCCCTCGAGCCGCTGCACCACCTCAGGCCACGAGAGCACCCGACGCTCCCCCGGATGGGCACCCGCCGAGGCCAGGTCCATGGCGAAGCAGGCCAGGATCTGCCCGTGCAGCCGCCGCACCTCGTGTTCGCTGAGGTCGGGCGGCAGTTCGCAGATCACCAGGTCATGGCCCCAGCGGTCGGTGAGGGTGATGCAGCGGCTGCCCGTGCGGATGGTGTCGGTCATGGGCTGTCCTGATGCCCTGGGTCCGTTCTATGGCGCTGGCGTGGTTTCGCCAGGGTCAGGCAGCAGGTCCGCCGGATCGAGGTCCTGCCGACGCAGCAGGGCAAAGACGGTGCCGGTGTTGCCGCGGCAGAGGCGCAGCTGATCCGTCAGCACCGTGATGTCGAGCCAGGCGGGGAAGCTCTGCTGCACCGCCGTGAGCAGGCGGGCCTGCAGTGGTCCGATGGCAGGACCGATCCAGCCGCCGCGGCGGAAGCGCACCTGCACCCTGCGGGGGGCCTCCAGCGTCAGGGCCGCTTCGACCGCCACCCCGCCGAAGGCCGCCAGGGGCCCCCGACCCCGCAGCAGATTGAGCCCCGCACCCACCGACGGCCGCAGCACCTGCAGGTTCTCGAGCCAGGGTTGTGGCTGCAGATAAGGCTGGCGTCCGCTGCTCCAGCGCAGCTCCCAGACCCCCGTGAGCCGCTGCCGATCGAGCGGAAGATTCAGGTCGCAGGGGGAGAGGGTCTCGAGCTGCTCGATCAGCGGCAGCACCGCTGCGGTGGCCGGCCGGGATCCCTGCAGCAGCTGCACCAGCTCGTCCTGCATCGGAGGGTCAGTCCTCGTCGAGGAACCCACTCTCACTCTCCAGGGGGCGCAGCTGGGCCTCCAGCAGCCGTCCGGTGGCTCCGTTCTCGGCTTCGGCCGCCGCCAGCAGCCGCTCGGCGATGGCCTGGCGGCCGGCGGGATCCCGCACCCCCTCGCGGGCCGCCAGCTGTTCGACCCGCAGCCGGGCGGTGGCACTGCTGAGCTGCAGCACACTGGCCAGGCGGGCACAGGTCGCCAGGTAGGTGCGGTCTCGCTGGGCGGCCATGGGCGCTGGGCATCAGAGCGGCCATCATCGGCGCCGGGGGCCTGGGAGGAGGCGCCTGAGGCGGAGGACCATGGTCAGGACGGATGTCCCCGACCGCCTCGACCGCCCCGCTGCGGTGGAGCGTGGACTACGCAGCAACCGTGTTGCAGGACACGACAGGTCGGCCGTCCCTCTGCACAATGGAAGCCAACGATGCAATGGCAACGTCCGCGACCCACGCCAGGAGGAAACGACCATGACGACAGCACTGCTTCGGGCCCTGCGCCTGGGCTGGCGTTTTCTCATGGCGGACGGGCGGGACATGAGTTACCTCAACCAGGCCCGCCATCGGGCCCTATGACCCCTGCCGGGGTGGACGTCGACTACGACCACTCCAGCGGTCTGCCCGGTCTGCTCGACCGTCTGGGGCTGTCCCTGCTGCTCTCGACGTACCAGGCCGGCCAGGTGGTGAGCCTCGGTTCCCATCACGGCGCTCTGCGGCTGGGCTTCAGCCGTTTTGACCAGCCCATGGGCCTGGCGCGCACCGCCGGCGGCATCGCCGTCGGCTGTCGCCAGAACATCTGGACCCTGCCCGCGAACCGCGAGATCGCCCCCCGCATCTCCCCGCAGGGTGAGCACGACATCGCCCTTCTTGCCCGCACCTGTCATCACAGCGGGCCGCTGCTCGGCCACGACCTGGCCTGGGACGGGGAACGGCTGTGGCTGGTCAACACGCTCTTCAACGGCCTGGTGACCCTCGAGGCGCCCTGGAGTTTCGTGCCCCGCTGGCTCCCGCCCTTCATCACGGGCTGGGTGCCCGAAGACCGCTGTCATCTCAACGGTCTGGCCCTGGCCGAAGACGGCTCCGGCCCCCTGTGGGTGACCGCCCTGGCGGAGACGGATCGCGACCAGGGCTGGCGCGATGAGCGGATCGGCGGCGGTTGCCTCCTGCATGTGCCCAGCGGTGAGGTGGTGCTGCGGGATCTGGCGATGCCCCATTCCCCGCGGCTGTACCGCGGCGTGCTGCATCTGCTCGATTCCGGTCGCGGGCAGCTGCTCAGCCTTGACCGCGCCAGCGGCAGGTCGCGGGTCGTGGCGCAGCTGCCGGGCTTCACCCGCGGCCTCGACTGCTTTGGCGGCCATGCCTTCGTCGGTCTGTCGCGCATCCGCGAGAGTGCCGTCTTCGGCGGCCTGCCGTTGCAGCAGGGCGGTCAGCCCCTGCAGTGCGGCCTGGCGGTGGTTGACCTCGCCGATGGCGCCGTGGTGGCCCATCTGTGGTTCCGTTCCGGGGTGGAGGAGGTCTTCGCGGTGCTGGCCCTCCCCGGCTACCGCCATCCCGTGGTCGTGGGACCCGACAGCGGTGCCGACGCCAGCCAGACCGTCTGGATGGTGCCCCCGCCCCCCGCCTGAGGGCCGTCGGCCGGTCAGCGCCGAGGCCGTCTCAGCAGGGTGCCCACGCGGTGGCCCAGGGCCACCATCACCACACCGCCCAGCAGGCCGCTCGCCAGCACCCAGGCCCCGGCAACGGGCCGTCCGGCGCGGAGTGCATCGGCCAGCTGCAGCATCCACGTCGAGAACGTGGTGAGGGAGCCGCAGAAGCCGATGCCCACGGCCAGCATCCGCCGACCGCTGCCGCCGGGGTGGGCCAGCAGCACCCCCAGCACCAGGCAGCCCAGCAGGTTGGCCAGGGTGATCCCGTCGGGTCCTCCCGCTGCGCCGCCGAGGCCTTCCGTGAGCCGCCAGCGCAGCAGGGCGCCGGGGACGGCCCCGACCGCCACCAGGGCCAGATCCCGGGCTTCGCGCCGCAGGCCGCTGCTCATCGACCGCCGCCGAGCTGCAGTCCCACGGCCAGGGCCAGCAGACCGCCCCCCACCGAGACCGCCGCCAGGCCCGCCGCCGACCGGCGCCGCCCCTGCATCAGCTCGCTCCAGAGCTCGCCGCAGAAGGTGGAGAGGGTGCTGTAGCTGCCCAGGAATCCCGTGGCCAGCAGCAGCAGCAGCGACCGGCCCTGCCCCGCCGTCGCCGGCACCCTGGCCACCAGCAGCCCCAGGGCCAGGCAGGCCGTGAGGTTGACGGTCACCGTGCCCCAGTGGCGCCGGGGCAGCCGGGGCGCCAGGCCGTTGACGAGCCGGAAGCGCAGCCAGGCCCCCGGCACAGCTCCGGCAGCCACCAGCAGGGCCCCATGGGAGCTGGCGCTCACGGACGGCCGCTGTCGGACCGGGCGGCACAGAGGCTGTCGAGGTCGCGGCGTCCAGTGAGCCGCAGGCGCTGGCCGGCCCACAGGCCATAGAGCCCATTGGCCAGGGGGCCGACCAGGGGCCAGCGGGTGGCGGCGTAGAGCCAGCCCAGTCCCACCAGCGCGTAGGCGTGCCGGAAGACGGCCAGGTCGCACAGCACGTCGCCGTCGGCGGTGATGCCGTGGATGCGCCCCATGGCCTGCCGGTAGCCGATGCCGGCATGGCGCTTCGGGTCGTAGTCAGGCCGATCGATGTCGGTGAAGGCCAGTCGGGGGTGGTCGCCATGGAGCCGTTCATCACGGCGGCGCAGACCCTCCACCTCGCGGCGACAGAGGGGGCAGGCCCCGTCGTAGAGCAGCGTCAGCTCGGCCATGGGGGCGACGTTAACCATGGCAGGCGAAGATTGACGAGCTCTGTCGCCGGCGGCCATGGCCCGGTTCGACGCCATTCTGAGCCTCGGCGACGACGCCCTCGGCCGCACCTGGAGTGCACCTGTGGCAGCCACCCTGGAGCCCCTCGGCTTTGTGGCCGTCGGTGTTCCCCGGGGACCCTGCCTGGAGGCCGTGCGCAGCGGTGATCTCAGGCTGCCAGCCCTGCGGCTGCTGGTGATCGAGCACCACAGCGACGGTCGTGATGGCCTTGAGGTGTCGCTCACGAGCGCCGAATCGATGGCCGGCGGTGCCGGCTACACCCGCGAGGCCTTCGCCGACCTGATCGCCAGCCTGCAGAACCGCTGGCCCGGTCTAAACGTCATGCGTCGCAGCGACCTCGACGGCCCCCTGATCCGCCGCGATCACTGAACCCATGGTCTGGACCGTCGATGACATCCCGGACCAGAGCGGATGCCTGGCCCTGGTCACCGGTGCCAGCAGTGGGCTGGGCCTGGAGACGGCCCGGGCCCTGTTGCGCCGCGGTGCCAGGGTGCTGCTCGGCTGTCGCGACTCCGGCCGGGCCGAGGAGGCCCGCCGCCACCTGCTGGAGGCTGGCGACGCAACCGGCACCCTGGAGCTGCTCAGCCTCGACCTGGCCGATCTGACTTCGGTGGCGGCGGCAGCCCGACACCTCGCCGATGCCCACGGCCGCCTGGACCTGCTGATCAACAACGCAGGCGTGATGGCCCTGCCCCGTCAGCTCACCCGCGATGGCTTCGAGCGGCAGTTCGGCACCAACCACCTCGGTCACTTCGCCCTGACACTGCTGCTGCTGCCGCTGCTGCGCCGTCGGCCGGGCGCCCGGGTGGTGACCGTCACCTCGGGCGCCCAGTACTTCGGCCGCATTCCCTTTGATGACCTGCAGGGGGAGCGGCGTTACGACCGCTGGCAGGCCTATGGCCAGAGCAAGCTCGCCAATGTGATGACCGCCCTCGAGCTGCAGCGACGCTTGGAGGCCGAGGGGGCGCCCGTGCTGTCCCTCGCCGCCCACCCGGGCGTCGCCCGCACCAACCTGCAGGTGGCTTCGGCGGCCGCCAGCGGTGGCTGGCTCGAACCTCAGCTGGTCCGGCTGCTGGCACCGCTGGCCCAGTCGGCGGCCGCCGGTTCCCTGCCGCAGCTGTTCGCCGCCACGGCGCCGGCGGCCCGCGGCGGCGGCCACTACGCGCCCGATGGCCTGGGGGGCCTGCGGGGCTGGCCCACCGAGGCCCCCCCGGCGGCGGCGGCCCTGGATGCCGAGCAGTGCCGGCGGCTGTGGAGCTGCAGCGTCGAGCTGCTGCGCAGCGCCGGGCTGGAGGATCTCAGCGGTCCGGAGCCAGCTCCTGGAACTCCAGGGGCTGACGGTTCTCGAGCCTGACGCTCCACACCCGTCCCCCCAGGGCCAGCAGCCCCCGCACTAGGGCGGCGGTGTCGCCCTGCACGATCCAGCGGGTCTTGAGGGCCGGCAGGGTGTCGAGCAGGCATTCCATGGGCACGGTGGCCAGCAGCAGGCTGCTGTCGGCGGCCGCCCGGCGCAGGGGGCCGGCCTCGCTGCGCTGCCACACCCGCACCAGCAGCTCGAGGGTCTGACGGCGGCCCGGTTCGCCGGGATCGGCGCCGGGCGCCGGGGCCTCCTGCAGCGAGGTGCCCTGCAACGGCAGGGCCCGGAGACCGTCCTGCTCCAGCAGGGCCAGGGCGATCAGGTACGGCGCATCGGCCATGGCGGCGGCGGCTGGGGTGCCCATGCTGCCGCCCGGCCGCCCCGGGGCTGCGGCAGGGACCCACCGGCGGCCGCCGGGCCCCCTACCCGTGGGGCAGCAGGCAGCCCGGCCATGGCCGATGAGACCCCGTTGCCCCAGGCCCCCGGGATGCTGATCGAGGTGCTGCATCAGCGCCAGCAGCAGCACGGCCACCTGTCCCCCACCACCCTTGCGGCAGTGGCCCGGCAGCTGCACCTGCCTCCGGCCCACGTCTATGGGGTGGCCAGCTTTTACCACCTGTTCCGCCTGCATCCGCCGACGCCCCACCGCTGCGGCATCTGTTTCGGCACCGCCTGTGTGCTCAGGGGGGCCGCCGCCCTGGCCGCCGCCCAGGAGCAGCGGCTGGGGGTGCGTCTCGCCGACCCCGCCGGGGATGGTGTCTGGTCGCTGGAGGCGGTCAGTTGCGTCGGTGCCTGCGGTCTGGCCCCGGTGCGGCTGATCGACGGTGTGCCCCAGCGGGCCGTTGCGCCATGAATCGCCCCGCGCCGGCCAGCGTGCTGCTGCGCCTCTGTGACGCCAGTGGCTGCCGGGCGGCCGGCGCCGCGCCGCTGGCCGAGGCCCTGGCCGCCGGCCTGGCCGGCCTGACCGGTGCCTCTCCGCTGCCGCGGATCAAGCCCGTGGGCTGCCTTCGCCTCTGCAGCCGCGGGCCGCTGCTGGCCATCGACCGCGATGGGGGCAGCGAGCTCTACGGCGGACTGACCCCCGCCCAGGTGCCGCCGCTGCTGGCCCTGGCCTGCACCCCTGAGGCACAACCGCCCCGGGATCGGGCTGGGCTGGCTGCCCACCGGCTCGACAGCCGCCATCCCTTCTTTGCCCTGCAGCGGCCGCTGGTGCTGGAAACCTGCGGTGTCGTGGACCCCACCGACCTTGACGATGCCCTTGCCCATGGCGCCTACCGCCAGCTGCAGCGGCTGCTGGCAACGGCGACCCCGGCCCAGGTGCGCGCCGAGGTGCGTCGCAGCGGTCTGCGGGGCCGCGGCGGGGCCGGCTACCCGACCGGGCTGAAGTGGGACACGGTGGCCCTGCAGCCCCCGGGACCACGGCTGGTGGTGGCCAACGGCGACGAGGGGGATCCCGGGGCCTTCATGGACCGCAGCATCCTGGAGGGGGATCCGCACCGGCTCATCGAGGGGCTGGCCATCGCCGCCTTTGCCGTGGGGGCCCGGCAGGGGTTCATCTACGTGCGGGCCGAGTACCCCCTGGCGATCGAGCGGCTGCGGCGGGCCCTCGCCCAGGTGTCGGAGCGGGGGCTGCTGGGGAAGGCCGGGGCCGACGGCGCCTTTGCCTTCGCCCCTGAACTGCGGGTGGGGGCCGGGGCCTACGTGTGCGGTGAGGAGACGGCCCTGCTGGCCTCGATCGAGGGCGGCCGCGGCATCCCCCGCCAGCGCCCCCCGTATCCGGCGCAGGTGGGCCTGGTGAGCTGCCCGACCCTGATCAACAACGTCGAGACCCTGGCGTCCCTGCCTGCCCTGCTGCGGATGGGCGGAGACGCCCATGCCGCCATCGGCCCGGCGGCCTGTCCCGGCACCAAGGTGTTCTCGGTGTCGGGTGCCGTGGTGCGCACAGGGCTGATCGAAGTGCCCATGGGCACCAGCCTGCGCACCGTGGTGCTGACCATGGCCGGTGGGGTGCCGGGGGGCAGCGGTGCCGATGGCGGCATCAAGGCGGTGCAGACCGGGGGACCCTCGGGCGGTTGCCTGCCCGCCTCCCTGCTTGACACCCCGATCGACTACGAGGGTCTGCGGGCGCTGGGGTCATCCCTTGGTTCCGGTGGTCTGGTGGTGCTGGACCACAGCTGCGCCATGCCTGAACTGGCGCGACATTTCATGGGCTTCTGTGCCGATGAGAGCTGCGGCAAATGCGTCCCCTGCCGGGCCGGCACCGTGCAGCTCGCTGATCTGCTCGACCGGGTCGTGCAGGGCCAGGCCACCGGCGCCGACCTCGAGCGGCTGGAGCGGCTCGCGGGCGTGGTCCAGCGCACCAGCCTCTGCGGCCTGGGCCAGACCGCTCCCAATCCCCTCTTCAGCACCCTGCGCCATTTCCGCGCCGAATACCTCGAACGGCTGCTGCCGGAGGAGCCATGGCCGTCGTGACCCTGCATGTGGATGCGACCGCGGTGGCGGTGCCGGCCGGGGCCCCGCTGCTGCAGGCGCTGACCGCGGCCGGCGTGCAGCTGCCCACCCTCTGCCATCACCCCGGCCTCAGCCCCGTGGCGGCCTGCCGCCTCTGCCTGGTGGAGCTGGAGGGGGCCAGCCGGCCGGTGCCCGCCTGCGTCACCCCGTCGGCCGAAGGCCAGCGGCTGCACACCGACACACCCGCCCTGCGGGAGGGACGGCGCCTGATCGTCGAGCTGCTGTTCGCCGAAGGCAACCATCCCTGCGCCGTCTGTGTTGCCAACGGCGACTGCGAACTCCAGGATGCGGCCTATGCGGTGGGCATGGATCTTGTGACCGTGCCCTACCGGCATCCGGTGCGGCGGGTCGATGCCTCCCATCCGTTGTTTCTGCTCGACCACAACCGCTGCATCGTCTGCAGCCGGTGCGTGCGGGTCTGCGACGAGATCGAGGGGGCCCGTGTGTGGGCCATGGCGGAACGGGGCGGACGCACCCGTCTGATCGCCGGTCTCGACCAGCCCTGGGGTTCGGTCGACAGCTGCACCTCCTGCGGCAAGTGTGTGGCCGTCTGCCCCACGGGGGCCCTGGTCTCCAGGGAGGACGTGCCCCTCGCCCGCTGGCCGGGGCCATGACCGCCGCCTTGCCCCCTTTGGTGCCGCGCCTGCGGCTGGCCACCGTCTGGCTGGCGGGCTGCAGCGGCTGCCACATGTCGTTTCTCGATCTCGACGAGGCCCTGTTCACGCTGGCCGAACGCTTTGACCTTGTGCATTCGCCCGTGGCCAGCGATCGCAAGCGCTTTCCCGAAGGGGTCGATGTCTGTCTGGTGGAGGGAGCGGTGGCCAGCGAGGACAACCTGGCCATGGCGCGGCGTCTGCGCCGCTGCAGCCGCCTGGTGGTGGCCCTCGGCGACTGCGCCCTCAGCGGCAATGTCACGGCCCTGCGCAACCAGCACCCCGACGGCCTCGCCGGGATGCTGCAGCGCTGCTGGGGAGTGCCCGCCGACCGCCGCGACGGTGTTCTGCCACGGCTGCTCGATCGGGTGCTGCCCCTGCATGCGGTGATCCGTGTCGACCACGTCCTGCCGGGCTGCCCCCCGGGGCCCGAGCGCATCTGGACGCTGCTGGAGTCGTTGCGCTGATGGCACGCACCATCACCATCGATCCCGTCACCCGCCTGGAGGGCCACGCCCGCATCACCCTGCAGCTGGACGACAGCGGAAACCTGGTGGCGGCCCGCTTCCATGTCACCGAGCTGCGGGGCTTCGAGCTGTTCTGCGAGGGGCGTCCCTTCAGCGAGATGACCATCCTCACGGCACGCATCTGCGGCATCTGTCCGGTCAGCCATCTGCTCTGCGCCGCCCGCACCGGCGACAAGCTGCTGGCCGTGCAGCCGCCGCCCACGGCCCGGGGCCTGCGACGCCTGCTCAACCTGGCCCAGATCTGTCAGAGCCATGCCCTGTCGTTCTTCTACCTCAGCAGCGCCGATGTGCTGCTGGGCTGGAACGACGACCCCGACCGCCGCGGCATCTTCGGGCTGATCGCCGCCGACCCCGAGCTGGCCCGGGCCGGCATCCGCCTGCGGCAGTTCGGCCAGGGGCTGATCGAGCGGCTGGCGGGCCGCCGCATCCACCCCAGCTGGGTGGTGCCCGGCGGCGTCCGCAGCGCCATGGGCCCCGCCACCCGCGCCTGGATCCTGGAACACCTGCCGGAGGCGCGCCGGACCGCCGCCCTGGCCCTGGATCGGTACAAGACCCTGCTGGATGGGCCGCTTCAGCGGGATGCCCACCGCTTCGGCGACCTGCCCTCGCTGTTCATGGCCCTGGTCGCCGACGATGGACGCTGGGAGTGCTGTGAGGGTGCCCTGCGCATCGTCGACAGCCAGGGGCTGTCGGTCGCCGATGGCCTCAGTGAGGACGCCATGCCGTCGCTGATCGGCGAGGCCGTGGAGCCATGGACCTATCTCAGGTTTCCCTACCTGCGCTCCCATGGCGATCCCGATGGCCACTACCGGGTCGGTCCCCTGGCCCGGCTGAATGTCTGCCGCGGCATGGGCAGCCCCTGGGCCGACCGCGAGTGGGCTGAATTCCGTCAGCGGGCCGGGGCTCCGGTCGCCACCTGCTCCTTTGCCTACCACCATGCCCGCCTGGTCGAGATCGTCGCCTGCCTGGAGGGGATCGCCCTGCTGGTCGACGACGACAGCCTCTGCCACGGTCGCGTGCGGGCCCGGGCGGCCCTCAACGCCAACGAGGCCATCGGCGTCAGTGAAGCGCCGCGGGGCACGCTCTTTCATCACTACGTCGTCGATGACGACGGCCTGATCACCCGCGTCAATCTGATCATCGCCACCGGCCAGAACAACAGGGCCATGAACCTGGCCCTGGTGGCCGTGGCCAGGGACGAACTGCCGTGGCCCCTGCCGCAGGAGGCGGAGCTGCCGGCTCAGCTCCTGAACCGTCTGGAGGCTGCGATCCGCTGCTATGACCCCTGCCTCAGCTGCAGCACCCATGCCGCCGGGGCCATGGCCCTGCACGTGCAGCTGCGGGCCGCCGATGGGCGTCTGCTGGCCGAACGCCGCCGGGACGGTGGGCCATGATCAGGGCCCCAGCCGGGCTGGTGATCGGCCTGGGCAATCCCTGGCGGGGGGATGACGGCGTCGGTTGGCGGCTGGCCGCCGCCGCCGGCGGCTGTTGCGTGCGCCAGCTCACCCCCGAGCTGGCCGAACGGCTGGTGGGCCCGTCGCGGGTGCTGTTCATCGATGGCTGGCTGGCCCCCGCCGGGCGGCGACGGCCGCGGTTGCGCCCCCTGGCGGCGGCGGGCTGTGGCGGCGGCAGCCATGGCCTCTCGCCGGGCCTGTTGCTCACCCTGGCGCTCGGCCTCTATGGCGTCCGTCCGGCGGCAGCTCTGCTGCTGGTGCCGATCGTTGCCTGTCCCCATGACCGCCGCCTGTCGCAGGCGTTGCGCTGGCAGCTGCCGTCTGCCCGCCGCCTGCTGCGGCAGTGGCAGGCCGCAGGGCTATGCACGAGCTGAGCCTGCTGCTGGCCCTGGCGGAGCAGGTGCAGGCCGAAGTGCACCGCCACGGGGCCAGCCGTGTGCTGGCGATCGAGCTGCGCATCGGCAGCCTGGCGGGGGTCGATGCCGAGGCCCTGGCCTTCGCCTTTCCGCTGGCCATGGCGGGCACCGCAGCCGCCGAGGCCCGTCTGCACATCACCTGGCTGCCGGCCATCGCCCGCTGCCGCGCCTGCGGTCGCCGCTACCGCGCGGGTTGTGGCGTGGGCCCCTGCCCGCGCTGCCATCGCGGAGGCGCAGAACTGCTGCAGGGCCGTGACCTGCACCTGCACAGCCTCACCCTGGACCCGTAGGGTCCGGCAGTGGCCCCAGGGGCATGTGCAGCGCCCGAACCATCACCCTGCAACGGTCGCTGCTGGCCCGCAACCAGGCCCTGGCGGGGGACCTGCGCCGAAGGTTCGGCGCCGCCTCACTGCCGGTGGTGAACCTTCTGGCCTCGCCGGGGGCGGGCAAGACGGCGCTTCTCGAGGCCCTGGCCCGCCAGTGCGGTGGCGACGGGCTGGCGGTGATCGTCGGAGATCTGGCGACCGATCTCGATGCCCGTCGGCTGCGGCTGGCCGGCCTGACGGCTGTGGCGGTGACCACGGGGCAGGCCTGTCACCTCGATGCCGCCATGGTGCAGCGGGGCCTGGAGCGCCTTGAGCTGGCGGGCCTGCGGCTGCTGCTGATCGAGAACGTGGGCAACCTGGTGTGCCCGGCGGCCTTTGACCTCGGCGAGAGTCGGCGTCTGGTGCTGCTGTCGGTGACCGAAGGGGAGGACAAGCCGCTGAAGTATCCGGCCCTCTTCCACACCGCCGATCTGGTGGTGATCAGCAAGAGCGATCTGGCGGAAGCGGCTGGATTCGACGCCGCCCTGGCTCGGCGGCATCTGCAGCAGGTCGCGCCCCAGGCCGCGGTGCTGAGCGTGTCGGCCCGCACGGGCGAGGGGCTCTTCGCCCTGGCCGACGCCCTGGGGCTGAGGGCGGATCAGCGCCGATGAGCGGCGATCAGGTTCGCCTGCTGCTGCACTGCCGTGGGGTGGTGCAGGGTGTGGGGTTCCGGCCGCTGGTCCATGGGCTGGCCCGCCGGCTCGATCTGGCGGGCTCGCTCGACAACATCCCCGGCGCCGTGCGGCTCGATCTGCAGGGGACGCGGCCGGCCCTGGAGCAGTTTCTGCTGCTGCTGCCGCAGCAGCTGCAGCCTCCGGCCCGGCTCGATTCCCTCGAGCCCCGCTGGCGTGCCCCCCGTCAGCCTCCGCCCCGCGGTCTGCACCTCGGTGCCGCTGCGACCGTGGCCCTCGGCCCCGGTCTCGTGACCCCCGCCCTGGCCCCCGATCAGGCCCCCTGCGCCGCCTGCCGCGCCGAACTGGCCGACCCCGGCGACCGCCGCCATCGCTATCCGTTCATCAGCTGCCAGAGCTGCGGTCCGCGGCTGTCGATCGCCACCGCCGAGCCCTGGTGCCGCCACCACACGACCCTGGCGACCTTCCCCCTCTGCCCGGCCTGCCTCGCTGAGTTCAGCGACCCCCACGACCGCCGTTTCCATGCGGAGACCATCGGCTGCCCGGCCTGCGGCCCCCGGCTGCAGCTGCAGTCGGCCGACGGCGTCGCCCTGGCGCATGGGGATGCGGCCTGCCTCGCCGCGGCCACCCAGCTGTTGCTGCAGGGGGGCATCCTGGCCCTGCAGGGGGTCGGCGGCTTCCAGCTGCTGGCGCTGGCGGTCGATGGCCCGGCGGTCGAGCGCCTGCGGCGGCGCAAGCGGCGGCCCCACCGGCCCTTTGCCCTGCTGGTCGATCAGCCCGGCCGCCTGTCGGCGGCCGTGGCCTTCCCCCCGGGGGCCCTGGCGGCCCTGCAGGATCCGGCGGCGCCGATCGTGCTGCTGCCCCGACGGACGGATTCCTGGGCGGGTGTGGCCAGCACCGTGGCGCCGGGCAGTCCCTGGCTGGGGGTGATGCTGCCGGCCTCCCCCCTGCAGTTGCTGCTGGCCCACGACTGTGACGGGCCGCTGGTGGCCACCAGCGGCAATCCCAGCGGCGAACCCCTCTGCATCGATCCGGTCGAGGCCCGCCATCGGCTGGCTGCGGTGGCTGATGGGTTTCTGGTCCATGACCGGGCCATCGCCCGGCCCCTCGACGATTCGGTGCTGCAGCTGGTGGCCGGCACCCCGGTGCTGCTGCGGCGGGCCCGGGGCCATGCGCCGGCCCCGCTGCGGTTGCCGCAGCCCCCTGGCGCCGGGCGGGGTCTGCTGGCCCTGGGGGGCGACCTCAAGGCGGCACCGGGCCTGCTGCTGCGGGGCAGCGTCTGGCTGGCACCGCACCGGGGTGATCTGGCCAGTGCGGCGGTCGAGCGGGGGCTGGCGGAGGGGCTGGACCCGTTGCTCGGCCGCTGGGCTCCACAACTGCAGGGCCTGGTGTGCGACAGCCATCCCGGTGCCATCAGCGGGCGGCTGGCCGCCGACCTGGCCCGCCGCCACCGGCTCCCCCTGCGGCGGGTGCCGCACCACCACGCCCACGCCTGGGCAGTCGCGGCCGAGCATGGCCAGGCCGGACCACTGCTGGCCTGGGCCGCCGATGGCCTGGGCCATGGCGATGGGGATGGTGAAGACCACCGCCTGCGGGGCTGTGAGCTGCTGCTGCTGCAGCGGGGCCAGCCGGTGCGCCGTCTCGCCTGCCTGCGCCCCCTGCCGCTGCCGGGGGGCGACCGGGCGGCGGTCGAACCCCGCCGCTGCGCCCTGGGTCTGTTGCACCATGCCGGTCTGCTCGACCATCCGGGGGCCCAGGCCTGCCGCGACGCCTTCACCCCAGAGGCCAGGGCCGTGTTGCTGCGGGCCCTCGCCCACGACCTCCAGAGCCCCCTCGCCTCCTCCCTGGGGCGTCTGTTCGATGGCATTGCCGCCCTCATGGGTCTGCTGCAGCTGCAGACCCATGAGGGCCAGGCCGGTCTGCTGCTGGAGGCCCTGGCCAGTGGGGCCGGCACGGCGGCCGGCGATCCGCCGGCCCTGGCCATGCCGCTGCGAACCGCCGGTGCCGGCCGACCGCCTCGGCTCGACTGGCAGCCGCTGCTGCTGCGCCTGCTCGACCTGCGCCATGGTGAGCGGCTGCCGGCACCGCGGCTGGCCCTCTGGTTTCACCGCAGCGTCGTGCTGAGCCTGGTGCGCGTTGCCCGCTGGGCGGCCGTTCGCCACGGCTGCCGCCAGGTGGCCCTCGGTGGTGGCTGCTTCCAGAACGCCCTGCTGCTCGACGGCTGCCGTCGTGGGCTCGGCAGCCTGGGACTGGAGCCCCTCTGGTCGCAGCAGATCCCCGCCAACGATGGCGGTCTTGCGCTGGGTCAGCTCTGGCTGGCCCTGCACACCCCCTAAATCCGGGCCAGGGATCTGCAGAGCATGTGTCTGGCCGCGGCCGGTGTGATCGTGAGCGTCGAGGAGGGGGGCGATGGCGATCCCCTCTGGCGATCGGCTGAGGTCGATTTCGGTGGCGTGTGTCAGCGGGTGAGCCTCGCCTGCCTGCCGGCGGCCGCCGTCGGCGATGCGGTGCTGGTGCATGTGGGTCTGGCCCTGGCCCTGGTCGACGACCACGGGCCGCTGCCATGAGCGGCCCGTGGACGCTGATGGAGGTCTGCGGCGGCCAGACCCATGCCCTGCTGCGCTGGGGCCTTGACCAGCTGCTCCCCCCCGACCTGCGCCTGATCCACGGGCCCGGATGCCCGGTTTGTGTGACCCCCGCGGAGCGGATCGACCGGGCCCTGGCCCTGGCGATGCAACCCGGCGTCATCGTCTGTTCCTACGGCGACATGCTGCGGGTGCCCGGGAGCCGGCCCGGCGTCGACCTGCTGGCTCTGCGCTCCCGGGGGGCCGATGTGCGGGTGCTCACGACGCCGCTGCAGGCCCTCGACCTGGCCCGCCGCCATCCCGACCGTCAGGTGGTGATGCTGGCCGTGGGGTTCGAGACCACGGCCCCGGCCACGGCACTGCTGGCCCGCCAGACCCTGGCCCTGGGCCTCGACAACCTGGCGTTGCTCGTCTGCCATGTGCGGGTGGTGCCGGCCATGCGGCTGATCGCCGCCGATGCGGCCACGGCGGTTCAGGGGTTTCTGGCGGCGGGTCATGTGGCGGCGGTGATGGGCACCGCTGAGCTGCAGCAGCTGGTCGACGACCATCGCCTGCCGGTGGTGGTCGCCGGCTTCGGACCGCGTGACCTGCTCCAGGCCCTGGCCGCCTGCCGGCGCCAGCTGCAGCGGGGGGAGGCCCGTCTCGACAACGCCTATGCCTCGGTGGTGCAGACCGCCGGCAATCCCCTGGCCCAGGCGCTGCTCGCGACGGTGTTCGAGCCGGCGGACGTGACCTGGCGTGGCCTCGGGTTGCTCACCGGGGGTGGGCTGCGGCTGCGGGGGCGGTACGCGCGTCTCGACGCCGACCGCCGCTTCGGGCCACTGCCGCCGGCCGTCGACGGCCCAGGGGGCGCGGAGCACGACGACGGTCCCTGCATCAGCGGTCGCATCCTGCGGGGTCTGGCCCGCCCGGTCGACTGCCCGGCCTTCGGCGGGGCCTGCACCCCGGAGCACCCCCTGGGGGCGCCGATGGTCTCGAGCGAAGGGGCCTGCGCCGCCCATCTGCGCTACCGCCGCCGCTGAGCCATGGACACCGGGGGCAGCGAGACCATCCGCCTGGCCCACGGCGGCGGCGGCCAGGCCATGCGGGCCCTGATCCACGACGAACTGCTGCCGCTCCTCGGGGCGGCGTCCGCCGCTGACCACGACGCCACGGTGCTGGATGTGCCCGCGAGCCGACTGGCCTTCAGCAGCGACAGCTTTGTGGTGCAGCCGCTGGAGTTTCCCGGGGGCGACATCGGTCGGCTGTCGGTGGTCGGCACCGCCAACGACCTGGCCATGGCCGGTGCCCGGCCCCTTCACCTCAGCCTGGCGCTGATCCTCGAGGAGGGGTTGTCCCTGCCGCTGCTGCGACGGCTGCTGGCCTCGATGGCGGCGGCGGCGCGCGAGTGCGGCCTCACCATCGTCACCGGCGACACGAAGGTGGTGGAGCGTGGTCGCGCCGACGGGCTCTATGTGTGCACCAGCGGCCTCGGGGTGGTCGAGGCACCCGAGCCGATTGCGGCTGCTGGCCTCAGACCCGGCGATGCCCTGCTGCTGAGCGGGGACCTGGGGCGCCACGGGGTGGCGATCCTGGCGGCGCGCCATGGCCTGCGGCTCGATCCGCCTTTGGCCAGCGACTGCGCCCCCCTCTGGCCGCAGGTGCATCAGCTGCTCGCCGCCGGGGTGGTGCCTCGGTTCCTGCGCGACCTCACCCGCGGCGGTCTGGCCGCCGTCCTCGAGGAGCTGTCAGCGGCGAGTGGTCTCGACCTGCGCCTGCAGGAGACGGCCCTGCCGCTGCTGCCCGCCGTGACCGGCACCTGTGAGTTGCTGGGACTGGAGCCCCTGCAGCTCGCCTGCGAGGGTCGCTTTCTGCTGGCGGTGGCACCACGGCACGTGACCCGGGCCCTGGCGCTCCTCACCCCCGGCGGCGGTGCCCTGGTGGGCCAGGCCCAGTCGCCCCCAGCCGGTCTGACGCCGCGGGTGGTGCTGGTCACCAGCTTCGGCAGCGAGCGGTTGCTGCCCCCCACCACCGGGGATCTGCTGCCCCGGATCTGCTGAACACCAACCCTGCCGCCACGGTCTGGTGGCTTCCTGCAGCAAGGCCTAGGGTCCGGGCATCCCACCCGTCAGGCGGCGGCATGCACCCGGGGTCCCCTGAACATGTGCTGGCGGTCGTGGCCGGCGGGTTGCGCCTGCTGCTGGAGGCCCTTTCGGTGCTGACCGTGCTGCTGGGGGTGGTCGACGCCCTGCGCCGCCGGGCCCCGTGGCCACGGGACGGCAGTCCGATGCCCCGGCTGGCCGCCGCCCGCCTGCGCTTCGGCCACTGGCTGTCCCTGGCCCTTGAGTTTCAGCTGGGGGCCGACATCGTCGCCACCACCAGCGGTCCCACCAGCCAGAACCTGGTGCAGCTGGCGGTGGTGGCCGTGATCCGCACCCTGCTCAACGTGTTTCTTGTGCGCGACCTGGAGGCGGAGCGGCGGCTGGCGGCCGAGCGCCCTGGCTCCACCCCTGCGGAGGCCTGACCATGACCCTGGCCGACCATCTGGCGCGTCAGCGCAACCGCGACGCCGCCGAGCGGACCCTGATGGCCTGGATCCGCACCTGTCTGTCGCTGATCAGTTTCGGCTTCGGTCTCGACAAGATCGTCGCGGCGATCCGCAGCCGTGGTGGGGTGAGGATGCACGCCGAATGGAGTGTGCGTGGCATCGCCATCGCGTTCATCATCACCGGTGTGGTGGCGATGGTGGCCGCCACCCGCCAGCACGACCGCAACCTCCGGCGCCTGCTGCGGGAAGACTTCACCTACACCCAGGAGCCCTCGATCGCAGCGGCCACCGCCGTGATGATCAGCCTGATCGGCGCCGCCGCCCTGCTGCTGCTGTTGCTGGGGGCCCTGCAGCGATGAGCACCACCGTGGCTGTGATCGTGCGGCTGCTGCTGTTCACGATGATGCTGGCCCTGGGCCTGGGTCTGCGCTGGCCGCAGCTGCGCCGCTGGCTGCACTGCCCCGGTCTGCTGCTGCGGGTGCTGCTCGGCTCGTGTCTGCTGCTGCCGCTGCTGGCCCTGCTGCTGCTGCAGATGCCCTGGACATCGGCCCTGTCAACGAGCGAACGCACGGCCGTGGCCCTGATGGCGGTGTGTCCCAGTGCCCCCCTGGCCCTGCGCAGGGCCCGCCAGGAGGGTGGCGACCATCAGCTCGCCGCCCTGTTGCAGGTGGGGGCGGCGTTCGTGGCGATCCTCTCGGTGCCGCTGCTGGCGTGGGCGTTCCGCTCGGTGTTCGGTCTCGAGGGCTGGCAGGTGCGGTCGCTGCCGGTGGCCCTGCAGGTGGGACAGGCGCAGGTGTTGCCGCTGCTGCTGGGCATGACCCTCCGCCACCGCTGGCCGACCCTGGCCGACCGGATGGAGCGGCCCATGAACCGTCTGGCCAACCTGACCCTGCTGCTGTTGCTGCTGGTGCTGCTGGTCCGGGGCCTGCCTCTGCTGGTGGCGGTCTGGCCGCGCCAGGTGCCGGCGATGGCCGTGATGGCGGTGATGGCCGCGCTGGGTCTGGGGCTGGGGCGCGTGATGGCGGGCCCCAGCTCCCCCCACGGGATCACCACCGCCCTGGTGACGGCCCTGCGCAACCCCGGTCTGGCCCTGCTGCTCACCGACCTGCACGGGGGAACCCTGCCCGGGCTCAAGGGAGCGATCCTGGGGCACGTGGCCATCACGGCCCTGGTCAGCCTGCCGCTGGTGCGGCTGCTCAGGGTCGGAACCGACGCCCCTCCCGTAGCAGCAGCGACGGGGCCTGGCCGAAGCGATGGCTGAACTCGCGGCTGAAGGCCGGCAGATTGCGGTACCCGAACCGCCGGGCGATGGAGCCGACGCTGTCCTCCGGTCCCGGACTGAGCAGCGCCTGGCGGGCCCGCTCCAGCCGGCGGCGACGGATCCATTGCACAGGCCCGCAGCCATAGCGGTGCTGGAACGCCAGCTGCAGTGAGCGCCGCGAGTACCCGCTCTGCCGTTCGAGGGCGCTGAGGGCGAGCGGCTCCTCGAGATGGGCGTCGATCCATTCGACGAGGGCGCCGATGATCCGCTGCCGCTCGGTGGCTGTGGTGCTGCGCTCATCGGTCAGCAGCTGCCGCAGCTGCGGCATCAGGATCAGGGCCAGGGTGCGGTACAGCAGGTCATCGAGCTGCAGGTGGGGCAGGTACGCCCCGGCCAGGCTGCTGCCGTCGTCGAGGAGGCTGGCCTGCTTCTGCAGCAGGGGCAGCAGGCTGCGGCTGGCCGTGTCGCTGATCACCCGGGGCTGCTGCAGATCGGTCCGCAGCCGACGGGGCGCCACCCCGGGACCGGCCATGGCCGCCGCCGTCGCCTGCACCCGGTCGATCTCCACATGAAACGCCATGCCGCTGAAGTGACCGGTGCGGTAGCGGTACTCCTGCTCCGGAGCGAAGTACAGCGGCCGGTCGGGATCCACCGCCAGGGCCCGACCGTCGATTGTGTAGGTCGCCTCGCCGGCCAGGCAGAGGTTGATGGCACCGCAGCCGGGGCGTCCGCCGATGGCCCCCTGGATGGGCGAGGTGTAACCACAGGTGAGGGTCAGTCCGCCGGCGGTGGCACTGGCGGACCGGTGCAGGAAGGAACCGTGGCCGCTGCTCCGGGGGGCGAACTCCAGCAGGGCGTAATGCTGCGCCAGGCGCGTGGCCAGGGCCTGGGGATCGGTGTCGACCCGGGCGGTGCGGTCATGGAAGACCAGCGGCAGTGCTGCAACGGGGTGTCGCTCCCCAGGGCCTGCTGGCATCCGCGGCTGCTTCTGGCATGGGGGCTGTTCTGATTCTGAAAACCCCCCTCGCCGCGGTCAAGGTCAGGGCCGGCGGTGTGCCGAACCCGCAGGTCTTGGCCGGGGACGCCCCTTTGCTTGACAGCGATGGCAGCCCTGCACAGGGTGGGTCTGCGCAGGCTCGTGCAGTTCCATGCCCAACGGCAAGCCCAACATCCTCATCCTCTGGGGTGATGACATCGGCCAGAGCAATCTCAGCTGTTACAGCGACGGGCTGATGGGGTATCAGACCCCGAACATCGACAGGGTCGCCCGTGAGGGTGGGCGCTTCATCCACTACTACGCCGAGCAGAGCTGCACCGCCGGCCGCGCCGCCTTTATCAGTGGGCAGAGCGTGTACCGCACCGGCCTCAGCAAGGTGGGCCTGCCAGGAGCCGAACAGGGTTACCGGGCCGAGGATCCGACCATCGCCGAGCTGCTCAAGCCCCACGGCTACCGCACCGGCCAGTTCGGCAAGAACCATTTCGGCGACCGCGACGAGCATCTGCCGACGAAGCACGGCTTCGACGAGTTCTTCGGCAACCTTTACCACCTCAACGCCGAGGAGGAGCCTGAGCTGCGCGACTACCCCCCGGCGGAAGACTTCCCCAACTTCCGCGAGCGTTTCGGCCCCCGGGGTGTGCTGCACTGCTGGGCCAACCCCGACGGCAGCCAGCGCATCGAGAACACCGGGCCGCTCACCCGCAAGCGCATGGAAACCGCCGACGACGAGTTCATGGTCGAGGCCAAGCGCTTCATCCGTGATGCCGTCGCCTCGGGGGAGCCCTTCTTCGTGTGGTTCAACACCACCCACATGCACTTCCGCACCTACGCCAGGCCCCAGGATGTGGGTCGCAGCGGCCGCTGGCAGTCGGAATACCACGACGTGATGATCTATCACGACGAGTGCATCGGAGAGATGCTCAACCTGCTCGATGAGCTGGGCATCGCCGACGACACACTCGTGATGTACAGCACCGACAATGGCCCGCACATGAACAGCTGGCCCGATGCCGGCATGACGCCCTTCCGCAACGAGAAGAACAGCAACTGGGAGGGGGCGTACCGGGTGCCCGCCCTCGTGCGCTGGCCCGGGCGCATCGCTCCCGGCAGCGTCTTCACCGGCATCGTGAGCCACCTCGACTGGCTGCCCACCCTGCTGTCGGCCGCCGGCGAGCCCGACGTCAAGGACAAGCTGCTGCATGGCCACAGCGTCGGCGGCAAGACCTTCCGGGTGCACCTCGACGGCTACGACATGCTCGACTACTGGACGGGCAAGACCGACCGCAGCCCCCGTCAGGAGTTCTTCTACTTCTCTGACGATGGTGACCTGACCGGTCTTCGCTACGACAACTGGAAGTTCGTCTTCATGGAGCAGCGGGTGAGCGGCACCTGCCAGATCTGGGCCGAACCGTTCATCCAGCTGCGGGTGCCCAAGATCTTCAACCTGGTCACCGATCCCTACGAACGCGCCGACATCACCTCCAACACCTACTGGGACTGGATGTTCGATCACGTCTTTCTGCTGGTGCCTGCCCAGACGTTCGTCGCGCGCTTCCTGGAGACCTTCCGCGACTATCCGCCGCGTCAGAAGGCCGCCAGCTTCTCGGTGCAGCAGGTGCTCGAGAAGATGGAGGCCACCCTCAGTGGCGGCTGAGGGCCGTCCCACCCCGGGCCGGCCCCCGGCCCCGGGGATGGTCTGGATCCCCGGCGGCACCTTCGTCATGGGATCGGATGATCACTACCCGGAGGAGGCCCCGGCCCACCCCTGCACCGTCGAGGGCTTCTGGATCGACCGGGCACCGGTCACCAATGCCCAGTTCCAGAAGTTCGTGGCCGCCATCGGCCATCGCACCCAGGCCGAGTGCCCGGCCGATCCGGCCGACTATCCGGGGGCGCCGCCCGAACGGCTGCAACCGGCCTCCATCGTCTTCATCGCTCCCGATCACCCGGTTTCGCTCGAGGATCCCTACCGGTGGTGGCATTACGTGCCGGGGGCCAACTGGCGCCATCCCGAGGGTCCGGGCAGTTCGATCCGCACCCGCCCCCGCCATCCGGTGGTGCATGTGACCTGTGGCGATGCCGAGGCCTATGCCGCCTGGCTGGGCAAACGGTTGCCGACCGAGGCCGAATGGGAACGGGCGGCGCGCGGTGGGCTCGAAGCCCGGTCCTATGCCTGGGGAGACGAGCTGGAACCCGGCGGTCGCCACATGGCCAACGTCTGGCAGGGATCCTTCCCCCATGCCAACAGCCGTGCCGACGGCCACGCCGGCACCTCGCCGGTGGGCAGCTACGCCCCGAACGGCTACGGCCTCGTTGACATGATCGGCAACGTCTGGGAGTGGACCGCCAGCTGGTTTCGCGAGGGCCATGCCGAAGGGTGCTGTGGGGTCTCCGAGCAGGCACGGCTGGCCAGCATCGATCCCGCATCGCAGCACGGCCGCCTGCCGCGGCGGGTGGTCAAGGGGGGGTCGTTTCTCTGCGCTCCCAGTTACTGCCGCCGTTACCGGCCGGCGGCGCGCATGGCCCAGGGGATCGACACCTCCACCTGTCATCTGGGGTTCCGCTGTGTTGTCTGACCGCGAGCGCGACGGGGTCCTGTTCCTGGAGCTCGGAAGGATGCAGCTGTGTCGCGGCCATCATCCGGCGGCCAGCGGACCATCGCCGGCGCCGCAGGTGCTGCTGCCCCTCGCCGGAACCCTCTGTGTGCGCCAGGGAAACCTGGAGCAGATTCTGCGGCCACCCACCGAGCTGCTGTATCTGCCGGCGGGGTTGGGCAGCCTGCAGACCTCGGCGTTCCATGGCTGGCGCCTGCGGCTCTCGGCCGCCGACCTGACCGCCCAGCTGCTGTGGTTGTCAGGCCAGCAGATCCCCCGGGGCCGGGTGCAGCGCTGGCTGGCCGGGGTGCGCAGCGTCTCGCCGGCCGGTGGAGCCTTGCTGCCGCAGTTGCTGCATCTGCTTGAGGGCCAGCGGGGGGCCCCGGAAGGTCTGCTGCAGGCCGTGGGTTTCGAGGTGCTGCTGCTGCGGCTGCTCGGGCTGCTGTTCTGGGGTGAGGCGCTGCACCGCCCCCTCCAGCCGGAAGGCGGCGAATCGCTGCAGGCCAGCCGCAGCCGCATCCTTGAAGAGCTGCAGGCCTGGATCCGTGCTCATCTCGAGGCTGTGATAACCGTGGACGACCTGGAGCGTGTGAGCGGCTATTCGTCCCGCAGCCTGCGCAACCTGTTCCGCGACCGTTGCGGCGTCAGCCCGATGGCCTGGATCCGCCAGGAGCGGCTCACCACCGCCCTGGGCCTGCTGCTGGATCCGCGCCCTGGCACCACGGTGTCGAGCGTGGCGCTGGCCGTCGGATACCAGCAGCTCTCACAGTTCAGCCGCGATTTTCTGCAGCTGCATGGTCGTCGACCCTCGGCGGTGCTGCGCCAGGCGCTGGGGGATGGCTGAAGTCAGAAGAAGACCTTGAAGCCTGCCTCGATGCCGCTCTGCTGACTGCTGAATCCGGTGGAGCGGCTGTTGCCGTTGGTCCAGTCGATGCCGAAGTAACGCCAGGACAGATTGACGGCGGTGTTGCCGCCGAGGGCGTACCCCAGGCCCACCTGGGCGTTGCCGCTCAGGTCCCGGCCGCCGGCGAGGCCGAATCCGCCGATGTCTCCCCGGGCGAAGAGCCGCAGGTCGCGGGTGAGGAACACCGAGGCCTGGGTGCCGACCAGGGGCTGGGTCCAGGTGCGCTCAAGGCTGCCCACCTTCTCGAAGCCGAACCCCCGCGGACCCCGCAGCTGGGCGACCAGGTCAAGCTGGGCCTGCAGGATGCGGGCACCGGCGTAGGGGATGACGGTCCAGGCACCGGGCTGGCCGGTGGCCGACTCACGGGCGCCGAAGCGATGGCGCAGTGCGAAGTCGTAGGTGCCGTTGATCGATGTGAGCTCGGCGGCGCCGGTGAGCAGGCCCCGGCGGCCCGTCTGCGAGAGCTGACTGCCGAGGCGGTAGTACGCCATGTCGACCAGGATGCCGGTGCGGTCGACTTCGGCACTGGCCCGCGCTGCCACACCGGCTTCGAGCAGGTTGAGCAGCTGACCGGGACCCACCACGGTGGTGCTGTCGAAACCACGGATGCTCGTGTCGACTTGGGCCCAGGGCAGGTAGCCGTAGGGCTCGACGGTGAAGCTGTAGGGGGAGACAGGCGCCGTATCGGCCGTGGTCTGCTCGGCTGCTGCGGGGAGGCCCATGGCCAGCAGGCTGGTCAGCAGCAGGGCTGCCGATGGGATGGGACGGACCCGGCGCATCGATGGGGCGTGAACGTCCGCTTAGGTTAAGAAGCCTTTCTGGGGCGTCACAGCCGCTGACCAGCTCCCTGGTTGTCCGGTGTGTGTCCAGCTCAATCGTGCCGGGATGCCCCACCACGCCGACCGTCCCACCAAGATCTGCGTCTGCTGCGGCCGACCGTTCCAGTGGCGTCGCAAGTGGAAGACGGTCTGGGAGGAGGTTCGTTACTGCTCCGAGCGATGCCGCCGGGAGGCCCGTCGTCGGGGTCCAGACAGCGAAAACCCCTCCGGGGGACCGGAGGGGTGATCGTTCAGCCTTGGTTCAGATCAGCCGAGGCCGACCTGGGAAAGGATGCCTTGACCGGTGAGGAGTTCGGTGGCCAGGCCGATGACGAAGCCCAGCATGGCCAGACGGCCATTCCAGGTCTCGGCGAAAGCAACAAAACCGAAGCGGGGGTTGGAAGACTCGGCCATGGATGGAGGTGGGTGGCTGGGCTGATCGTAACAGCTTGTAAAGGATTGTGGACAGGTGTTGCGGTACGGAAAGCCACCCTCGACCAACGGCCGGCCCGTGGTGCGGGGAACCGGCCCCGGTTCGGTTCCCCTGGCCCGCAGGTGCGGTCGACCCCATCGGCGGCGCTGGCAGCGGTCGCAACAGTGGCGGCATCGGGGGCGACCCCGACCCACCCATCGCCATCCGAACCATGTTGACCGTCCGTACGTCGTCTCCCTTCGGTCTCCTCGACCGGCTGGAGCAGCAGCTGCAGACCGCCGAGCGTGTCCCCGCCGCCGAGGTGCGCGAGAACGCCGAGACCTATGAGGTGGTGCTTGAGCTGCCCGGCGTTGACCGCGAGGCCATCGATGTCAAGGCGACCGAGCGCACCCTGGTCATCAGCGCCGAGCGCCGCAATGGCCATGAGCAGGTCCCGGCCGGGCAGGGACCGCTGCTGAGCGAATTCCGTTACGGCACCTGGAGCCGCAGCTTCCGCTTCCCCCATGCCATTGACCGTGACCAGCTGCAGGCCCGCTACCGCGACGGCCTGCTCACCGTCACCGCCCCCAAGGCCCAGAAGGTGAGCAGCGTCACCGTGCAGGTGGAGGGCTGACGCTCCGCCCGCCAGGGCGGGCGATCGAGAAGGAGAGGTGCTCGCACCCCCGGCCCTGGCCGGGGGTGTTTTTCTGATGGCAGACCCCGCTCCCCATGGACGACGCCCTCCAGACGGCCCTGGTGCTGGCCGCCGATGATCCCCAGGCCCAGGCCGAGTTCTACGCCGCCCTGCTGGGCTGCAGTCCTGTGCCGGGGATGCATGCGCGCCATTGGCGGCTGCCCTGGCCTGCCGGCGGCTGGCTCGAGATCTATGCCCCGTCCAGCGCCAGGCCCCAGCCCCGGGCGCCCGGGCGCCTGGCCCTCTGTCTCCAGCGTGTTGCCGCAGCGGATGCCTCTGCTGCTCTGGGCGACTGGATCGCCCGGGCCGAGATCCTCGGTGCCCGTCGTCTTGAGGAACCGCGTCTCGAACCGTTCGGCCTGGAGGTCTGGCTGCTGGATCCCGAGGGGAACCGGCTGCTGCTGCTTTGCTTGCCGGCCGTCAGAGGCGGTGCCGTCGGGCCGCCAGCGCCGCCGCCTCAAACACCAACCCGTGCCGGTTGACCAGGGCGTCGAGGGCGTCGTAGCCCCCACCGATCACCGTTGCCACCGGTATCCCCCGCCTCAGGCAGGCCTCCAGCACCAGGTCATCCCTGCGCAGCAGACCCTCGTCGCTGAGGGCGAGGCGCCCGAGGCGATCATCGCGGTGGGGATCGACCCCGGCGTTGTAGACCACCAGATCGGGAGCCACCGCGTCCAGCAGGTCGGGCAGCACGGCCGCCACTGCCCTGAGGTAATCGTCATCCTCGATGCCGTCCGCCAGGGGCAGGTCGTGGTCGCTCGTCTGCTTGCGCAGGGGGAAGTTGCTGGCGCCGTGCACCGAGAAGGTGAACACCCGAGGCTCACTGACGAACAGAGCCGCCGTGCCGTCCCCCTGGTGCACGTCAAGGTCGACCACCA
>JBMOIF010000012.1:0-45461 GCA_049317465.1 Prochlorococcaceae cyanobacterium | reverse complement strand
TCGGCCTGATCCGGGCCGCCGAGAAGTTCGACCACGAGAAGGGCTACAAGTTCTCGACCTACGCCACTTGGTGGATCCGTCAGGCCATCACCCGCGCCATCGCCGATCAGAGCCGCACCATCCGCCTGCCGGTGCACCTCTACGAGACCATCTCCCGCATCAAGAAGACCACCAAGGTGCTCAGCCAGGAGTTCGGCCGCAAGCCGACGGAAGAGGAGATCGCCGAGAGCATGGAGATGACGATCGAGAAACTGCGGTTCATCGCCAAGTCGGCCCAGCTGCCCATCTCTCTCGAGACCCCCATCGGCAAGGAGGAGGACTCGCGCCTCGGTGATTTCATCGAGGCTGACATTGAGAATCCCGACCAGGATGTGGCCAAGAACCTGCTGCGCGAAGACCTCGAGGGCGTGCTGGCCACCCTCAGCCCCAGGGAACGGGACGTGCTGCGTCTTCGTTACGGCCTTGATGACGGCCGCATGAAGACGCTTGAGGAGATCGGCCAGATCTTCGATGTCACCCGCGAGCGGATCCGTCAGATCGAGGCGAAGGCTCTGCGCAAGCTGCGCCACCCCAACCGCAACGGAGTCCTCAAGGAATACATCAAGTGACCCTGGCCCTTGCCGACCTGCGTTCCCTGCGAACGGCTCCGCCGCTCGACCTGGAGCAGCGGCAGATCCTGGCCCTTGAGCTGCAGGCCCGCCTGGCGGCCTGCAGCTGGTGCACGGTGGGAATCATGGCGCCGGAGGCCGCGGTGGCCATCGGGGTGCTGCGGGAGCTGGAGGCTTCCCTGGGCTGGGAGCCCCTGGCCCTGGGGGGCGAGCCCCTGCCAGAGGGGCCGGTGTTTCTCAAGGGCAACCAGAACACCGGCTTGGCCCTGCTGCGGGCCGAGGCCGGCCTTGGCGAAGGCGTGCTGTTCAGTGGTCACGGCGCCGACGACCCGGCCAGCGAAGACACCTGGGGCCCCCTGCCGCTGGATTTCTTCACGCCGACCGCTCCGGCGACTGCCGATCCGTAGGCTGGACCGCTGTTGAAAGCCGGCAAGGCCGGGTCAGAACCACGCCATGACGGCCTCCCTCCTGCGCATCGCTTCCCGTCGCAGCCAGCTGGCGATGGTGCAGACCGAATGGGTGCGCGACGAACTCCAGCGCCAGCACCCCGGCCTGGAGGTGAGCATCGAGGCCATGGCCACCCAGGGGGACAAGATCCTGGATGTGGCCCTGGCCAAGATCGGAGACAAGGGCCTCTTCACCAAGGAACTGGAGGCCCAGATGCTGGTCGGCCGCGCCGACGTGGCCGTCCACAGCCTCAAGGACCTGCCCACCAACCTGCCGGAAGGCCTGATGCTGGGTTGCATCACCGAACGGGAAGACCCGGCGGATGCCGTGGTGATGCATGCCCGCCACCGGGAGGCCTGTCTGGCCACCCTGCCCGAGGGCAGCGTCGTGGGCACCAGTTCCCTGCGACGGCTGGCCCAGCTGCGCCACCACTATCCCCATCTGCGCTTCGAGGACATCCGCGGCAACGTCATCACCCGGCTGGAGAAGCTGGACGCGGGTCAGTTCGACTGCCTGATCCTGGCGGCCGCCGGCCTCGGTCGCCTTGGCCTGGCCGCCCGCATCCACGAATGCCTGGCCCCCTCCATCTCGCTGCATGCCGTCGGCCAGGGGGCCCTCGGCATCGAATGCCGCCAGGGGGACGAGGCGATGCTGGATCTGATCCGTGTGCTTGAGCATCGCCCCACCGCCGAACGCTGCCTGGCGGAACGGGCCTTCCTCCGCCAGCTGGAAGGTGGCTGCCAGGTGCCGATCGGTGTCTCCAGCCACTTCGAAGCTGACACGCTTGTGCTCACCGGCATGGTGGCCAGCCTTGACGGCCAGCATCTGATCAGGGACAGCGTCAGCGGGCCACGCCTGGATCCTGAAGCGCTGGGTGTCGAACTGGCGGAGCGGCTGCGCAGCCAGGGTGCCGGGGAGATCCTGGCCCGGATCTTCGCCGATGCCCGACCCCAGGCCTGAAGCCCGCTCAGAACCCACCGGGGCACCGTTCCAGTGGGGACTGCTGGCCTGGGCCGCCCTCGTCGGCCTGCTCACAGGCCTGGCCATCGTCGGCTTCCACTACCTGCTGGGGTTCATCAACAGCCTGGTGTACGGGCCCTTCGTGGCTTTCGTGCTCGACCTGACCTCATCGCCGGCGCAGCCGCCCCCTGCGCCGCTCCCGCTGCCCGAGCCGCCGCTGCCGGTGTCCACCCCCCTGCGGTCGCTGCTGCAGATGGGCCTCGGGGGCATGGGCCTGCTGCCGCCCCCGCCGCCGCCACCGCCAGCGGTGCCCCTGCCCCCGCCGGTGCCCCCCACCCCGCCATGGCTCAACACCTGGCCTGTGGTGCTGGGGCCGGTGCTCGGCGGCGTGCTGGTGGGACTGCTGCGGCGGCTGGTGCCCGATCCCGGTCCCAGCCTCCCGAGTCTGATGGCCATGGCCGATGGCCGCCTGCAGGCGCAGCCGCAGCTGCCCCTGGCTCGGTTGCTGGGGGCCTCGATCAGCCTCGGCAGCGGGGCTTCCCTGGGTCCTGAGGGGCCCAGTGTCGAGAGTGGCGGCAACATCGGCCTCTGGATCGGCCAGCGGGCCGGCCTGACGCCGGAGGCCCTGCGGGCCCTGGTGGGAGCCGGCGTGGCGGCGGGCCTGGCTGCCGGCTTCAAGGCCCCCATCGCCGGACTGTTCTTCGCCTTCGAGGGGGCCTACAGCACGATTCCGGGCCGTCCGAGCCTGCGGGCGGTGCTGGTGGCGGCCGTGAGCTCGACCCTCGTGACCCAGCTGGGACTGGGGGACCGGCCGATCTTCCGCCTGCCGGCCTATGAGGTGCGTTCCCCCCTCGAGCTGCCCCTCTACCTGGGGCTGGGCCTGCTGGCCAGCCTGGTCTCCCTTGGCCTGGTGCGGCTGCTGGGCCTGGGCCGCAGCCCGCGGGTGCAGCGTCAGCTGCGTCGCCTGCCCCCCTGGCTGCTGACGGGGCTGGGGGGGCTCGGGGTGGGCCTGCTGGCCCTGGGTTTCCCGCAGGTGCTGGGCGTCGGGTATGACACGGTCGAGTCGTTGCTCGGGTCCGGGGGAGGGATCAGCCTGTTCACCCTGGCCCTGCTGCTGCTGGTGAAGCTGCTGGCCACCGGCCTCAGCAACGCCACCGGCTTCATCGGGGGCGGCTTCGCACCCTCCCTGTTCCTGGGGGCCGTGCTGGGCAGCTTCTACGGCCAGGTGCTGGGGGATGGCGGCCTGGGGTTGCCGGTGGCCGAACCCCCGGCCTACGCGATGGTCGGCATGGCCGCCGTGCTGGCCGGGGCCGCCCGGGCACCGCTGACGGCGCTGCTGCTGCTGTTCGAACTCACCCGCGACATCCGCATCGTGCTGCCGCTGATGGCCGCTGCGGGCCTCAGCGCCCTGCTGGTGGAGCGCTGGCAGGGACTGAGCGATCCCGGTCTGCTGGGGCCCGATCCGGTGGAGGAACAGCGCCGGGCGGTGCTGCGGGACCTGCCGATCGACCAGGCCATCGAGAGCCGGGTGCCCCTGGTGCTGTCCGCCGACACCCCACCCCTGCAGGCGCTGGCGGCGCTGGTGGGAGCCGACGCCCACTGCCTGCTGGTGGAACGCGATGGCTGGGTCCAGGGCCTGGTGACCCTGGCCGATCTGCAGCAGGCCCTCAGCGCCGACCCGCCCACGCAGACCCTGGGGGCTTGCCTGCGCTCCGATCTGGTCTGGCTGCCGTTGGACGCCGACCTGAGCCGGCTCGAAGATCAGCTGCGGCCCAAGGGCCTGCGCCAGCTGCCCGTGTTCCGGATGCCGGAGGGACCGGTGGATGCCCTGCCCCAGGGGTTGCCGGCCGAGGGGCTGGCGGTGGCGCAGCTGCGGGGCCTGGCCAGCCGCGATGGCATGACCCTCGCCCTGGCCCGCCGCCTGGGAGGACTCGATTCAGCCCTCGACGTGCCCCTCTGACCCTGCCCCCCACCAACCGGTCACAGGGGCGGCCAGAGGCGGGTGGAGGCGATGAGGGCACCGTCATCGAGACCGCTGCTGCGGCGCACCTCCGCCTCGCGGGCCTCGATGACGGTGCGGTGCAGGAGGGGGCCCATCACCCGCGTCAGCAGTGGGTGGGCGGCAAAGGCGGCGATGGCCGCCGGCAGGTCAGCGGGCAGCCGCGGCGCTCCCTGGCCGACCGGATCCCCCGCCAGCGGAGCCGGCAGGGGCCTTGGCCGGGCCAGGTCATCGGCGGCCAGAGCCATCAACGCCCCCAGCAGCAGATAGGGATTGGCGGCCGCATCAGCGATCTTGAGTTCCAGGTGGGCAGCCTCCCCGGGGCCGCCGGGGATCAGCCGCAGGGCCGCCTCGCGGTTCTCGACACCCCAGACCTGAAACGGCGCCGCCCAGTGGCTGGGCTGCAACCGCCGATACGACACCGCCAGGGGGGAGGCCAGGGCCAGCAGGGCCGGCAGGCTCTCGAGCAGAACCGCCACCAGTCCCTCCCCTTCGGCGGTGAGACCCGCCACCCCGGCACCACCGCTGAGCACCGGCTCACCACCGCGGCGCAGGCTGAGATGCACATGGCCACCGTTGCCGACCCGATCGGCATCGACCAGGGGGCTGAAGCTGGCCCGCCAGCCGAAACGGCGGCTGACCCGCTGGATCAGCAACCGCGCCAGCACCAGCCGGTCGGCCGCTGCCAGGGGGCCGGCGGCCGCCAGGGACAGCTCGAACTGGGCCGGGCCGTACTCGGGGTGCAGCTGAAGCCAGGGCAGGCCGGCGGCATCGAGGGCAGCGGCCAGGGCGCCAAGGTAGTCAAGGCCGTCGAGCAGACGGTCGGCGCCGTAGGGTCCGCCGGCGGGCACGTCGGCGCCCAGCAGCACCCACTCGATCTCAAAGCCCATGCGTCCCTCGAGGCCAGCGGCCTCAAGGGCCTGACTCATGCCACGGCAGAAGAGGCGCTGGTCAGCGGCATAGGGCTGACCGTCCTGCTGGTGACGATCCGCCGCCAGCCAGCCCCAGCCGGCTTCCGCATCCAGAAGGGCCAGGCTGTCGAGGTCGGGCACCAGCCGCAGGTCACCGTCGGGGCGCGCCAGGGACTGCCCCGGGTCGATGGCGCCGGTGGCACCGAAGGCGTCGGCCACCGGTGAGAAGCCGACGCCCTCGGCCGCCACCCGCGGCAGCCGCGCCAGGGGCACGGCCTTGACCAGCGGCAGACCCGCGTGGTTCACGAAGGTGATCGCCAGCTGGCGCACACCCCGTTCCTGCAGCCTGGGGAGCATCTCGCGGGCCCGCTCGGCCTGGAGCTGGCGCTGGGCAGGGCTGAGGGTCATCGGTCAGGCGCGACGGGCGACGGGTGACTCTCCATCATCGGAAGGGCAAGGCGGCATCCTCTGACAACCTTTCGTGGGTCATCCCCCCAGCGCCTGCAACAGATTCGAGACATTGCGGCGCATCACCCTGCCGTAGGTGGCGGGATCGCGGGAGGCCTCTTCGCTGGTGGTTTCCATGGGGTCGAAGGTGCTGATCCTGACGCCGAGATCACCGGCCAGGGCCTGAAACGAGCGATTGCCTTCCTGCGGTTCGCCGAGCAGCGCCTGCAGTCGCGCCGCCTTCACCGCCGTCGTCACCCGTTGCAGATCGGCCGGTGACGGGTTGATCTCCGGACTCTCGACCAGAAACACGCTACGCAGGTTGTAGCGCTCGGCGAAATACGGGGCGACATCATGCAGGGCCACGAAGGTGCGGCCGGCATGGGGACGCAGTTGCCTGGCGATGTCGCCGTGCAGGCTGCGCAGTTCAGAGATGTAGGCCTCCGCACGTTGGCGATAGCCCTTGCTGCAGCGGGGATCGGCCCGGACGAGGCCGTCACGGATGGTTTCAACCTGCTGCACGGCCCGCAGCGGATCGAGCCAGATGTGCGGATTCACGCTGCCGCGGTCGGCGGAGGCGAGCGTGGTGACCCCTCGGCTCGTGTCGATCACGATCAGCCGCGGGTACTCGGCAGACGCCATCAGCCTGCCCAGATAGCCCTCCAGGCCAAGGCCGTTGGTCACCAGCACCCGCGCCTGGCCCAGGGCGGCCACGGCGGCCGGCCGGGCCTGCACGTCGTGGGGGCCGAGGTTGGGAGGGATCAGCGGTGTCACCACGGCACACGCTCCCGCCACTGCCCGCGTGAACAGGGTGACCGGCACCGCCGTGGTCACCACCGGCAGGGGACCGCGGGCGGGCGGGAGCGCCGGAGCACAGGCGGCCAGGACCAGCGGCAGCATCAGCAGGCCCGCTCGCTGAAGCCGGGTCGGCAGGACGATCACGGATCAGCGGACAGCTCGTGGACCAGTCTCTCCATCATGGGCGGACGTGCGTGCCGGCAGGATGGGGCGCGCATCCGCGACCTGCGCCAGCCCAGTGGCAATGATCCGCCGGTTTTCGTCCCTGCTGGCCGGCCTGCTGGCGCTGCTGCTGGTGGTGAGCCCCCACCCCGGCACCGGCATCGCTGCCCCGGCCAGCACCACGGCGATCCCGATCACGGATCAGCCCTTCTTCGCCGACCTGCAGGCCACCTCGGACCTCTGGGCCGATGCCCCCCTGGGCCAGGTGGTGGGCGACAGCCCCCGCGCGACCCTGCTGAACTTCTATGCCGTGATGGCCCGGGTGGGGGCCGAGCAGGCCCTTGCCATCCGCGAACACCAGCAGCATGCGGGCCTGTTATGGGGCCCATCGGCCCGTGCCCACATCCGCACGGCCGAGGAACTCTTCGCCCTCGCGGTGCAGGCCCTCGATGCCAGCGGCTTTCCCGAGAGCGTGCGTGGGCCCCTGGCCAACGAGGCGGCCATGCAGCTCAAGGAGGTGCTCGATTACGTCTTCAGCCACAGCCACAAACCACTGCAACTGCCTGATGCCGCAGGCCTCAAGGCGATCAACGCCGCCCGCAGCCAGCCCAGCCAGAGCTGGACGCTGCCCGACACCGCCATCACCCTGGTGTACGAACCGCAGCGACAGTCCGACAACCCGGGCTTTGTGTTCTCCGCTCACACGGTGAACCAGGTGGGCCACATGCACGCCGAGATCGCCGGCCGCCTGGCGGCGTCGCCGCCCTTCGCCACACCCGGCCTGCATGAGGGCTACAGCCGCACCCCAGGCTTTCTTGTACCGCCCCGCTGGTATCTGCTGCTGCCCGCCGGCCTGCGCGGCCTCCTCGAGATCTCCCTGGCCGGCCAGACCCTGTTCCAGATCGGTGCGGCCCTGCTCAGCGTGAGCGTCTATCTGCTGCTGGTGCGGCTGCTGCTGCGTCGGCTGGTGCACAGCTACCGCCAGCGGCGGGGCGACTGGCACCAGGACCAGCTCGCCTGGAACCGCGTGCTGCTGGTGCTGCCGCTGCTGCCCCTCACCCACCTCACCCGGGTGTTGCTCGATGATCAGATCAACATCACCGGCCAGCCGCTGGTGGTGATCACATCTTTGTTCTTCGTTCTCTACTTCGTAGCGGCCAGCTTCTTCGTCTTCATTCTTTTCGAGGCCCTCGGCCGCAGCCTGAGCGAATGGCTGGTGCGCCTGCGGGGGGGCGGGTCGGAACTGCAGCTGCGACGGGCCAGCAACCTGGTGATGCCCGTGGGCCGGGCCCTGGGGGGGTTGGTGGCCCTGGCCTTCATCTACCGACTGCTGCTGGCCCTGGGCCTGCCCCCCGGCACCTTGCTGGCCTTCTCGGCGGTGCCTGGCCTGGCCATCGGTCTCGGTGCCTCCAAACTGCTGGGCAACCTCTTCGCCGGTCTTTCGATCCAGACCGACCGACCGGTGCGGGTCGGTGAGTTCTGCCGCATCGGCGACACCCTCGGTTTCGTGAGCCGCATCGGTCTGCGTTCGCTGGAAGTGCAGACCCTCGACAGCCGCGTCACGATCCCCAACGCCATCGCCGACGAACTCACCGTCATCAATCACTCCCGCCGCACCAGCGGTGCGGCGGGACCGCCGATGCAGACCATTGAGGTACAGCTGGCCATCAACGACCGCTTCAGCCCCGAACAGGTCGACGATCTGCTGCAGCTCGTGCGCAGCCGTCTGGCAGAGCAGGCGGATCTGCACGAACCGCTCGCCAGCCTTGACCGCAGCCAGCCCGATCAGCTCAGCCTGCTCTGTCTGGCGATGGTGTCGGTGCACACCTGGCCCGACTACCTGCGGGTGCGCGAAGACCTGCTGCTGCGGCTGCAGCAGTGGCTCGAGCAGGTGCGCCTGTCGACCATCAGCCTTGGCGTCAGCTACGACACCAGCGATGCACAGCTGCAGCTGCTGCCCGATCTGATCAGGCGGGTGGTGAATGACGATCCCGGCTTCACCCTGCAGAGCTGCCGATTGATGGCGATCGCCGATTTCAGTTATGTCATCGTCTTTCGGCTTCAGGGCCGGCAGGACAGCCTGCGCACCTTCAAAGACGCCCTGCATGGCCTGAACCGCCGGCTGCTGCAGGCCCTGGCCGACGCCGGCATCGACATTCCCTTCCCCACCCAGCTGCAGCTGCAGCGCCGGGTCTGAGTTTGATGGCTAGGCTGAGCCTGTGGCTTCAGGGCTCGGCCCATGCGCGAGGCTCCCCCGCCCGGCAGCGGCACCGGCCCCGTGCTCGCGGTCGACAATCTCAGTGTGCTCCGCGATGGCCGTCTGGCGGTCGAGGGGGTCAGCTTTCGCCTGGCCCGCGAGACCGACACCGCCCTGGTGGGTCCCAACGGCGCCGGCAAGACCACGCTTGTGGCGGCCATTCTCGGCCTGCTGCCGCGGGCGGCGGGCACGGTGCAGGTGCTCGGCCATCCCCTCGGTCCGACCGGTGAGCTGCCGCGGGCCGTTCGGGCCCAGCTGGCCTACCTGCCCCAGACGCTGAGCCTGCAGGGCCGCATTCCGCTCACGGTCCACGAATTCGTGGGCTTCGGCGTTGACCCCTGCGGCCCCAGCCTCGCCTGGCTGGGGGGCGCCCGCCGCCGCGAGGCGGTGCAGCGGGCCCTGGCCCGCACGGCCAGCCACGACCTGGGGGACCGGCTCCTGAGCGAGCTGTCGGCCGGTCAGCTCAAGCGGGTGCTGCTGGCCTTCTGCGTCGTGCGCCCGCGGCAGCTGCTGGTGCTCGACGAAGCCCAGGCCGGCCTCGATGCTCCGGCCAGCGAGCAGTTTCAGCAACTGCTGCTGGAACTGCGCCGCCAGGAGGGCTGGACCGTGCTGCAGGTGTCCCACGACCTCGAGATGGTGCGGCGCAGCTGCGACCAGGTGCTCTGCCTGAACCGACATCTGCGCTGCAGCGGCACCCCCGACCATGCCCTCAGCCCAGCGGGCCTGGCCGATCTCTATGGCCCCAACCTGGTGCCTTACCGCCATCACCACCCGGGCGGCTGCTGATGAGCGACCCGGCCACGGCCCTGGTGGTGCTGAGCCAGCCCGCCCTGCAGCGGGCCCTGCTGGGCGGGCTGCTCACCGGCGCCCTCGGTGGCCTGCTGGGCAGCTTCGCCGTGCTGAGGCAGCTGTCGTTCTTCAGTGACGCCCTCGGCCATTCGGCCCTGCTGGGCATCAGCCTCGGCATCCTGCTGGGGGTGAACCCCACCCTGGTGCTGGTCCCCTTTGCGGTGCTGTTCGCCCTGCTGGTCAACCAGCTGGTGGCCCGCAGCGGCCTGCCGGCCGATGCGCTGCTCAACATCGTCTATTCCAGTTCTCTGGCCCTGGCGGTGGTGGTGCTCAGCCTCGGCAAGACCACCCAGGGGGGGATCCAGCAGCTGCTGTTCGGCGACATCCTCGGCATCCGCTGGGGTGACCTGGCGGTGATCGCCCTGCTGCTCGTCGCGGCCGTCATGGTGCTCGGCCTCAGCCTGCGGGCCCAGGTGCTGCTCACCCTCAACGCCGACCTGGCGGCGGCCTTCGGGGTCAGGGTGTCGCTCCACCGGTTGGCCTTCATCGTGCTGCTGGCGGTGGTGGTGGCGGTCTCGATCAAGGCGGTTGGGGTGCTGCTGATCAGTGCCTTCGTTGTCATTCCGGCCTGTGCCGGCCGGTTGCTCAGCCGCCGCTTCCCCCGGTACATGCTGGTGTCGGCGGGTCTCGGTGGTGGCTGTGCGCTGCTGGGCCTGCTCGGTTCGGGCCTCACCGACCTGCCCTCAGGCCCCTGCGTGGTGGTGGTGCAGCTGCTCGGCTTTCTGGCGGCCCTGGCCGCTCACCGGGCCTGACGGGCCGCCAGGGCCGCCGCTCCCGCCGAGAGCAGCAGCAGCGGTCCGTCACCCCAGCGGTCGTAGACGCTCAGCGACCGGCGCCCGCGCAGCTCGAGCAGACCCAGCCGCGGCCCGCCGGTCGGCAACTGCTGCACGACCCGCCCGGCCGGATCGACCACCGCCGTGGGACCGGTGTTGGCCACGCTCACCAGCCAGCGACCGGTCTCGATCGACCGCAGGCGGGCCAGGTTGAGGAACTGGAACTGCAGCAGCGGCGGATAGGGGTCGAGGTTGGCCACCGCCAGCAACCAGCCGGCCCCGTCGGCCACGGCCCGGGCCAGGGCACGGCCATCGGCCAGCTCGTAGCAGATGGCCACAGCCGCGTCTCCCGCCGGCAGGGGCAGGGGCAGACGCCTGTCGGCGGGCCCCGGCTGCAGCCCCCCCACCGCCGACAGGCCCTCCCAGGGGATGCGGTCAGCCAGGGGAACCCACTCTCCGAGGGGCACCAGCCGGTGTTTATCGACCCACGCCCGGGGCCGGTCCGCGCCGGCCGGCAGCCACAGCACGCTGCTGCGTTCACCGCCGTCCTGCCGCCGGAAGCCCCCGCCCAGCAGAGGCACCGCCGGCTCGCCGGCGGGCCGGTCATCCAGAGGCAACGTGCCTTCAGGCAGCAGCAGCGGTGGTGGCGGCGTCAGCCCGGCGGCCTGCTGCCGGGCGCGCAGCAGCAATCCCTGAAGGCGGCGTTGGCTGTCGGGCTCGAACTTGCGCCGGGTGGCCTGGGCCGGCTGCACCGCCAGCACCTCCAGGGGGGCGCCGACCTCGGCGCCGTCAACGGTGGCCAGGGCGGCGGCGCCGAGGCCATGGCCGAGCAGCAGCACCACCAGCAGGGCAGCCCACCGACGGCGGGCCAGGAGCCAGCTCAGCAGAAGCTGCACCAGCGTCACCAGACCGCCGCCGCCCAGGGCCGCCAGACCCGCCAGGGGCCGGTCATGGGGCAGGGGGGCCACCGCCAGGCCCACCCAGAACAGGGGGCCGGTGGCCAGCCCCTGCTCCGCCAGGGCCCAGAGGGCCGCAGCCATCAGGGCGGTGTCCCAGCGCCGACGATCGAGGCGTTGCAGCAGGAGGCTCCAGAGGGCCACCAGGCCGGCGCCGAGGCCGCTGCACACCAGCAGGATCAGCAGCACCAGCGGCAGGCTCAGGGGGTCCGGAACCCCCAGCCAGGTGAGGGGGTGCAGCCACAGCAGCCAGCCATGGCTCATCAGCACGGCGCTGCCCCCCCAGAGGGCCGACTGGCGGGGGCCAAAGCTCCAGAGGGGCACCAGCGCCAGCCACAGCAGGGGCGGCAGCCCCCAGGGCGTGAGGCTCAGCCCCGCGGCGCCTCCAGCCAGGACAGGCATTAACCAATCCTTAAGAGCTTGTCTCCCGATTCTTAGCGCGGAGACCTGGTGCTGAGGCATACATTCCTGCCGTCGTCAGCCCTTCACCGGCATGGTCGCCTCCCCGCAGTCCTTCGCGTCTCCCGAGGCCGCCGGCTGGCTGGAGCAGCTCGAGACTACCTTCCGCAGCCGGTCGCTCATCCACCTGGCCGCCGGCAGTCCGGTGCCCCTGCTCAGCGACCACGTCTGGCTCGTGGTGCGGGGCATGGTGCGCCTCTCCACCTGCCAGATGAGCGGCGACGAGGCCCTGCTGGGTCTGGCCGGCCCCAACGAACCCTTCGGCCGTCCCCTCACGACCGTTGATCCCTACGACGCCGTCACCCTCACCGCCAGCGATCTGCTGTGCCTGCGCTGGGACGAGATCGTCAGCGATCCGCAGCTGTCGTCGCTGCTGCTCCAGGCCCTCGCCCGCCGCTACCGCCAGGCCGAGGCCCTGCTGGCCCTGATGGGGCTCCGTCGCGTCGAGGAACGCCTGCGCGCCTTCCTCGAACTGCTGGCCGCCGATTATGGCCAGCCCGTCGAGGCCGGCACCCGCGTCGGCGTGCGCCTCACCCACCAGGATCTCGCCAACGCCCTGGGGAGCACCCGCGTCACCATCACCCGTCTGCTGGGGCAGCTGCGCGATGAGGGCTGGCTGGTGTTGGAATCCGGCCGTCACCTGGTCGTGGCCCGCCGCCCCCGCTAGACCAGCCAGGAACGGTGATCGGCGATGGAGTCCAGCAATCCCCTGCAGCAGCTTCTGCTCCGCGGTCTGAGCACCACGAGCCTGGTCGCTGACCGGTTGCGGGGCGTCACCCAGGAATGGGTGCTGAGCGGTCGCCTCGATCCGGCCCAGGCCACCGCCCTGGTCGACGATGTGATGGGAGCCCTGCGGGGGGACAACCCCGAGGCCGAACGCCAGGCCGAGAAGCTGCTGGAACGCAACGTCGAGAACTTCCTCGGCGACCTCGGGCTGGCGCGCCAGAGGGAGGTCGATGAGCTGCGCGGCCGCATCGACCGCCTCGAGCAGCGGCTCCGGGACCTCGCCGGCGGCTGACACAATGGCCCCAGGGCCCCTTCCTCCCCCATGCGCGACATCCTGATCAGTTCGGCCGTCTGCCTGGCCTGCCTGCTGGTGGCCCTGGCCAGCCAGCTGCTGGCCCCCACGCCCGTGCAGGCCCGTGACAACCAGCCCGTGGCCGTCGCCGCCGTCGCCACCCAGGCCGCCGCTGCGCCGGGGGAGCTGGACCCCGATGATGCCAACCCCCGCCTCTTCTCCATGGCTCCCGACACCGACGACACCCTGGCCCAGGCGGGAGGCAAGGCCGCCGACCTGCTGGGGGGAGATCCCCTGATCGCCGCCAAGGAACGCACCACCGCTTCGGGCCTGCGCATCACCGACCTGGTGGTGGGCACCGGCGCTGAGGCCGTGAGCGGCCGCACCGTGAGCGTCAACTACCGCGGCACCCTCACCAGCGGCAAGGAGTTCGACAGCAGCTACGGCCGTGGTCCCTTCAGCTTCCCGCTCGGCGCCGGCCGGGTGATCCGGGGCTGGGACGAAGGTGTGGCCGGCATGAAGGAAGGAGGCAAGCGCAAGCTGGTCATCCCCCCCGATCTCGCCTACGGCGAGCGAGGGGCCGGTGGAGTGATCCCCCCCAACGCCACCCTGGTGTTCGAAGTGGAACTGCTGAAGGTGAGCCGCTGAGCTGCGGCGATACCGGGGCAGGCGCAGGTGGATCGTTAAGATCTGCCACGCCTGCCCCCGCCGCAATGGCCCACACCCTGCCCGCTCTTCCCTACGAGCTCGACGCCCTGGAACCCCACATCTCGCGTCAGACGCTGGAGTTCCACCACGGCAAGCACCACAACGCCTACGTCACCAACCTCAACAACCTGGTGAGCGGCAGCGATCTGGAAGCCAAGAGCCTCGAAGACACCATCACTGCCGTGGCCGGTGATGCCTCCAAGGCCGGTGTGTTCAACAACGCTGCCCAGGTGTGGAACCACAGCTTCTACTGGCAGTGCATGAAGCCCGGTGGTGGCGGCACCCCCACCGGCACCCTGCTGGACAAGATCAATGCCGACTTCGGCAGCTACGACGCCTTCGTTGAGCAGTTCAAGGCCGCCGGTGCCACCCAGTTCGGCAGCGGCTGGGCCTGGCTGGTGCTCGATGGCGGCACCCTCAAGGTGACCAAGACTGGCAACGCCGATCTTCCCCTGGCCCACGGCCAGAAGGCCCTGCTCACCATGGATGTGTGGGAGCACGCCTACTACCTCGACTACCAGAACCGCCGCCCCGACTACATCAGCACCTTCCTCGACAAGCTGGTGAACTGGGACTTCGTGGCCGCCAACCTGGCCGCCGCCTGATCCAGACGCGCTCCAAGCCGGCCCCCGCTGCGGCGGGGGCCGAGCAACGCTGCCGCCTTAACCGTCGCTGGTGGTTGCTGCCGACGCCTCAGGCAGCACCGCCTCAGGCGGAACCCACATCGCATCCCCGTACGAGAAGAAGCGATACCCGTCGTCCCGCGCCAGTCCATAGAGCTTCAACAGCCGTTCCCTGCCGATCAGGGCGCTCACCAGCAACAGCAGTGAACTGCGCGGCAAGTGGAAGTTGGTGAGCAATCCCTGCACCACCGCGAACCGGAAGCCCGGCTGGATCACCAGCTGCACAGGCCCGCAATGGGGCTGCAGCTGGCCACCATGCAGGGCAGCCACCCCTTCGAGACTGCGCACGCTGGTGGTGCCCACGGCGATGACCCGGCCGCCTCGCCTGCGGCAGGCTCCGACCGCCGACACAAGCTCCTGACTGAGCTCCACCCATTCCTGGTGCAGCTGCAGACCGCTCAGGTCTTCGTCCTCCAGGGGCCTGAAGGTGCCCAGCCCCACGTGCAGGGTCACGGACGCCCGCTTCACCCCCCGCTCCTGCAGCCGTGCCAGCAGGGCATCGCTCAGATGCAGACCCGCCGTCGGTGCCGCCACAGCTCCGGGTCGACTGGCAAAGCGCGTCTGGTAACGCTCGCAGTCGCCAGGGTCGTGTTGGTGGATGTAAGGCGGCAGGGGCACCTCGCCGTAGCGCTGCAGCAGGGGCTCCAGGCTGGCGGCATCGGCATGGCCGGGCGGAAAGCGCACCAGGCGCCCCCCCGTCGCCGGGTCTTCGTCCACCACGGTCAGGGTCAGGGGCGGCTGTTGCGAAGCCTGCAACAGCACCTGCTGCCCCGGCCGGAGACGCTTCGCCGGTCGTGCCAGGCAGAGCCAGATGTCCTCTCCGCGGGGTTCGAGCACGAGCAGTTCCGCCCGTCCACCGCTGGGCCTCTGCACCTGCAGCCGAGCCTGCAGCACCCGGGTGTCGTTGACCACCAGCAGATCGCCGGTCCGCAACGCGTCGGCCAGGTCCCAGACCTGGCGGTGGTGGCAACCCTCGGCAGGGCCGTCATGGGGGCCCACCATGAGCATCCGGGCGGCATGGCGTGGTTCCACCGGACGCTGGGCGATGCAGGTGTCGGGCAGGTCGAAGACGTAGCTCGACAGGCGCCGGTCGGCGGGGTCGGGCATCCGTGGAATCAGAGGGCCAGGGATTCGGGGCTGGTCTCGATCAGCTGGGCCAGATCACGCAGGAACCCCGCCGCATCGGCGCCATAGATCACCCGGTGGTCGGCGGTGAGGTTCACCTGCATCTGCCGCCGGACGGCAATGGAGCCGTCGGCGTTGGCGGCCACCACCGGCCGCGACCCCCCCACCGCCAGGATCGCACCGGTGCCCGGCGGCAGGATCGCGTCAAACCGGTCAACACCGAACATGCCCAGGTTCGACACCGTGAACGTGCCCGTGCTGTATTCCTCGGGCTTGAGCTGCTTGCTGCGGGCCCGGGCCACCAGGTCGGACCAGCTGCGGGCGAGGCTGTAGAGGTCGGTCCGGTCAGCCTGCGCCAGCACCGGAGTCACCAGGCCGCCGTCTTCCATGGCCACCGCCACCGACACATTGACCGCGGCCGGGAAGGCGATGCCGGCGTCGCTGTAGGCGGCATTGACGCGGGGATGGCGGGCCAGGGTGACACCGACGGCCTTGGCGAGCAGCACCGTCATCGTCACCCCCTTGGGCTTCATCTGGCGGGCGAAGGCCTCAAGGGCATCGGTGCCGATGGTGTAGCCCACCCGGAAGGTCGGCACCGCCAGGCTGGCGACCATGTTGCGGTTCACCGCCTGCTGCAGGGTGGTGAAGGGCACGGTCTCGCCGGCGATCACCGAAGCTGCCGCGGTCGGCACGGGAGCCGCGGCCCGGGGAGCCGCCGCCGCCACGGCGGGGGTGCGGCCGGCGGCCCGTTCCACATCGGCGGCCACCAGGCGGCCGTGGGGACCACTGCCGGTGAGTCCGTCGAGGGCCACCCCCAGCTGCTGGGCCAGCTTGCGGGCCCGGGGGCTGGCGACCACACGCCCGTTGGCCGCCGGCGCTGCGGGGGGGACGACGGGTGCCGCCGCCGCAGGGACCGGAGCGGCCGCCGGAACTGGTGCGGCGGCCTGGGCCGGGGCCACCGCAGGGGCCGGGGTGGGAGCCGCCGCCGGGGCACCCTTGGCCAGCAGATCCTGCAGTTCAGCGTCGGTGTCGACGACCAGACCGATGGTGTCGCCCACCGGAGCCGTAGCGCCGGCCGGGAGCAGCACCGCCCCAAGGAAGCCGGCCTCGAACGATTCCACGTCCATGTCGGCCTTGTCAGACTCGACCACGAGCACCGACTCCCCCCGCTCGACCCGGTCCCCGGGCTTCTTGAGCCACTCGACGATCTTCCCCTCGGTCATGGTCGAGCTGAGGGCGGGCATGAAGATCTCGTGGGTGGCCATCCGCCGGGACGCGCTGAGGTGGGGGCGATCCTAGTCGCCGCCCTGCCTCAGGCTCCCCCGCTGATCGCCTCGACGACGCCGTCGCGGACCGTGATCGTCGCCTGCAGCTTCTCGATGATGTTGTCGCCGACGCTGACGGTGCAGAAGCTCTCCAGCTGGCCCTGCTCGACGATCTGTTCCATCTCCAGCTCGGCGATGGCCTTCTGCTGCTCCAGCAGGGTGCGCTTCTGCTCCTCCAGTTCCGCCCGCTTGGCCGCGACCTGCTGCTGCACCCCCGCCACCTGCTCCTGGATGCGGGGATCGAGGGGGTTGGCGCTCTGGCGACGGATCTCGTCGACCACCTGCTGACCTTCGTTCTCGAGTTGCAGCAGCTGCTGGTCGCTGTTGCTGATGGCCTTGCTCAGTTCGACGGCGGCCTCCTCCTTCCAGCGGGGGGTGACGACCGCGCGGACCGTGATGTTGCGCTTGATGCTGAGCGAGTCGGCCATGGGGGAGCACTGGGACGCCCCAGGCTGTCAGCCGCTGGGGCAAGGGTCAAGCGCTCAGCCGTCGGCGTAGATCGCCTCGATGGCGGTCGCGTCGCGGGCGGCGATGCGGTCGCGACGCTGCTTGAGGGTCTGGGTGAGCAGGCCGTTCTCGATCGTGAACGGCTCGACCAGGGCGACACCGGCCAGCCGTTCGTCGGGTCGTGAGCCGGGTCGGGCCGCCAGCTGACGGTTGCAGTCGCTGCGCAGGGCCCTGAGCAGGGCTGGATCGTCACGCCGCAGTCCATCCGGCCCCAGGGCCGACGGCACCTGCTCCCGCGCCCAGGCCTCGAGGGCCTCGAGCCGCGGCACCAGCAGGGCCCCCAGCTGGCGCCGGTCCTGGCCCACCAGGAGGATCTGCTCGAGCAGCGGACTGGCGGCCAGCACATCCTCGAGCGGACCCGGCTCGATGTTCTCGCCGCTGCTGAGCACGATGGTGTCCTTGGCCCGGCCGGTGAGGAACAGGGAGCCATCGGGCAGCAGGTGGCCCAGATCCCCGGTGTCGAACCAACCCTCAGCGTCGAGCACAGCGGCGGTGGCCTCGGGCCTCCCCAGGTATCCCGTCATCACCTGCGGACCCCGGGCCAGCACCAGGCCCCGCTCCCCCCAGCGCAGGGGGCGGCGGCTCTCGGGGTCGACGATCCGAAGATCGGTGCCCGGCAGCGGCCGGCCGGCGCTGCCCCGGCGGTTGGCCCACAGCCGCCGGCAGCTGAGCACTGGGCTGGTCTCGGTGAGGCCATAGCCCACCAGCAGTTCGATGCCGATGGTCTCGAAGAACAGATCCACATGCAGCGGCAGGGCGCCGCCACCGCTGATGGCCGTGCGCAGGCTGCCCCCGCAGATCTGGTCACGCACCCGGGGCCAGAGCAGCCGCGCCGCCAGCCAGGCGCCGGGGGCGCTGACACCGGCGGCGGCCAGGGCCCCCAGACGCTCACCCAGGGACAGGGGCCGCTCCGCCAGGTCGCGCCAACGGCGCCGCTGGCGGGCATGGCTGCCGCCGATGGCCAGGGCCGTGGTCAGCAACCTCCGCCGCAGGGGCGGCATGTCCTCAAGGGCCGTGCAGAACCCGCCATGCAGCGCCTCCCACAACCGCGGCACGCTGATCATGTACTGGGGCCGCACCCGCTGCAGATCGGCCCGCAGATGTCGCAGGGTCGTGTAGTGCTGGCAGCAGCCGCGCGACAGCAGCAGGTACCCGGCACTGCGTTCGTAGGCGTGCCAGATGGGCAGCACGCTCAGGACCCGGTCGCCGGGATCCGGGTTCACCGCCACCCCCAGCTCCCGCACCTGATGCAGCAGGTTGGCGTGGCTCAGGGGCACCCCCTTGGGCCGGCCGGTGGTGCCGGAGGTGTAGAGCAGGGTCGCCGTGCGGGCCGGATCTCCGTCAAACGGCTGCCGGAGCGGTGCCTCTGATCCCCGCTCCAGCAGCGCCTCCCAAGCGAGCAGCGGCGGCGCGCCCGGCGGCGGCACCGCCGGGGGTTCGCCGTGCAGCAGAACGACGAAGCGCAGGCGGGCCCCAGCCCCGTCGGCGAGCAGCTCCTCCAGCCGGGCGGGATCCTCTAGCACCAGCCCCACGGCCCTGCTGTCGTCGAGCAGGAAGCGCAGTTCGTCCAGTGGTGCCGTGGAGCCGCGCACGGCATCGGCAGCACCGACACGCATCAGACCCTGATCGGCAGCCAGCCAGCGGGATCCGTTCTCGGCGAACAGGGCCACCACATCACCTGGCTCCACCCCCAGGGTGCGAAAACCGGCGGCCGCCACGGCGATGCGTTCGGCCAGGGCCTCGTAGCTGAGGCTCTCGGGCGCCGGCCCGTGGGCCGCCGCCAGGGCGGTGATGGCGCCATGGCGGCGGGCCAGCACGGGCCATAGCCCATCGATGCCACACAGGTCGCTCCAGTCGGGGTGGTCCGCCAGAAAGCGTCGATCGTCGGCATCAGCGCTCCAGCGCACCAGGGCCTCGCCCGTCGGCATCAGCATCGGCATCGGCAACCAGGCTGGCCAGAGTCTGGGGCGCCAACGCCGCGACTGTCGACCAACCCAGCCGTCGGCCCAGGGCGTCGGCCAGAGGCTGCCGCAGGTCTGCCACCGTCAGGCCAGGCCGATGGTCCAGCAGCCGCCCCACCGGCAGGTCAAGGCCACAGGGGGCGATGGCGTCGAAGCCCCCCAGGTCGATGGTCACGTTGACAGCGAGACCGTGCTGGGTGACCCAGCGGCGGGCCGAGACACCGATGGCCGCCACCTTGCGCCCCTGCAGCCAGATCCCGGTGAGGCCCGGCCGCCGCTCCCCCGCCAGGCCCAGACCCTCCAGCAACTCCAGCACCGCCCCCTCCAGGCTGCGCAGATAGGCGTGCAGATCGGCCCCATGGCGCCGCTGCAGGTCGAGCACCGGGTAGGCCACCAGCTGGCCGGGGGCGTGATGGGTCACCTCGCCGCCCCGGTCCAGCCGGTGCAGCGGTGCCGGTGGGCGGGCCGGATCGAAGCGCAGATGGCTGAGGTCAGCGCCGCGGCCGAGGGTGTAGCAGGGCGGATGTTCCAGCAGCAGCAGCAGATCGGGGCAGACGGAACCTCCGGCCTGGGCAGCCAGCAGCCTCCGCTGCCAGCCCCGCTGCCAGGCCCAGGCCTCCCCATGGGGCACCGGCCCGGCGCAGGCGCAAAGGAATGCATCCGGCACTACCCCTTCCGTGGCGCCCTCCGTACATTGAAATCACCCTCAGGATGCCCGGGAGGTCCCTGATGAAGCTGTTGATCCATGGCCGCAACCTTGAGCTCACCCAGGCCCTGCGGGATTACACCGAAAGCAAGCTGACGCGCGCCGTCAACCATTTCAACGGTCTCGTGACCGAAGCCGACGTGCATCTGTCGGTGGCGCGCAACCCGCGGGTGCCCCAGCAGACCGCCGAGGTGACGGTGTTCGCCGCCGGCACCGTGATCCGCGCCCAGGAGCGCAGCGAGAACCTCTACGCCAGCATCGACCTCGTGGCCAACAAGCTGGCCCGCCAGCTCAAGCGTTACAAAGACCGCCGCGCCGACCACCACCACGGCCCGGTGGCCGCCGCCGAGGCCGAGCCCGGGCTGCAGGGGGACCTGACCCAGGGCCGCACGGCCGCACTGCCCGCCCCGACGGTGCGTCGCAAGTATTTCGCCATGGAACCGATGGGGCTCGACGATGCCCTGCATCAGCTCGATCTGATCGACCACGACTTCTACGTCTTCCGTGACCGCGACAGCGGCGAGCTGCAGGTGGTGTACCGCCGCAACCATGGTGGATACGGTGTGATCCAGCAGCGCTCCTGACCGCTTGCCCGATCCACTCACCGACGCCCCCGACCTGGCGCCGCTCATCGACCACGCCCTGCTGGATCCTCGCCAGGGCAGCGAGGCCGTGCAGCGTTGCTGCAAGGAGGCGCTCCACCACGGCTTCGCCGGGGTCTGCCTGGCCTCGCGCTGGATGCCCCAGGCCCGCGAATGGCTTGGGGCCAGGGGGCCGACCCGGCTGGTGAGCGTCATCGGCTTTCCGTTCGGTGCCGTGGCCGGCCCCCTCAAGCGGGCCGAGGCCGAGTGGGCGGCCGAGCACGGAGCCGAAGAGCTCGATGTGGTTCCCGACTTTGCGCTGCTGCTCGACGGCCGGGCCACGGACCTGCACGACGAACTGGCGGCGATCGTCGAGCTGGGCCTGCCGGTGAAGCTGATCCTCGAGAGCGCCCAGCTTGAGGCGGCTGCCCTCGAGACCCTCGTGGAAGTGGGGCTCGATGCCGGCGTCGCCTTCCTCAAGACCGGGACCGGCCTGGGGCCCGCCGCCACCCCCACCGACGTGGCGCGGCTCCGGGAGCTGGCCCGGGGGCGCTGCGCCATCAAGGCCTCCGGCGGGATCCGCGACCTCGAGGGCGCCCTGGCCCTGGTGGAGGCTGGCGCCACCCGGCTGGGCACCAGCCGTGGCGGGCTGCTGGTGGAGGCCCAGCGCCGGGCCGGCCGCCGCTCCTGAGCCCATGCCGTCGCTGCCCGAACGACGGCTGGAGGGTCTCTGCCTGCGCAGCCACCCCCTGGGTGAGGCCGACCGGCTGCTGACCCTGCTCACCCGGGAGGAAGGGCTGCTGCGGGTGGTGGCGGCAGGGGCCCGGCGGCCACGCAGCAGCCTGGCGGCGGCGGCGCCGCTGGTGCTGCTCGAGGTGCAGGTGGCCCGGGGCCGCAGTCTCGACCGGCTGCGGCAGCTGCAGGTGTGCCACAGCTACACCCGCCTGGGCCAGAGCCTCGAGACCCTGGCCACGGCCCAGTGGCTGCTGGAACTCACCCAGCTGCTGCTGCCGGAGGGAGCAGCACCACCGGGACTGCTGGAGCTGCTGCTGCACCGCCTCGGCCAGCTGGAGGAGCTGCTGCAGGGCGATCCCGCCCTGGTGCGGCCCGAAGCCCTGGGGCTGGCGGCCCAGGGGGGGGTGCAGCTGCTCAGCCTCGGCGGCTATGCCCTGCCCCTCGACGCCGACGCCGACCGCGGTGAACCGTTGCAGCCGCCGCTTGGAGACCGCGAATGGCGCTGCAGCCTCGATCCGTCCGTCGGCTTCCGCCTCGGCCGTCGCCCGGGGGCTGCCCTGGTGCTCACGGCCTCCGAACTGGCCCTGCTGCAGCGGTTGATCCGGCCCCAGCTGCCGCGCCGGGCCGATGGAGCCCTGATGGGCCCCGAACCGGTGTGGCTGCGGCTGCTCGGCCTGCTGGACCTCTGGTGCCGCGAGCATCTGGGTCGCCGTCCCCGATCCCTGGCGCTGCTGAGGCAGGATTGCGGTGCTGCGGGCGCAACGGAGCCAGGGTGAGCGACGGCACGGGGAACGACGCGACGCAGCCATCCGGCGGATTGCAGGCCGTGCTGGCCTTGCCACAGTTCCGACGGCTCTGGCTGGGACAGGTGTTCTCCCAGCTGGCCGACAAGTTCTACATCGTGCTGATGGTGTTCCTGATCGCCCAGACCTGGGCGGGCAGCACCGCCGTCGAACACGGCCCGCTGGCGGATGCGGCCGAACTGATCCGCCAGCGGGGCATGGGCGAGACCCTCGATGCCGCCGGCGGCAACGACGCCCAGCTGATCACCCTGCTGGCCACCGGCATCTATGTGGCCAACACGCTGCCGGCCATGGCCCTGGGCAGCGTCGCCGGGGTCTGGGCCGACCGCTGGCCCAAGCGGGTCGTGATGGTGGCCTCCAACGCCCTGCGGGCCCTGCTGGCCCTGGCGGTGCCGCTGATGCTGCTGCCAGGTCCTGTGGTGCTGGGCATCAGCTGGGGGTACTGGGGGCTGCTGCTGATCACCCTGCTGGAGTCGTGCCTGACCCAGTTCTTCGCGCCGGCGGAGCAGGCCACGATTCCGCTGCTGGTGGACCGCCCCCTGCTGCTGCCGGCCAACTCGCTCTACACGACCACCACCATGGCGGCGACGATCGTCGGCTATGCCATCGGTGAGCCCGTGCTGCAGCTGCTGCGCGGGGCCCTGCTGCAGATCGGTGTGCGCGGGGGGCAGTTTCTGCTGGTGCCCCTCTTCTATGGCCTGGCGGCCGTGGTGCTGCTGTTCGTGACCCCGTCCGAACGACCCCTCGACGGCGCCGGGCGCAGCGTCTGGGGGGATCTGCAGGAGGGGCTTCGGTTCCTGCAGGAGCAGCGCAGCGTCCGGGGCGCCGTGCTGCACCTGGTGCTGCTTTACAGCCTGCTGGCGGCGCTGTACGTGCTCTCGATCGGCATGGCCTCCAGGGTGCAGGGGTTGGGCCCCACGCGCTTCGGCATCCTGCTGGCCCTCAGCGGCCTGGGGCTGGCGGTGGGGGGCCTGCTGGTGGCCCAGCTGGGCCATCGCTTCAGCCGCCGGCTGCTGGCCACCGTCGGCCTGGGCAGCATCGGCTTCGCCCTGGTGGGCCTCGCCCAGCTTCGGCCCTCCCTGACACCGACCCTGGCCCTGTGCGTGGTGCTCGGCCTGGGGGCCGCTTGCCTGGGCATCCCCGCCCAGACCACCATCCAGGAGGACACGCCGGAGCACCTGCGGGGGAAGGTGTTCGGCCTCCAGAACAATCTGGTCAACATCGCCCTCAGCCTGCCCCTGGTGCTTGCCGGCACCCTCGTCAGCAGTGTGGGGCTGCGGCCGGTGCTGATGATGCTCGCCCTGGTGGTGCTGGCCGGCATCGCCCTCGAACTGCCCTGGCGACGCCCCTGATCAGCGCCGAAAGCGGATCAGCCCGCAGGCGCTGCTAATTTTCTGCTCTGGACGGATCAACCGGCCGATGCGGATCGCCTGGCTCGGCAAGAAGTCACCCTTCTGCGGCAATGTCAGTTACGGCCTGGCGATCACTGACGCCCTGCGGCAGCGCGGCTACGACATCAACTTCATCCACTTCGACACACCGGCGACCCCGAACCTGGGCCGCAGCGGCCGCAGTGAGGCCCGCGAGGCCGACCATGCCGCCCTGGAATCGGAAGTGGCCCTGCCCTATCTGGTCAAGTCGCAGGTGTACACCATCCCTTCGCCGGGGGCCCAGCGGGAGCTGCGCGAGTCTCTCGAACGCCTGGCGCCCGACCTGGTGCACGCCAGCCTGACGCTCTCCCCTCTCGATTTCCGCCTGCCCGAGCTCTGCCAGCAGCTGGGGGTGCCGCTGGTGGCCACATTCCACCCCGCCTTCGATGCCGGCCTGCGCAACATCACCGCCGGCGGTCAGCAGCTCACCTATCAGCTCTATGCACCGTCCCTCTCGCGCTACGACCGGGTGATCGTCTTCTCGGCGCTGCAGGCCGAGGTGCTGGCCCGGCTCGGGGTCCGCGAAGACCGGCTGGCGGTCATCCCCAATGGCGTCGACCCAGACCTGTGGAGCCCCGGACCTTCGCCGCTGGCGGACCGGTTCGGCGGTCGCCGGGTCTTTCTGTACCTGGGACGGCTGGCGACCGAGAAGAACGTCGAGGCGCTGCTGCGGGCCTGGCGACTGGTGCAGCCCCGGGGATGTGTGCTTGTGCTGGTGGGCGACGGCCCACTGCGATCCACGCTCCAGGCCGCCTACGGGGGTGACGATGTGGTCTGGTGGGGGTATGAGCCCGACGTGGAGCGACGGGTGGCGTTGCTGCAGGCCGCCGAGGTGTTCCTGCTGCCTTCGCTGGTGGAAGGCCTCTCGCTGGCGCTGCTGGAGGCCATGGCCAGCGGTGCCGCCTGCGTCGCCACCGACGCGGGCGCCGACGGCGAAGTGCTCGCGGACGGAGCCGGGATCGTCATCAGCACCCAGGGGGTCACCACCCAGCTGCGCACGCTGCTGCCGGTGCTGCGGGACCAGCCTCTGCTCACCGCCGAACTGGGCCGCCGCGCCCGCCGGAGGGTGCTGGACCAGTACACCCTCACCGCCAACCTGGACCGGCTTGAGCGGCTCTATGCCGAGCTGGTGCCTCGGCATCGGCAGGCAGCCTGAGGGCTCACTGGAGTCGCCAGGCCAGCAGGGCCACCAGCAGGTAGAGCACCACACTGCCCAGCTGCAGTCTCAGATCCCAACGGTCCAGCCGCCGCAGCAAGGTCGCCCGCTCGCCCTCCGGCACCGTGACGATGCGGTTGCCGGCCCGCATGAAGTGAATGAAGAACGCCAATGTCACCAGATAGGACAGGTTGTAAAGCCAGTCCATGGCTGTGAGATAGGGCAGGTTGGGCAGCACCTCTCGGTACGACTGCTGCAGAAAGACGATCGTGAGCATCACCACCGGCGGAATGGTCAGCCGTTCGCTCACCAGGCTGCTGCTCAGGTTGGGGGTGAGCAGCATCAGCAGCATCACGATGGCCAGGGGCAGGATCCAGCGCATCAGGGCGGCCCCGCGGCTGGAGCGGTACTGAACCGTGAACAGCAGCCGCTGCTCGACCCGCCCGAAGGTCCATCCCTGCAGCTGGTACCCGTTCAACCCACCCCAGGCCCCCACCGCGCCGGTGCCCGCCCGCAGGTTCACCGCCATCCCCAGGCGGGGTTGCACGATCAGAGGCAGGAACAGGCGTCCGAAGGGGAAGGCACTGAAGTTGATCTGATCGGAGTAGAAACTGCCCTGGAAGCTGTAACCCCGGCGTTGCCGCCCGTCCGTCAGTGGTTCAGGTTTCGTCGGCAGCGGCTGGATGCGCGAATTCCAGGGCTGGATCAGGTTGGCGAATTCCACCGGCGCCGGGCTGGACCCATCGGCGCCGGTCAGCCAGATCGTGCCCACCACGTTGAAGGTCTTGTCGCGGGGGGAGAAGTTGTAGATGTTGCCGATCTGGATGTCGACGCTGACCGCCGGCACGGCGGCGAAGGCCACCCCTGGCGCCAACCCCAACGTCAACGCCAGCACCGTCACCAGCGTCCAGAGCAGGGCCGGCAACGAGGCCGATCGGCGGGGGCGACGGCCGCTCACAGCGCCTGAAGGCAAGCGGTGAAGACGGCAGCGGGATCAGCGGCCGTGGTGATCGGCCGGCCGATCACCAGACGACTGGCACCGGCGGCGATGGCCTCCGCGGGGCCCAGCACCCGCGCCTGGTCCCCAAGGCTCGCCCCCGACGGACGGATTCCAGGGGTGACGAGCTGAAAGGGCTCAGGGTGCCGGGCCCGCAGGTCTGGCGCCTCCAGCGGTGAACAGACACAGCCCCCCACCCCTGCGGAGGCCGCCAGGTCAGCCAGGCGGCGCGCATGGGCTGCCAGCGGTTCGGCCGGCGCCAGTTCCGCGGCCAGGCGCTGCGGATCCCAGCTGGTCAGCACCGTCACCGCCAGGAGGGTCGGGGTCGGCAGCCCTTCCGCCGCAGCCCCCTCGCCGGCGGCGGTCTGGGCCTGCAGCAGCGCCTCCCGGCCGGCGGCGGCATGCACCGTGATCAACTCGGCCCCGAGGGCAGCGGCGCGGCGGCAGGCACCGGCCATCGTGGCTGGGATGTCATGGAACTTGAGATCCAGAAACACCCGCAGGCCCTGCTGCCGCAACCGGACCACCACCGCCGGCCCACCGGCGAGGAACAGCTCCAGCCCCACCTTCACCCAGCGCAGCCCCGGCAGACCGGTGGCCAGGGCAACGGCCCGCTCAGGCCCCATCCCGTCAAGGGCGACGATGATGCGGTCGGCGGGGCTGGAGTTCACAGCGCAGGACAGCTGACTTGCTTCAGCCTGCCACCAGCCGCCGGAAGGTTTTCTTGCCCAGCTGCAGCACCTTGCCCTGCAGGTCTGCCGCACTGGCGAACACCTGGTTGGGATCCAGAAGCTTTTCGCCATCGAGACGCACGCCGCCTTCCTGGATCCTGCGTTTGGCCTCGCTGCTGGTGACGCCGATCCCGACAGCTCCGATCAGATAGAACGCCCTGGCCGGAAAGTTCACGGCCGCCAGGGAGGCCTCGGGCACCTCGGCATCGGCCATCCCGCTGCCGCCGACACCGCCCACCAGCCGGGCGGCATCAGCCTGGGCCTGGCCGGCCGCCTCAGCCCCATGGCGCTGGCGGGTGATCTCGAGGGCCATGGCCCGCTGACGCTCCCGGGGATCGACAGGGAGCTCTGCCAGATCCAGATCGGTGAGCAGGGTCAGATAGTCATCCACCACCGCATCGGGGACCTTCTCGAGCTTGGAATACATCGACAGGGGGTCCTCCTCGAGGCCGACGATGTTGCCGAGGCTCTTGCTCATCTTCTGCACGCCGTCGAGGCCCGGCAGGATCGGCAGCAGCAGGCCGAACTGGGGCCGTTGGCCGAAGTGCCGCTGCAGGTCGCGGCCCATGGCCACGTTGAACTTCTGGTCGGTGCCCCCCAGTTCCACGTCGGCCTGCACCGCCACCGAGTCGTAGCCCTGCAGCAGCGGATAGAGGAACTCGTGGAGGCTGATCGGTGTCCCGGAGCCGTAACGGCGACCGAAGTCCTCCTTGGCCAGCATCTGCCCCACGGTGCTGGTGGCCAGCAGATCGATGACCGCCGCCAGATCGAGGGTTGCGAGCCATTCGCTGTTGCGACGCACCTCCAGCCGACCGGGGGTGCTGAAGTCGAGCAGGGCCCGCTGGGGATCCTGGCCCTGGCCCAGCTGACGCAGGTAGGTGGCGGCGTTGGCTTCGACAGCCGCGGCATCCAGCTGCACCCGGGTGCTGCTCTTGCCCGTCGGGTCACCGATGCGGGCCGTGAAATCGCCGATGATCAGCACCGCCGTGTGGCCGGCATCCTGAAACGCCCGCAGCTTGCGGAACAGCAGGCTGTGGCCCAGATGGATCTCGGCCCCCGTGGGGTCGATGCCGAGCTTGATGCGCAGGGGCCGCGGGGCGGCCTCGGCCTCCGCTAGCCGGTCAACGAGCCGCTGGTCCGGATCCGGAGCGGAAGCGGCCGGGAAGAGGTCGGCGAGACCCCGGCTCAGCCAGACGGGCAGGGCCTCGCTGCAGGACCCAGGAGTCATCGACCGATCAGGCGGCACAGCGGTGGATCGTAGGGACAGGCCCGGGCGAGGCTCAGCCGGCGGTCTCGAGCTGCTGCTTCATCCGTTCGAGGGTCTGCTGCATCTGCTGGAACATCTGTTCAGGGGTGATGCCGAACTGGCCGAGCTGCGTGCGGAGCTGTTCAACGGTCAGCTTGGCCTGGAAGTCTTCGGACAGTTCGAACCGCTTCATGAACACGCGGTAGCGATCCATCAGTTCTTCCATGCGTTCGATGAAGAGCTTCTTGCCCTCACGATCAAACTTGCCGTAATCACTGCCGAGTTGCATCAGCGACTGATAATCGCCGAACAGGCGTTTGGCCTCATCCTGAACAATGTCCGACTCGAAGAAGCTCATCGCGGCAGAGCTGGCCCAGCCATTGTGGAGCCGCCGTCCAGCCCGCGAGGGGCGGATGTCCGACCGCCCTTGCCGTGGGGCTGCTGTTCGTCACACTGGGGCCTGCTGACCGGAAGCCGTCGCCGATGGCCTCTCGCCACTGGCTCGATCCCCTGGCCCGGCGGGTGCTTCGCCTCGTCGACGGGCCACCACCACCGGGGCCGACCCCGTGGCAGATCGACGTCAACCGCGCCAGCCGCGCCGAGTGGCTGCGGTTGCCCGGCTGCTGTGACGACCAGGCGGATCTGCTGGAACGGCTGCAGCGGGGCGGAGTCCAGCTCAGCGGTCCCGATGATCTGGCCCAGCTGCTCGACCTGCCGCGGGAGCAACTTCAGCGCTGGCGCCCCCATCTGCTGTTCCGCTGGTACAGCGAACCCCCGCCGCCGGCCCCGGAACCCGTCGACCTCAACCGGGCCGGGGCGGCAGCCCTTGAAGACCTGGGTCTGCTCACCCCCGAGCGCTGCGCCCGGCTGCTGCGCGAACGCGCCCGGCGGCCCTTCAGCGATCTGGCCGACCTGCAGCATCGCCTCGGCCTGCCACCGACCGTGGTGGAGGCCCTGATCGGCCGCGTCGTGTTCGGCACCGGTCTGGCGGGCCCGGTGCTGCCCCGCCACCGGCCCTGAGAGCGGCCGATGCGACAGGGCGAACTGTTCCCATCGGTGCGGTCGGCGGCGGCGCCGCCGGACTGGCGCCCCGGGGAGACGGTCCTGCACGAGTGGCGGGAACGGGTGGCGGCCTTCCAGGGCGACCGCCGTCGCGGCCATGCCGCCGACCAGGCCTGCCTGCCGCTGTTCGGAACTCCGGAGCAGGCGTACGGCATGGCAGAGGTGCCCGATCCGCTGCTGCTGACACCGCTGGTGCTGCAGTTCTGGCGATGGCCGGTGCCGGCCCACAGCGGCCCGGCGCTCTACTTCGTGCTGGACCACGGCCTGGGCGGCGACCGTCCCCTGGTGCTTTATGTGGGGGAGACGGCCCATGCCGACCGCCGCTGGAAGGGCGACCACGACTGCAAGGCCTACCTGGCTGATTACGGCGAGACCCTCAGCCGCGGCCGTGCACCGGCCCGGCTCAGCATCCGGTTCTGGTGCGATGCCCCCGCGGCGGCCCGCAGCCGGCGGCAGCTGGAACAACAGCAGATCCGCCATTGGCAGCCCCCCTTTAACAAGGAGTGCCGGGAGCGCTGGCAAACGCCCTTCCAGAAGCCGCCCGACTGAGCACGGGGCACGGTTCCGACCGGTACGATCGCGCGAGCCCCCCGGCCGGACCATGGCACTGACCTTCCGCTGCAGCCCAGCTGCGGCACTCCCTTCCGGCTGCGATGCCGTGGCCCTGGGCCTGTTCAACGATCGCTGGTCCGCAAGCCTGGAGGGCCGCCTGCCTGCCGGGCTGGTGCCCACCGTGCGCTCCCTGCTGGAGCGCCGCCGTTTCCAGGCCAAGCCCGGGGAGCTGCAGATCCTCACACTCGCGGGTGCGGTCCCCTGTCAGGTGCTGGTGGCCGGCCTCGGGTCCCCCGAGGCCTTCGACGGCCGCGCCCTGCGGGCCGCCGTGGCCCAGCTGGCCCGCGCCAGCCGCGATCTGGGCATCGGTGAACTGGCCCTGGCCCTGCCGATCGAGGGGTTCGATCCACCCTCGGCCCTGGCGGCTCTGGTGCAGGGATTCCGGCTGGGCACGTACCACGACCAGCGCTTCCGCAGCGAACCCGAACCGATGCAGCTGCCCGGCTGCATCTGGCTGCTGGGGCTCGACCCCACGCTGGAAACGCTGATCGCCCGTGAGGAGCAGATCTGCGCCGGTGTCGAGCTGGCCCGGGAGCTGGTGGCGGCTCCGCCCAACGCCGTCAATTCCCTCACCCTTGAGGTCACGGCGCGGGGTCTTGCCCAGGAGCTGGGCCTTGAGCTGACGGTGCTCGATGCCGAAGCCTGCCGCGAGCGCGGCATGGGGGCCTACCTGGCGGTGGCCCAGGGGGCGGCGGTGCCGCCGCGGTTCCTGCATCTCACGATCCGACCCGATGGTCCGGTGCGCCGACGGGTGGTGCTGGTGGGCAAGGGGCTCACCTTCGATTCAGGGGGGTACAACCTCAAGGTCGGCCCCAGCCAGATCGAGATGATGAAGTACGACATGGGCGGCTGCGGTGCCGTACTGGGGGCGGCCCGCAGCCTGGGGGCCCTGCGACCGGAGGGGATCGAGATCCACATTCTCAGTGCCACCACCGAGAACATGATCAGCGGCGAGGCGATCCACCCCGGCGCCATCGTCACGGCCTCCAACGGCAAGACGATTGAAATCAACAACACCGACGCGGAGGGCCGCCTCACCCTCGCCGACGCCCTCGTCTACGCCTCGGGTCTGAAGCCCGACGCCATCGTGGACCTGGCCACCCTGACCGGGGCCTGCGTCATCGCCCTGGGCGACGAGATCGCCGGCCTCTGGTCTCCCGATGACGGCCTGGCGGCCCAGATCGAGGCCGCCGCCGCCGCCGCCGCCGAGCCTGTCTGGCGGTTGCCGCTGCAGGGGTCCTACAAGGAAGGCCTCAAGAGTTCCTTTGCCGACCTCAAGAACACCGGCCCCCGCCCCGGAGGATCGATCACCGCAGCACTCTTCCTCAAGGAGTTCGTCGGCGAGGGGATCCCCTGGGCCCACCTCGACATCGCCGGTCCGGTGTGGAGCGAGAAAGGACGTGGCCTGGATCCTGCCGGGGCCACCGGTTACGGCGTGCGCACGTTGGTGGAATGGTGCTGCCGGCTTGCGCATGAACCCTCTGGGGGGTTAGGGCAGTAATGCCCCCCTGGCCATGATCCGCTTGTTCCAGCCCACCGGCTCCGACCATTCCGGCTTCTGGTTCGACGGGGCCGACCCCGGCCAGTGGGATGGCGAGGTGGGTCGTGCCTGCGAGGCGGCGGTGGCCGACTGGCGCCGCTTCCTCTCCGAGGCCGAGGGCATCCTGGCGCCTGTGATCGCCGATGGGCGCCTGCGCCAGCGCCTTGCGGGAGAACTGGCCGACGCCGCCTTCCCCGAGGCCTTCAGCCCCGCCTGCCAGCTCTGGTTCCGCGAGGAACAGGAGCTTTCGCTGGCCACCCTGCACGAGCCCCTGCCGGGCTGACCCCGGCGGTGGTGCAGGACAGGTGGAGGTGGAGAGCCGCACCGCCGCGGACGGCTCTCCACCTCCCCTCTCCCCGGCCAGAGGATCCATCGTTCGGGAAGTTCCCCGGATGTGCCCCATGGCCCCGTCCTCCCGCAGCGCCGACTGTGTCGGCTGGATGCTCGACAAGATCGGTCGTCACACCCTGCTGACGCCGGCAGAAGAGGTGGAGCTGGGCCGCCAGGTGCGCGCCTGGCAAGACCACCCCGAGGGCCCCGACAGCGCCCCTCCGGCCGTGCGCCGGCTGGGGCTGCGGGCCCGCCAGCGGATGGTGCAGGCCAACCTGCGGCTGGTGGTGCACCTGGCCAAGAAGCAGCGCCTGCGCGGCCTCAGCCTGGAGGATCTGGTGCAGGAAGGAGCCATCGGCCTGCAGCGGGCCGTTGAGAAGTACGACCCCACCACCGGCTATCGCTTCAGCACCTACGCCTACTGGTGGATCCGCCAGGCCCTGCAGCGGGCCACCAGCCAGCAGAGCACTCTGGTGCGGCTGCCCTTCCACGTGGCCGACCGTCTGGCCCGGCTGGCGGCCGCCACCCAGCGCCTGTCCCAGCAGCTGGGTCGCCATCCCAGCCGCCAGGAGCTGATGGAGGCCACCGGCGAGACCGCCGAGCAACTGCTGGATCTCCAGCGGGCCCATCGGCTCAGCCTCGGCTGCAGCCTCGACACCCCGCTCGGGGGCGACGCCGAGAACGGCACCCTGGGCGACCTGATCCAGGACGGCCATCCAGGCCCGATGGAGTGCCTCGAAAGCGACCTGGCGGCCGAGGAGCTGGAACGGCTGCTGGCCAGCACCGAGCTGAGCAGCCGCGAGAGCGAACTGCTGCGCGAGCGCCATGGCCCCGGCCGACCGGCCACTCTGCAGGACATGGCCGGTCGCTTCGGGCTCAGCCGCGAGCGCACCCGCCAGCTGGAGCAGAACGCCCTGCGCAAGCTGCGGCGGCAGGCGCGGGTGCTGGCCGGTGCCGCGGCCTAAGGTTGAACGCAGCGCAGCAGCAGCCTCTTGCGGTCCCCCCGCTGGTTCCCACCCTCCTGGCTCACCCCCCGCTGGCAGTGGTACCTGCGGGCCCAGGCCGGGATGCTGCTGCTGCCGCTGGGGCTCTGCCTCTTCGGCGAAGCCCTGGTGCGGCGGGCCGCTGATCCGCCGCGCCCCTGGTTCTGGATCGGCACCCTCAGCCTTCTGAGCATCAATGCCGGCGTCGGATTGATGGTCGAGAGTGGTCTGTTCCGCGGCTATCCGCGGCGGTGACGCTGCAGCGGCCTTTTCAGGCCGCCGGCGCCGGCACGGCACGGCCACCCTCGCCGCTGATCGGCACCAGGGGCGACTGCAGCTCGTGGATCTGCCAGCGAGCTCGCTCATCGCAATGGGCGAGCTGGCGGTCCAGATCGTCGGCGGCGTGCTTCGGGGTTTCGTAGGGGCCGATGTACCGGGTGGCGAGACCCTCCCGGATGGTCAGCAGGTACATCGGGCCTCCGACACACAGGGCCAAATTAGCCCGATTGTCAGGGGGTTGCAGGTGCGGTTGCCCACGCTTCACTGTTGCGTGCACGACGTCCCCAGACGGTGCTGAGACGGGCATCGCGGCCACACCGCCAGCGGTAATAGCCATAGGTCACCGGGTTGCGACGGGCATAGTCCTGGTGGTATTCCTCCGCCGGCCAGAAGGGTCCCAGGGGACGGACCGCCACCCGCAAATCCGCGGCTGAGGTACGCAGCTCGCGGGCCGCCGCCGTGACGCTGGCCCGGGCCGCGGTCTCCTGGCGGGGATCGGCGGTGAAGATCACCGGTCGGTACGAGCTGCCGCGATCGCAGAACTGCCCCTCGCCGTCCCTGGGGTCGATGTTGCGCCAGAAGGCCCGCAGCAGGGTTTCGTAGGAGAGGCGATCGGGGTCGAAGCGGACACGCACACTTTCCTGGTGGCCTGTGCCGCCGGCGCTCACCTGGCGGTAGCTGGGTCGGGCCCCGCGACCACCGCTGTACCCGCTGACCGCCTCGGCCACACCAGGTAGCTGTTCGAGGTCATGTTCGAGGCACCAGAAACAGCCCCCGGCGAAGACGGCCTCCTGGAGCGGTGCCCCCTGGACCGGGGCGGGGAGCAGCAGCAGCAGGGACAGCAACAGTGCCGTCAGGGGGGCGGCCAGGCCGCGGGAAGGATCAGGGGCCATGGAGGCTGTCGAGAATCAGGCGGGCCGCCCGTCGGGTCACCCCAGGTTCGCCCAGTTCCTGCCGCAACCGCGTGTAGCCGTCCAGCATCCGCTGCCGCTCCGGACCGTCATCCAGCAGGGGCCTGGCCGCCGCCAGCAGGGCCTCGGCCGAAAGCTCGTCCTGCAGCAACTCGGGCACCAGCCGCTCCTCGAGCACGAGGTTGACGGGGGAGATGTGGCTCACCCGGAAGCGCAGCAGATGCCGGGCCACAAAGGCCGTCGGACGGCTGACCCTGTAGGCGACCACCTGCGGCACCCGCCGCAGGGCCAACTCGAGGTTGACGGTGCCCGACTTGTTCAGGGCCAGGTCGGCGGCGGCGAACAGCGCCGGCCGGCGGGCGTCGGCCTCGGCGGCGGAGAGCACCCGGGCCCGCAGGCCCCGCTGCTCCACCGCTGCCTGCAGGAGGGGTTCGAAACTGGCCTGGGCCGCCGGAACGATCACCTGCAGACCGGGCCGTTGCCGCTGCAGGGCCGCGGCGGCATCCAGGAGTGGTGGCAGCAGCCAGCGCAGCTCCTGGCGCCGGGAGGCCGGCAGCACCAGCAGAAGCCGGTCGTCATCGGTGAGACCCAGCTGCCGGCGGGCCGTGGGCCGGTCCGTCCCGGCGGCAAGGGTGTCGAGCAGGGGATGGCCCACCCAGTCGACCCGGGCGCCGCGGCTGGCATAGAAGCGGGCCTCTTCGGGGAAGATCGCCAGGATGCGGTCACTGAAGCCGATCAGCCGCGTGGTGCCGCTGTCCCCCAGCCGGAAGGCCCACTCCTGGGGGGCGATGTAGTACAGCACCGGCAGCTGGGGCCACCAGCGTTTCACCCGCCTCCCCAGGGGGGCATTGCCGCCCATGTAGTCGATCAGCACCACCCCGTCGGGAGGATTGCGGCGCAGCCAGCGGTTCAGACGTTGCTGCAGCCTCAGGGTCGGCCACACCAGGGGCAGCGCTTCCCACAGACCGATCGCCCCCAGGGGGGCCGTGTCCGCCAGCAGCTCGGCACCGGCGGCCTGCATCCGCGGGCCCCCCAGCGCACTCAGGCGCAGGGGCAGACCGCGGGCATCGGCCTCCAGTCGCAGGGCCTCGATCAGCAGGCTGCCCTGCAGGTCACCGGACACCTCCCCGGTGCTGATCAACAGGTGGGTCACGGCGACGGCAGCCTCATGGGCGGGCCGGCGGCAGGGGCCCGCGGCGGCCTGGGCTGCAGCTGGCTTCGAGGAAGGACACCAGGTGTTCACCGGTGGTGGTGAGGGCCATGGCGCGGGCCTGCCCGAGGGCTGTGGCGAGGGGCAGACCGCTCCGGTAAAGCAGCTTCCAGAGATGCTGCAGCTCCTTCATCACCGCCCCGTCATCGGCCTCAGCCAGACCGCTGCGCTGCAGACCGATGCGATTGAAGCCCCGCAGCCGCCCGGGGTGGCCCTCAACCATCGTGAAAGGGGGAACATCGCGATCGATGCGGCTCATGCCCCCCACCATCGCCATCCGGCCGATGTGCACGAACTGGTGGATGCCGAGCACACCGCCGATCACGGCCCGGTCCTCGATGTGCACATGGCCGGCGACGGCCACGCCGTTGGCCACCACGATCCGATCACCCAGCACACAGTTGTGGCCGATGTGGCTGTAGGCCATCAGCAGGTTGTGGCTGCCGAGGCGGGTCGATTCACCGGCGGCGGTGGCCCGGTTGATCGTCACACACTCGCGGATGCGGTTGCCGTCACCGATCACCACTTCCGTGGCGTCACCGCGGTACTTGAGATCCTGGGGTTCCAGGCCGATGCAGGCTCCGGGGAACACCTTGTTGTCGTCGCCCATGGACACCCGACCTTCGATCACCACATGGGGGCCGATCTCGGTGCGGGCTCCCAGGCTGACCTCGGGGCCGATCACGGCGTAGGGACCCACGATGACCCCACCCCCCAGGCGGGCGGCGGGGTCGACGACCGCCGTCGGGTGGATGCGGGGCGAAGTGGCGGAGAGATTCATGGTCAGTCCACCAGGGAGAACATCAGCTCACCGGCGCAGACGGCCCGGCCATCGACGGTGACCTCACCCCGCACCTTGCCGAAACGCTGACGCTTGAGGCTGATCAGCTCGCAGGCGATCCGCAGCTGATCACCCGGCACCACGGGTCGGCGGAACCTTACCCCGTCGATGCCCGCGAAGACAAAGAGGCCAGCGGGCAGCTCGGGCATCTGGGCCACGATCAGGCCACCCACCTGGGCCATGGCCTCCACGATCAGAACCCCGGGCATCAGCGGGCGTCCGGGGAAGTGTCCCTGGAACTGCGGTTCGTTGAGAGTCACGTTCTTGAGCGCCACGATCCGCCGGCCGGGGTCGTGTTCGATCACCCGGTCCACCAGCGCGAACGGATAGCGATGGGGCAGAAGGTTGAGGATCTGCTCGCTCTCGAGGACGGAGACGGGGGTGGCGGTCATCAGGCGGCGTGGGGACGGTCGGCGGCGAGGGGGAGGAACTCAGGGGCGATGGCCCGGGGACGGCTGGCAAAGGCTGCAGCCAGAGCCGTGTGCAGAGCATGGGAGCCGCGATAGGCGATCACCTGGGCCCTGGGAAGTCCGGCCAGGGCCAGGTCACCGATCAGATCGAGGAGCTTGTGGCGCACGGGTTCGTCGGCGAAGCGCAGCGGGGGGTTCAGCCATCGCTCACCATCGCAGACCAGGGCATTGTCCAGATCGCCGCCGCGGATCAGTCCTGCCTGTCGCAGCTGCTCGACCTGGTCCCGGAAGCCGAAGGTGCGGGCCGGGGCGATCTCGGTCACGAAGCGCTGCGGCGTCAGCGTGATGCTGTAGAGCTGGCGGCCGATGACCGCCTGCGGAAACTCGATGGCCGCCGTGAGGCAGAGCTCATCGCTCGGCAGAGCCACGGCGACACTGCTGCCCTGCTGGAGGGTGATGGGACCGTCCAGGGCCGGCAGCGGCTCCCGGGGGCCCAGGTCCTGCAGCCCCGCCTCGCCGATGGCATCGACCCATGGGGCGGCCGAACCGTCGAGCAGGGGGATCTCCTCCCCTTCGATCCAGAGGTCAACCTGGCTGAGGCCGGTGCCGGCCAGGGCGGCCAGCAGATGTTCCACCGTGGCGAGCCGCTGATCCCCCAGCCGCAGACAGGTGCAGAGCCGGGTCTCGTGCACGAGGCCGGGGTGGAGGGGCTGCAGCCCAAGGGCGGGTTGCTGCAGCCAGCCGACCCGGAATCCCGGCTGGTCGGAGGGCTCAAGCCGCACCCGGGTGGTGCTGCCGGAGTGCAGGCCCACACCGCTGCGCTCAACGGCGGCCGCAAGGGTGTGGCGACGGCTGTAGTCAGATGGCCAGGCCATGGTCAGAACTTGAAGCCCACACCGACGTTGAAGCGCCAGTTGTCGGTGAAGTCCTGGCTGGCCACCTCCAGCCGCAGGGGGCCGACAGGGGTGGTCACGATCACGCCCGTTCCCACCGAGAAGCCCTGACCGGGTTTCTGCAGCAGCAGACCGGGGCTGCCCGGCACCTGATCCTGGGTGCCGAAGGTGGTACCGGCATCGACGAACAGCTCGCCGCTGATGATCCGGAAGATGGGGAAGCGGTATTCGATGGTGCCTTCGAGGTAGCTGCGCCCGACGCCCAGATCACAGTCGTAGTAGCCCCGCACCGAATTGCTGCCGCCGAGGCAGAAGGCCTCATAGGGGGGCAGGCTGCCGCTGATGTTGCCGCCAGTGAGCTGCAGAGCGATGGCCTGCGGGCAATCTTCCGGTTCACCTTTCTTCGTGCGGCAGCCCTTATAGAGCTTCAGGAAGTTGACGGGGATGAAGTGGGTGGCCGAAAGCCGCTGGCGGTTGAAGGTGGGCGAGTTCTCGCCGACGCTCACGTACTGCTCGGTGCTGGCGGTCAGGAATGTGCCGGATCGGGGACTCTTGTTGTCGTTGAGCGTGTTGTAGGAGACCGCAAAACGACCACCCACCAGTTGGTTGGTGCTGGCGCAGTTGTAGGCCAGGCAGATGACCTCGTTGAGATTGGCGAAGGAGTTGCCGTCATTGTCGAACGGGGCCGCGCCGTAGCGGCGGGGGGTGCCGTTGCCGTTCATCACCATGGCCTGCTGGCCACTCAGACCGAAGATGAGGGTCCAGAGGTTGCGCTTGAACGGATCGCCGCCACGCAGGGGGCGGATGTACTGGATGTTGCCACCCGTGCGCTGCACCCGCACCAGGTCGCCCTCAGGGTCGTAGTAATTGAAGCCTGGCAGGGCAGCCGCAGCGGTATTGACGTTGTTGAAGTCAGTCTCTTCAACATTCACCACGAAGTCGCGAGGGCGGCCGACGGCCTGGTTCAGGAGCACCGCCTGCTGGGCGTTGATCGAGGTGGCCGGGGCCTCGTAGAAGCCCTGAACCGTGCGGATCGATCCGTCGTACTGGCTCTGGAAGATCTGGGGAATCTCTCGGCTGATAAAACCCTTCACCCGCAGGGCACTGCGGTTGGGGTCGTCCTTGAGCCAGGGGATGTCGAAGTTGAAGTCAGCCAGAGCTCCGTACTGGCCGTAGGTGAAGTTGAGGCCGGTGCTCCAGGCGCGACCGAAGAGGTTGCTTTCCTGAAGCTGGATCTGGCCGAAGAGACCCTGGTTCTGGCTGTAGCCGATGCCCCCGGAGAGCGAACCTGTCGACTGCTCGGTCACGCCGAGCACCAGCACCACCTCGCCCGGCTTGGCGGGCACGGGCTTGAGGGTCACCTTCACGTCGGAGAACAGACCGGTGGCATAGAGGCGCTTGATGTCGCCCTCCAGCTGGCGGCGGTTGAACAGGCCCCCGGGTTTGACCGAAATCTCGCGGCTCACCACCCATGGCTTCGATTTGCCACGGATCGGTTGGCCTTTGTCGTCGACGGTGTCGCCATTGGCGTTGACGAACTGGACCTCGACCCCTTCAACGATCCCTTCCCGCACACTGAGTTCGACCACACCTTCGGGGCTGATGCGGCTGGGACCGGTGACGCGGGCCAGCGAATACCCCTGGTCGCCGTACCACTTCTGGAGCTCGTTGAGACGCCGCTCGAGGGTGCGCAGGTTGATGGTGCGGCCGTAGTCGGTCGCAAAAACGTCCTTGACGACGGTGGTGGGCAGCAGGGCCTTGGTGTTGTCGAAGGTCACCTCGGACAGCACCGGGTTGGGGGTGACGTTCACCACCAGCCGCACGCCGAGGGGACCATCCACGGGCTGGATGCGCACATCGCTGAACCAGCCGGTGGCGTACACCGCCGACAGGTCGGTCTTGAGGGCCGAGCGGGTGGTGCTGGTGCCAGGACGGACCGTGAGGGCGTCGTACACAACGCGCTCGAGCCGCTCGCGCTCGGGGTGGTTCTCGAGGCCCACCACCGCCACTTCACTGATGGGGACCTTGGCTTCGGCGGCGGCGGCCGGAGATGGTGCGGCCTGCGGAGGACTCGTGGTCGGCGTGGCGGCCGGCTCAGGCGTGCCGGCAGGGGCCGCCGAGGGCGCATCGACCTGGTCGGAGGTGGGCGCCGGAGCTGGGGACTGGGCCGAAGCTGCGCCGGCGAGCATCAGCACCCCGAGCAGCGGCGTCGACAGGCGGACCGTCCAGAGGGCCAGGCGCCGCTGGACGGCGGCGGCCGGATGGCCGGAAGCCATGGAGGGGCTGAGCATCAGTGCGCAGAGCGGCGCCGGTCGGGTGACCTTATCGGTAGGGACGGGGGCTCTGCCCCAACCCTTGGACCCGTTTGAGGACCTCCCCATAGGCCTCCACCAGGCCGCCCAGGTCCTGGCGGAAGCGGTCCTTGTCGAGGATCCTGTCTGTGCTGCCCGCCTGGCCCCTGTCCCAGAGGCGGCAGGTGTCCGGGCTGATCTCGTCGGCCAGCAGCAGCGTGCCGTCATCCGTGCGACCGAACTCGAGCTTGAAATCGACAAGGTCAATGCCCACCGCACCGAGACAACGGCTCAGCACGGCGTTCACCTGCCGGGCCAGGGCCTCGAGCCGTTCGCGTTCCCCAGGCTGCAGCAGCCCCAGGAGATCGAGCCGGGCCTCGGTGAGCAGGGGGTCGCCGAGGGCGTCGTCCTTGAAGTACAGATCCAGCAGGGCGGGCTCAAGCCGGGTGTCCGGAGCCAGGGGCAGCTGACGGCAGAGCGACCCCGCCGCCCGGTTGCGCAGCACCACCTCCAGGGGCACGATCCGCACGGCCTGCACGGCCATCCAGCCGGGTTCCAGGCAGCCCAGGTAATGGCTGGCCACACCTTCGGCCTCGAGCAGCTCGAACAATCGGGCCGAGATCTCGCAGTTGAGAACCCCCTTGCCTGCCAGGCGGTCCTTCTTCTGGGCATTGAATGCTGTGGCGTCGTCCTTGAATTCGACCGCCAGCACCCCGGGACGATCGGTGGCGAAGACCTTCTTGGCCTTGCCCTCGTGCAGCAGCGGACCGATGGTCAGGGCAGTCGCAGTCATGGGGGAGCGTCAACAGGGGGACCGGCATGGCCGCCGGGCCGGAGGGGGGAGCGCAGCTGACGGTCCAGCCGCAGTTCTTCCTGCATTGTGTCCCGCAATCGGCCAGCCTCCCGGAGCAGCCCCGCCAGCCGCAGCCGCACCAGTTCCAGCTCCAGGGACTCCTGCTCCCGGGCCACCGCCAGCGGCTGCAGCGCCGCGGCGGTGGCCTCACCCGGGCGGTCCAGAAGCTCGCGCCAGCGACGGGTGATCTCCGTGGCGAGCCGCTGCTGGGCGGTGGGCAGGGGGTCGTTCAGCTGCAGTGTCAGCTGTCGGCGGCGAAGGCGCAGCTGGCGGGCCTCCTCCCGTCGCTCCTCCAGGCGCAACGCCTCCCGACGCTGCTGCCAGCGCCCCAGGCTGGCCAGGGCCTCGCCACGGCTGCCCTCCGCCTCCAGCTCCAGCAGCCAGGGGGAGCGGGGGTCGAGCTGACGCTCGAGGTCGAGCAGCTCCTGCTGACGTTCGATCGCATCGGCCGGAAGCCGCTGGCGCTGCGCGGCCGCCGTCAGGCCGTTCTCCAGATCAAGGCGTCGCCACTGCCGTTGCACCAGCTGGGCAAAGCGCTCACGGGCCTGCTGACGTGGACCCGCCTCCGGCAGGATGCTCAGCAGCGCCGCCTCGAGCTGCTGCTGCTGCGCCGTGGCCTCGGCCTGGGACAGCCGGGAGGGCAGGGTGCCGAACCGAGGGGGGGCCAGCAGCACATCCGAGCCGGCCGACCGGGCCTGGCGCAGACGTTCCCCATCCTCGAGCAGGGCCGGCAGGCTGTGGCCCCCAGGGAAGGGGTCGAAGCCCAGCCGCCGCTGCTCCTGCCGCAGAGCCTCGCCGTCGGCCTCCAGCCGACGGCGCTGACGCTCCCGGCCTTCGGCCGTCTCGAGGGTCCAGGGGTACGCAATGGGTCTGGGGTCCTGATCCAGCTCCTGCAGCCGCCGGTCCAGGGCCTCGAGCTCCCGCAGCGGCCGACCGGCGGCCACCCGCAGGGCTTCGCGGTCGACCCGGTCCAGCATCCAGCCGTCGCCGGCCTGGCTGGCCAGCTTCTGCTGTTCCGCCAGCAGGTCGCTCCAGCGTTCGCGATGGTCGAGGGCGGCGGCCAGGCGACCCGCCAGGGTCAGCCGCGCCTGGCTCCGGTCGTCTGCAGTGGCCTCGCTGAGCTGCAGCAGCTGATCAAGGCCATCACCGTGGCGTTGCTCCAGCGGTTCCTGACGGTCCAGCAGGGCCTGGGCCTGGGCCGGCTGGCGGGTGCCGTCGGCCCGGGCGCTGCGCAGGGCAGACCGCAGGGCCATGCCGTCCTCGAGGCGGCGGGCCAGACGTTCCCGCCGCTGGTTGGTGGCGGCCGCCGCGGCCGGCAGCCCAGCGTCCAGCTCCAGCTGGCGCTGGCGACTGAGCAGCTGTTCCGCCAGTCCCCAGGCGGCGGCGCCGGCGGCCTGGTCCAGGGCCCGGGGCAACAGCCCCAGGGTCCGCTGACCCCCGCCGGCGCCGGCGAGCAGCCGGGTGGCCTCCCCCAGCCGCTCCGCGGTGCCCAGGGGATCGCTGGCGGGGATCTGCAGCAGGCCCGCCGCGGCCTCCGCGCGACCCTCGGCCGCCAGGTGCTCGGCCTGCAGGTCCAGGGCACTGGCCACCGGCAGGGGACCGTCGGTGACGGGCAGTTTCAGGCCCTGCAGCGCCTCGACCGACCGCTCACTGAGGCGCTGCAGGGCCAGGGCGGCACGGCGGTGGTCCCTGGCATCCCGGGCGGCCTGCCACTGCAGCAGCAACCAGCGCCGCCGTTCCTCGCCGGCGGCCGGGCCCACCCGATCCAGCACCGCCAGGGCCGCCTCGGGGGCACGGCACCGCAGCAGTGCCGCGGCATCGTCGAGCACCGTTGCCAGGTCCTCGGGGTCAGGGTTGAGGCGCAGCAACCGCCCCCGGACCAGGGGCAGCCGGGCATCGAGACCGACGGCGAGGGCGTTCCCACAGGCCTCCGCCAGAGCACGGGCATCGCCGTCCTGCAGCAGCCGTTCGAAGCTGGCCTGGGGCAGGGCGCCCGCCGGCAGCGGCGGAGGTGATGCCGGCGGCACCGCTGCCGCGGTAGGAGGGAACAGCAAGGAGGGCGTGTTCGCAGCGGGCCAACGCTAGGTGGCCCCCCCGGCAGCGCCGTCATTCCAGGGGAGGGCCAGTGCATGACCGTCGCGCGCATCCTTGTGGTGGGCTCCGGGGGCCGGGAGAACGCCCTCGTCTGGGCCCTGGCGCGGTCTCCGGGTCGACCGCGACTCTGGCTCGCGCCCGGCAATGGCGGCAGCACCGACCTGCCCGGCTGCAGCGTGGTGCCGATTGCGAGCGACGACGGCGAGGGGCTGCTGCAGCTCTGCCTGCGGGAGGCGATTGAACTGGTGGTGATCGGCCCCGAGGCACCGCTGGCGGCGGGCCTGGCGGATGAGCTGCGGCAGGCGGGCCTGGCGGTGTTCGGGCCCGGTGCCGACGGCGCCCGGCTGGAGGCCAGCAAGCACTGGGCCAAGACGTTGATGCGGGAGGCCGGCATCCCCACCGCCGGCTTCTGGACGGTGACGACCCGGGAGGAGGGTGTGGCGCTGGTGCAGGCCCAGGGACGACCGCTGGTGGTGAAGGCCGACGGGCTCGCGGGCGGCAAGGGCGTGGTGGTGGCCGAGACCCTGGAGGAGACCGAGGCGGCGATCGAAGACTGCTTTGCGGGCCGTTTCGGCTCGGCGGGCCGCACCGTGGTGCTCGAGGAGCGCCTGCAGGGGCCCGAAGTCTCGGTGTTTGCCTTCACCGATGGTGAGGAGCTGCTGCTGCTGCCGCCCGCCCAGGACCACAAGCGCATCGGTGAAGGGGACACGGGGCCCAACACCGGTGGCATGGGCGCCTATGCACCGGCCCCGCTGCTGGACGCCGACGGGCTGGCCCTGGTGCGCGGCCAGGTGCTGGAACCGCTGCTGCAGGCCCTGCGGAGCCGTGGCATCAGCTACCGCGGCGTGATCTATGCGGGGCTGATGCTCACGGCGGCCGGTCCGCAGGTGATCGAGTTCAACTGCCGCTTCGGTGATCCGGAATGTCAGACCCTGATGCCGCTGCTGGAGGGGGACCTGGCCGGCCTCATGCTCGCCTGCGCCCACGGTCGACTGGCGCAGGCTCCGCCACTGACCATCCGCCCACTCTGCAGTGCCTGTGTGGTGGCGGCCGCCCCTGGCTACCCCGATGCCCCCCGCCTCGGCGACGAGCTGCACGACCGGGGCGACGACGGCGACGACCGCCGCCTGTTCCATGCCGGCACCCGACGGGAGGAGGACGGCCTCCTGCGCACCAGCGGTGGCCGCGTTCTGGCGGCAGTGGCCGAAGCCGCCGATTTCGACGCGGCCTTTGCCGCCGCCTACGCGCGGCTGGCGCTGGTGTCGTTCGCAGGCATGCAGGTGCGCCGGGACATCGGACATCAGGTGCGCCGCTCCTAGGCTGGACCGCACGCCGTGCCCGGCCCTGCCCTGACCTCCAGTCCAGCCACCACCGCCCCCCCCCGCCGCAGCCTGGGCGAGGCCATCGCCCGCTGGTGGGCTGAATTCAGCCTCCAGACCAAGCTGCTGGCTGTTGCCACGCTGGTGGTGAGCCTGGTGATGACGGGGCTCACCTTCTTCTCCCTCAATGGCATCCAGATGGAGGCCCGCATGGGGGACACCCGTTACGCCCGGGACCTGGGTCTGCTGCTGGCCAGCAACGTCACCCCGCTGGCGGCCGAGGGCCGCGACCGCGACCTGGCCCGTGTCACCGAGGACTTCTGGCGTTCGAGCCGCAGCCTCCGGTACATCTTCTATGCCGATCCCGAGGGGGTGATCTATCTGGGGATCCCGATCAGCCGCATCGACAGCGGCAACGATCTGCAGCTGAGCCGGCGACTGGAGCTGCCGGCCGACCTGAGCGAGCGCCCCGGCAATCCATTGCTGCGGCAGCACCTCACCCCCGATGGCCTCGTCACCGATGTCTTTGTGCCGATGGTGAGCGACGGCCGCTACCTCGGAGTGGTGGCCCTGGGCATCAACCCCAACGATGCCGTGGAGGCCAGCGGTGCCCTCACCCGTGAGGTGACCGTGGCGGTGTTCGTGTCGATCTGGGTCCTGGTGATCCTCGGAGCGGTGTTCAACGCTCTCACCATCACCCGTCCGGTGAAGGAGCTGCTGCGGGGGGTGCGCTCGATCGCTTCCGGCGATTTTGCTGCCCGCATCGCCCTGCCGGTGGGGGGCGAACTGGGGGAGCTGCTGCAGGGGTTCAACGACATGGCGGCCAGGCTCGAGGCCTATGACGCCGCCAACATCGAGGAACTGACGGCCGCCCAGGTCAAACAGGAGACCTTGATCGCCAGCATGGCCGACGGGGCCCTGCTGCTCGACCCCGATGGACGGGTGGTGCTGGCCAACCCCACGGCGCGGCGTGTGTTCCGCTGGGAGGGTCGCACCCTCGAAGGGGCCGAACTGATGGGACTGCTCCCAGACGGCCTGGCGATGGATCTGCAGCCCAGCCTCGATCAGATCGGCCAGGGACTGCGGGACGGAGCCGAACTGCGCTGCAACCTGGGCGAACCCACCCGCACCCTGAGGCTGGTGCTGCAGGGGGTGCGGGACGGCAGCGGCGGAACGCTCAAGGGCATTGCAGTGACCGTGCAGGATCTGACCCGGGAGGTCGAGTTGAACGCCGCCCAGAGCCGTTTCATCAGCAACGTCTCCCACGAACTGCGCACCCCACTTTTCAACATCAAGAGCTACGTCGAGACGCTGCACGATTACGGCGATCAGCTCAGCGATGAGCAGCGCCAGGAGTTCCTGGCCACCGCCAATGACGAGACCGACCGGCTTACCCGCCTCGTCAACGATGTGCTTGACCTGTCCCGGCTTGAGTCCGATCGGGTGTGGCAGCTCGAACCCATGGATCTGCGGTCGGCCATGGAACAGACCCTGCGCAACTACCGACTCAATGCCGAGGAGAGGGGAGTGGAGCTGGCCATGGATGTGCCGGATGACCTGCCCCGCATCCGCGGCAACTGGGATCTTCTGCTGCAGGTTTTTGACAACCTCGTTGGCAACGCCGTCAAGTTCACACCGACGGGGGGCCTGGTGATGCTGCGCGCCTACCCGTGGCCCGACACCTGCCCGATCGCGGCCGATGATGTCAGCTCACGACTGCCCCGCCTACGGGTCGAGATCAGCGACACCGGCTGCGGCATCGGCCAGGAGGACCTGCGGCAGGTGTTCGAGCGCTTTTTCAGGGTTGAGAACGCTGTGCACACCGAGCGGGGAACGGGCCTGGGGCTCTCGATCGTGCGGGGGATTCTCGACAAACATGACGCACGCGTGCAGATCATCAGCGAGCCGGGTTGCGGCACCACGTTCTGGTTCGAACTGCCCCTCGAGCAGGCCGATGAGGATGAGCTTCTGATGCGCACCCAACGGCGTGACATCGCCCTGGTGACCTGAGCGAAGGGCCAGGGCCAGAAGGACCGAGACTCAGAGAGTTTCGCTGTCAACACCGCGGACAATGCGGGACAGCTCGCTGCGCTCGTCAGTGGTGATGCGGTGGGGCACACCGCTGATGATGCGCTCGAAGTTGGCAAAGGATTCCTTGATTTCTGGGCCGTTGCCGGTGATCACGAATTCACGGATGGCCTTGTCATGCCAGGAACCACGCATCTTGAACACATTGAGAGCCCGGGACATCTCGCCACGGATCTCGACATATTGCAGCAGCAGGATTGTGTCCGTGATCGTCGAGATGTGGGAGTCTGTAATAGAATGACTACCCATGAATTCTTCCGATGTATTGGTGAAGAACCCTGCGATTTCCTCCTGTTTGGCGTAACCCGTCACGCCAATGACGAACTGGCGGAAGGCGTTATGGCTCACCCCACGCGCCAGGGCGGAGAGGGAGTCGATGGCCATGCGTGAGGGTTTGAACTGGCTGA
>JBMOIF010000011.1:0-47696 GCA_049317465.1 Prochlorococcaceae cyanobacterium | reverse complement strand
CTGCAGCACGAGCAGCAGCACCAGGAGCTGCTGCTCATGGATCTGCTCGACGGCTTCAGCCGCAACCCGCTGCTGCCGGTGTACAGCCCCGACGCCCCCGAGCCGCCGTTGGTGGCCGGGTCGCCCGGCTGGCAAGACTTCCCTGGGGGGCTGGTCGAGATCGGCCACGATCCCGCGGTTGCCCCAACGGTTGCTGGAGCCGGTTTCGCCTTCGACAACGAAGGTCCCCGCCATCGGGTCTGGCTCGAGCCCTATCGGCTGGCCGACCGGCTGGTCACCAATGGCGAGATGGAGGCCTTCATGGCCGATGGCGGCTATCGACGGCCCGAGTTCTGGATGGCCGACGGCTGGATCCTGGTGCAGCAAGAGGGCTGGGCGGCACCGCTGCACTGGCGTCCCGGAGGCCTGGAGTTCGGTCTGCGGGGTCTCCAGCCCCGTCGCGCCGAGGCGCCGGTGTGCCACCTCAGCTGGTACGAGGCTGACGCCTTCGCCCGCTGGGCCGGTGCCCGGTTGCCCACCGAGGCGGAATGGGAAGAGGCCCTGCGTTGCCGCCCCGACCTCGGGCAGGCCTTTGGAGCCGTCTGGCAGTGGACCGCTTCGTCCTACCTGCCCTACCCCGGCTTTCTGCCCGCCGCCGGTGCCGTGGGTGAGTACAACGGCAAGTTCATGAGTTCCCAGATGGTGCTGCGGGGCAGCAGTGTGTTCACCCCCGCCGGTCACGGTCGCAGCACGTACCGCAATTTCTTTGGCCCAGCCTGCCGCTGGCTGGTGGGCGGTCTGCGCCTGGCGAGCGATGGTTGAAATGGGCGCTGGGACGAGGGCTGGATCGGAGTCGGCAGCGGCCCTCACCGTCATCGATCGCCATCCGCCGGCGCCGGATGTGCTGGCCGCCGTGCGTGGGGGGCTGGCCCGCCGGCCACGGCAGCTGCCGGCCTGGCTGCTGTACGACCGCCGCGGCTCGGAGCTGTTCGCCGAGATCTGCCGCCAGCCCGAATACACCCTCACCGCCACCGAGCTGGCCCTGCTGCGCCGCCATGCCGCAGCCCTCTGCGCCGGCTGCCCCCCCGGCACCCTTGTGGTCGAGTTCGGTGCCGGCAGCGTCGAGAAGGTGAGCCCTCTGCTGCAGGCCCTCGCCAACCCCGCCTATCTGGCGATCGACATCAGTGCCTCGGCGCTGCAGGCGGTCGGCCGCCGCCTCCAGGCCGCCCATCCGTCGGTGCCGATGCTGGGGCTGTGCGCTGACTACGGCGCTCTGCCCGATCTGCCCCTGCTTGCCGACTGGGGCACCAGGCCGCGGCTGGGGTTCTTCCCCGGCAGTTCCCTGGGCAACTTCGACCCGGCCGAGGCCTGTCGTTTCCTGGCCGGGCTGCTGCCCCTGGTGGGGCCCCAGGGGCAGCTGCTGATCGGCATCGACCAGCCCCGAGACGCCGCCGCCATCGAGGCGGCCTACGACGACCGTGCCGGGGTGTCGGCCGCCTTTGCGCTCAACGTGCTCCACCGCCTGCGGCGGGAGCTGGGCGCCGAGGTTGATCCCGACGGATTCCGCTATCGCGCCAGCTGGGAGGCTGACCGCAGCCGGGTGGCCATGGCTCTGGTCAGCATCGGTCGCCAGCGGGTGCGGCTGCCTGACCTGGAGGTGGTCTTCGCCGACGGCGAGCCGCTGATCACCGAGTACAGCTACAAGTACGCACCGGCGGCGTTTCTGGGGCTGGCAGCCCGGGCGGGCTGGCGGGGCATCGATCGCCGGTGCGATGACGCTGACGGCTACAGCGTGCACCGGCTGCAACCGCTCGTGGCGGCGCCAGACTGCAGCACATCGGCAGACTGAGGGCGGCACGGCATGGGGCGTGAGGAACAGCGGGCGCTGGTGCGGCGGGTCCGCGAGTCGCTGATCGGAGAACTGGAGACGCTGTACCGCCGCGCCTTCGACGCAATCGGTACCGATGATCTGGGAGAAGGGGGTGTCGCCCGGCTCACCCAGCTGCTGCTGCGTTCGCGGGAGGGGGCCATCACCCCTCTGCAGGAGGAGATTGAGGCCCCACTGATCACCCGGGCGCCTGGTGAGCAGGCCCGATGAGTGCATCGTGGTTCGACGATCTCACCCGTGAGCTCGAGCGGCAGCTGGAGGTGTTTCTCGATGATCACCCCAGCCAGCGGGAGCTGCTCGAACGGGAGGAGGAGGCCGAGGCCCAGCGCCGTCGCCAGCGGCGCCTGCTTGAGATCGCTGCCGCCGCCGATCGGGAGCGCCAGCGGCTGCTCAGCCTCTCGGGTGAGATCCGCCAGTGGCGGGAGCGCGTCGACCGGGCCCGCCAGGCCGCTGCCACCGACCTGGCGGAACGGGCCGAAGAGCATCTCGGACGGCTGATGGGCCAGGGTCGTGAAGCCTGGCAGGCCCTGGCGGCCCTGGGTGAGGAGGACGCCCGCCTGCGGGCCGAACTCAACCGCCGCGAGGCTCCCCCTGAACCGGCTCCCGCTGGGGCCGGTGATCAGCTTGAGCAGGACTGGGCCGCCTTCGAAGCCGACCAGGAGCTGCAGGAGCTGCGGCGCCGCCAGACCCCCTGAGGCCCATCCCGTGGGTTTTCTGCTCTCCAAGCTGCTGCCGTCGCTGCTGTATCCCCTCGGGGTCTCGCTCCTGCTGCAACTGCTGGCCCTGGTGGGTCGCCGCCGCCGCTGGTCCCCCCCGCTGGCAACCGCGGGCCTGGTCCTCCTGGCCCTGCCGTCCCTGCCGCTGGTGAGCCGGCCCCTGGTGCGCAGTCTTGAGGATCAGGCGGTTGCCCTCACCCCGGAGCCCCTGCCCCGCGCCGATGTCGTGCTGGTGCTGGGAGGAGGGCTGCGGCCCGGCGGTCGCCCCCGCCTGGGGGTGGAGGTCAATGAGTCGGGGGATCGGCTGCTGGGGGGGGTGCGGTTGCTGCGTCAGCAACGGGCACCGCTGCTGGTGGTCAGCGGTGGCCGGGTCAGCTTCACCGCGGCTGATCTCCGTCCCCCCGAGGCGATCAATGCCCGTCGGTTGGCGGAGGAGCTGGGAGTGCCCCCCGCTGCGATTGTCAGCCTCGACACCCCCCGAACCACGGCCGAGGAGGCCCAACAGTTCGCGGGCCTGGCCCGCCGGCGTCACTGGCGGTCGGTGTTGCTGGTGACCAGCGCCCTGCATCTGCCGCGGGCAACGGCCACCTTTCGCCACACCCTCTCGCGCCAGGATCCGCCGGTGCGGGTGCTCCCCGTGGCCACCGACTTCCTGCTGGAACCTCCGGCCGGCAGCGGCACTGCCACCGTGGGCAGCGTGCTGCTGGACATGATCCCGGACGCCGGTTCCCTGGCCCTGTCGACGTCGGTGCTGCGGGAGTGGATCGGGCTGATGGTCTACCGCTGGCGCGGCCAGGCCTGATGCCTCAGGGCTTGGGGGCCGGCGGCACCAGGCTCACGCCCTCCGGGGGAGGGGTGGGGTCAGGGTCGGCGATGAGCATGTGCTGAAGCACGATCTCCGGCCGCTCACTGTCCCGCCAGCGGATGCGGTAGGCCGGCATCTTGGTGCCACGGCTTGTGGTCTGCTCCACGGGTTCCATGACCCAACCCCGGCGGGAGCGCCCCTGGGGGTTGCGCTTCACCACCGCATCGGCGTGGGTGAAACGGAATCCGACACGCTCGCCGCTCATGGGTCGGGAATTCTGATCGTTACGGCCATTATCCACCGTGACCCTCCGGCCTCAGCAAGGGGAAGGCGATCACGTCGCGGATGCTGGCGCTGTCGGTGAGCAGCATCACCAGGCGGTCGATGCCGATGCCCAGGCCGCCGGTCGGAGGCATGCCCACCTCCAGAGCCTGCAGAAAGTCCTCGTCCACCCCCTGGGCCTCAAGATCACCGGCCAGGCGACGGCATTGCTGCTCTTCGAGCCGTTCCCTCTGGTCGACCGGGTCGATGAGCTCGCTGAAGGCATTGGCGGTTTCTCGGCCGGCGATGAAGAGCTCAAAACGCTCCACCAGGCCGGGGCGGCTGCGGTGCGGCCGGGCCAGGGGGGAGATCTCGAGGGGATAGTCGAGCACGAAGGTGGGTTGGATCAGCCCCGCCTCCACCCGCTGTTCGAAGGCCTCGTTCAGCAACCGTCCCACGGTGTCGGCGGTCGCCGGCACCTCCAGCCCTGCCGCCGCCATGGCCGCCGCCGCGGCGGCACGATCGCCGAAGCTCTCGAAGTCGAGGCCGGTGGCCTCCAGCACCAGCTCGTGCATGGTGGCCCGTCGCCAGGGAGGCGTCAGATCGATGGCCACGCCCTGGTAGGTGAGCTGCGTGTCACCGCAGACGTCGGCGGTCACCGCGGCGATCAGCTGTTCCGTGAGGGCCAGCATGTCGTGGTAATCGGCATAAGCCTGGTACACCTCCACCGATGTGAACTCGGGGTTGTGGCGGGTGCTGATGCCTTCGTTGCGGAAGATGCGTCCCAGTTCGAAGACCCGTTCGAAGCCCCCCACCACCAGCCGCTTGAGGTGGAGTTCGGTGGCGATCCGCAGGTAGAGCGGCAGGTCGAGGGTGTTGTGGTGGGTGGTGAACGGGCGGGCGTCGGCACCACCGGCTTCGGCCTGCAGCACGGGGGTCTCGATTTCCAGGAATCCCCGGTCCTCGAGCCAGCGCCTGATGGCGCGCACCGTCAGGGCGCGGCGCCGGAACGTGTCCCGGCTGCGGGGGGTCACGATCAGATCGAGGTAGCGCTGCCGGTAGCGCGTCTCGACGTCGCTGAGGCCATGCCATTTGTCCGGCAGGGGCCGCAGGGCCTTGCTCAGCATCCACCAGCTGGCCACCCGCACCGACAGCTCGCCCCGGTCGGTGCGGCGCAGGCTGCCCGCCACGCCGATCAGATCACCGGCGTCCACCAGATCGGTGAGCTGCTCGAAGGCTTCGCCGAGGCCGGCCCGTTCGAGGTAGAGCTGAATCGTGCCCGACTCATCGGCCAGGGTGAAGAAGGCCAGCTTGCCCATCACCCGTCGGGTCATCACCCGTCCGGCGATGCGCACGTCCAGATCCCTCTCCGCGCCATTGGGCAGGTCGCTGTGGTCAGCCTGTAGCTCCGCCGCCCGGTGGGTGGGATCGAAGCGCACGGCATAGGGGCCCTGGCCCAGGCTCGCCAGGGTGCCGGCCTTGCTCAGGCGGGTCTCGCGCAGATCGGACACGTCAGGCGCCGGCCACGAGACTGAGGTCGCCCACCCGCTGGGAGGCGTAGCCGGTGCCGCGCACGGTGAGGATCAACTCGGGATTGCGGGGGTCGGGTTCAAGCTTGCCGCGCAGACGGGCCACGTAGACGTCAACCACCCGCAGGTCGGCGGCGCGGCGTGGCGGATAGCCCCACAGCTGCTCGAGAATCTCGGCCCGGGGCACGACCCGGCCCGGTTCCCGGAACAGCAGTTCAAGCAGGCTGAATTCGGTGTAGGTGAGGGCGATGCGATCGCCGCCGCGGCTCACCTGCCGCCGGTTGGTGTCGACCACAAGGTCACCGATCCGCAGCACCCCCAGTCCTGAGGCGGTGTCCCGCACGTCAGGGCTGGTGCCGCCCCCCCGGCCCACCCGCCGCAGGATGCGCTGGATGCGGGCCTCCAGCTCCTTGGGGCTGAAGGGCTTCGAGAGGTAATCGTCGGCCCCCAGGTCGAGCCCCGCGACCTTCTCGGCAATGGTATCGAGGGCGGAGAGGAAGACGATTGGCACGGCCGACTCGGCCCGCAGGCGCCGGCAGACGGCGAACCCGTCGAGCTTGGGCAGCATCACATCGAGCACCACCAGGTCGGGCTGTTCGCGGTGAAAGGCGCTGAGCGCCTCTTCGCCGTCTTCGGCGCAGACCACCCGGAAGCCTCCGAGCTGGAGTCGCATCGAGAGAACCCGCCGCACCGCCGGTTCGTCGTCGACCACCAGAATCGTGGGTTGCGGCGCCGGAGGCACGTCCGCCGAAGGCATGGGCTCTCTTCGTGACGAAGTGCAACCCTACCCCGTGCCCTCCCTGGACAGCGAGTCAGGTCCGCGGCTACAGCCAGGCTTCATGGTCTCTTCATCTCTCAGGGCCAGCGGGCGGCGGCGTAGGCGTTCCAGTCGCGCTCGGCGGCCCTGAGGGCTTCGCTGCTGCTCATCTCGCCGAGCATCGCCTGCTGCAGGCGCCCGTAGACGATCGACTGCAGCCGTTTGACGCCGGGATCCGCCGGCACCAGCACCCTGGCCTGCCTGAGGGTGCGGGCGCTCAGCCAGCGGGCGCGCTGCACCAGGTCGCCGGCGGCCTGGCGGCTCAGCTCCTGCTCCAGCTCCGCCAGGGCCGCCCGTGATGACGGCAGCACCCGGGCCGCCCGGGCGAAGCGCAGCTGATTCCCGGGATTCGTCAGAAAGAGGGCCAGGTCGACGGCCTCCGCGGGATGCCGGCTCTGGCGGGTCACGGCCAGGTTCATGGCGGCGACGTTGGCCACGCCGTCGCTGCCCGTCAGCGGCGGGTAAGGGGCGGTGGCGGCAGCCACCTGGGGCGCATTGGTGGCGATGGTTCCGAGGAACTCGGCGCCACTGGCCACCTGGGCCAGTTCTCCGCTCTGGTAGAGCTCGATGGCACGCTGGAAGCCCTGGCTCACCACCTCCCGCGGCAGCAGCCCCCGGCGGTACAGGTCGGTCCAGAACGCAAAGGCCCGTTCCCCCGCCGGTGAGCGGAAGCGGGCCCGGTGGCGTCCATCGGTGAGGGTCACCCCCATCTGCACCATCGACTCGAGCAGTTCGGCCGACCCGTCCGGAGCCGCGGTCACGAACAGGGCATAGCGGCCCGTGCGGCGGCGCATGGTCTCGGCGTACCGGGGGACCTCCTGCCAGTGCAGCGGAGGGCGCTCCAGGCCCGCCTGCTGCAGCAGCCGTCGGTTGGCGAGGGTGATGCGGCTCGTCAGGTACCAGGGCACCGCGTAAAGGCGACCGTCCTGTCGCCCGGCCTCCAGCACCTGGGGCAGGTAGTCGGCGGCAGCCGGACCCAGCCTGTCCTCCAGCGGCAGCAGTCCACCCTTGCTGGCCAGGTTGGCGGCAAAGATCGGGTTCAGGTTCACCACATCCGGACTGCGACCGGCATAGACGGCGGCCAGCAGCTTGCGTTCCACCGACCCGAACGGCAGGTCGGTCCAGACGACCCGTCGTCCGGGATGGCGCCGTTCCCAGTCGGCCAGCATCGGCCGGATCACGGGGTCGAACTTCGGCGACAGCTGGATCGTCCAGAGGTTGACCTCGCCGGGCTGGGGGCCCCGGCCGCAGCCGCCGAGCAGCCCGAGGGGCAACAGCAGACTCAGCAGGGCGGACAGGCGCCGGCGGCGGCGTTCAGCGGGCATGGCGGGTGCTGCGGCGGCGCCAGATCAGGACGAACAGGGAGCAGACCGGCGGGGCGAGCAGACCGGTGAGCAGCGACTGGGCCAGGGTGATGTGCAGCACCGGCAGCGGGCCGCCGCCCCGCAGCTGCAGCTGCAGGGCATAGCCGAGGTTCACGCCCAGGCTGCCCAGGATGGCCAGCAGTCCCAGGGTCGTGCTGCGTTCGAGGGGACGACGGGCTGAATCGAAGCGCCCCCACCACAGACCCAGCAGCACCAGGGCCGGCACAGCCGTCAGTCCGGAATTCTGCAGGCTGTCGTGCAGGGTGCCGAGCACCAGGCCGGCCAGGGCGCCGGCCAGGGAACCCTCCACCACGGCCCAGGGCAGCAGCCACAACACCAGCCAGTTGGGGGGCAGCCCATCGAGCTGCAACCACCAGGGGCAGGCCAGGCTCAGCAGCAGGGCCAGGCTGCCGCTGACCAGCACCATCGCCGGCCGCCCCAGGGGCAGATCGACCATCAGCGCACCTGCACCCAGTCGAGGGACTGGACCGGGGCCACCAGCTGCACCAACGCCTGGGGGGCCGGCACGGCCTGCTGATCGACGCTCTGGATCACCCCCACGATCAGACCCGGGGGAAACAGGGAGCTGGCGCTGGAGGTCACCACCACATCCCCGGGCTGCACCTCCACGTCCTTGTCGAGAAACTGCAGCTGGGGTCGGCTGGTGCCCATCCCTCTGAGCAGGCCCTGGCTGCCGTTGCCGCGCAGCTCGACCCCCACGCGGCTGGCGGGGTCGGTGAGCAGGGCCACCCGTGCAGTGGTGGGGGTCACGCTGACGACCCTGCCGACCAGGGCCGCCGGTCCCGGACCCGTCACCGCGCCTCCCGGGCGCACCCCCTGCAGGCTGCCGACACCCAGCTCAAGCTGCTCCCACCAGCCCTCGCTGCGGCGGCTGATGACGGCGGCCCGGATGCCGGCCGCTCCCCTGGCCGGATGCGCCGAACCCTGGCGCAGCTCCTCCAGCTGAAGCTCCAGCTGGGCGATGCGCTGCTGATCCTCGACTCTCTGGGCCTGGCGCACCCATTCGGACTGGGCGGTGCCAGGCCAGAACGGTCGGGTGAGCAGGGCATAGAGATCCACGACGGGGGCCCCCTTCGAGACCCGGATCAGCACCAGACCGATTAGCGCCAGCAGCCAGGGCCAGTAGGCCAGCAGGATGCGGCGATCGGCCAGCCGTGCAAACTGCCGACCCAGCACCATGGCGTCAGGTGGTCGAGCGGTGGTAATCGCCGGCGTCGAGGACCCGGCCAAGGCGCTTGAAATCTTCGAGCACCTGACCGCAGCCGTTGACGACGCACAGCAGCGGATCCTCGGCCACGTGGGTGAGGATGCCGGTTTCGTGGCTGATCAGGTCGCTGATGCCCCTCACGAGGGCACCGCCACCGGCCAGCATGATGCCGCGATCGACGATGTCGGCCGCCAGTTCGGGGGGCGTCCGCTCAAGGGTGCGCTTGACCGCCTCGACGATGACGTTGAGCGGTTCGACCATGGCTTCACGCACGTCCCCGGCGCGGACGCTGATGGTGCGGGGCAGGCCCGAGAGCAGGTGGAGACCGCGCACATCAATGGTGGTCTGGTCGAAGTCGTCGTCAGGGAAGGCCGAGCCGATGCGGATCTTGATCTCCTCGGCCGTGCGCTCCCCGACCACCAGGTTGTGGACCTTCTTGAGGTAGTTGCCGATGGCGTCGCTCAGTTCGTCCCCGGCCACCCGCACCGACTCCGAGATGACCGTGCCCTGCAGGCTGAGCACCGCCACTTCGGTGGTCCCGCCACCGATGTCAACGATCATCGAGCCCACCGGCTCGGTGACGGGCAGGCCGGCACCGATGGCCGCCGCCACCGGTTCGTCGACCAGATGGACTTCCCGGGCGCCACCGAGGCCGGCCTCGCGCACGGCCCGGCGCTCGACCCCCGTCACGCCGCTGGGAATGCCGATCACCAGGCGGGGGGCCACCATCCCACGGCCTTCATTGCCCTTCTGGATGAAGTACTTGATCATCTGCTCCGCCGCGTCGAAGTCGGCGATGACCCCATCCCGCAGGGGACGGACGGCGCGGATGTTGCCGGGGGTGCGACCCAGCATCAGCTTGGCCTCTTCCCCCACGGCCATGGGGGTGCCCCGGTCCAGGTCGATGGCCACCACCGACGGCTCCTGGAGCACGATGCCCCGCCCAGAGACGTAGATCAGGGTGTTGGCGGTGCCCAGATCGATCCCGATGTCGCGGGAGAGCTGAAAACGTCGCAGGAACACAGAGCTTCCGATGCAGGAGTGGGCCCGATCGAGACGAGAGGGCAGCCGCTGGATCATAGGGGGATGCACCGGGCCAGCCTGTGACAACCGCCCGCATCTGTGGAACTTCAGAGGGTGGGTGCCGGGTTCGCCTGGCGCATCATTGATCCACCGTTCCACCCTCGTTTTTCCCAGGAGACCCCATGGGCGTCAATTCCGTGACCCTCGTCGGCCGCGCCGGCCGCGACCCCGAAGTCCGTTATTTCGAGTCCGGCAGCGTCGTCGCCAACCTCACCCTGGCCGTCAACCGCCGCAGCCGCGACGACGAGCCCGACTGGTTCAACCTCGAGATCTGGGGCAAGCAGGCCCAGGTGGCGGCCGACTACGTCCGCAAGGGGTCGCTGCTGGGCATCATCGGCTCCCTCAAGCTCGACCGCTGGACCGACCGCTCCAGCGGCGAGGAGCGCTCGAAGCCGGTGGTGCGGGTCGAACGGCTCGAACTGCTGGGCTCCCGTCGTGACACCGAACAGTCCGCCGGTGCCATGGGCGGCGATGGTGGGGGCCTCGGCGACGACGAAGTGCCGTTCTGATCAGGAGCGGCTGCGTCGGCGCAGGATCCGACGGCCCAGCCAGACCACCACGCCGATCGCCAGCAGGGTCAGCAGCTTGTAGACCCAGCCCTCAATGGGTTTGATCTCCTCCAGCACCCGCTGCCACTGGCTGCCCAGCAGCCAGCCGGCGGTGGTGAGGGCCAGGTTCCAGACCAGGCTTCCGGCTGTCGTCCAGAAGAGGAAGGGCCCGAACGGCATCAGTTCGATGCCGGCCGGCACCGAGATCAGGGTGCGGATCGCCGGGATCAACCGACCCCAGAAGACCACCGCTGCCCCGTGCCGCTGGAACCAGCCCCGGGACTGCTCCAGGTCAGCGGCTGACACCCCCAGCCAGCGACCGTGCCGTTCGATCCACTGGCCCAGGCGCCGTTCGTTCACCAGCCTGCCGATGCCGTACCAGGGCAGGGCCCCCACGACGGTGCCGAGCAGGCCGGCGAGAACGACGCCGACGAAGTTCAGCTGGCCCTGGCCCACATAGAAGCCGGCCAGGGGCATGATCACCTCGGACGGGATCGGCGGAATCACGTTCTCCAGCACCATGGCGGCGAAGATGCCGAAGTAGCCCCACTGGGCCACCCACTGCTCCACCACGGCATTGAGCTGACTGAGCATCGACGGTTCGATCCGGTGCCGCTGAGTGTTTCATGGCGACGGCCTCGGCTCGTCCTGGCTGCGGGCACAAAAAAGCCCGGCCTGGGGGGCCGGGCGGGTGTCGGGATCCCGCGCCGCGGGATCCCGGGGATTGCCTCGATCAGTAGCGGTAGTGGTCCAGCTTGTAGGGACCCTCCACCGGCACATTGATGTAAGCGGCCTGCTCGGCGCTGAGCTCGGTCAGACGGGCGCCGATCTTGTCGAGGTGCAGGCGGGCCACCATCTCGTCCAGGTGCTTGGGCAGCACGTAGACCTGCTTCTCATACTGGTCACCCTTGGTGAACAGCTCGATCTGGGCAAGGGTCTGGTTGGTGAACGAGTTGCTCATGACGAAGCTGGGGTGGCCGGTGGCGCAACCCAGGTTCACGAGGCGACCCTCGGCCAGCAGGATGATCCGGTTGCCGCTCGGCAGCAGGATGTGGTCCACCTGAGGCTTGATATTTTCCCAGGTGTACTGCTTCAGGGAAGCCACGTCGATCTCGTTGTCGAAGTGGCCGATGTTGCAGACGATGGCCTGATCCTTCATGCGCAGCAGGTGTTCGTGACGGATCACCTGGAAGTTGCCGGTGGCGGTGACGAAGATGTCGATCTGATCGATCACATCCTCAATGCGCACGACCCGGTAGCCCTCCATGGCGGCCTGCAGGGCGCAGATGGGGTCAATCTCGGCGATCATCACCGTTGCCCCGAGACCACGCAGGGACTGGGCAGAGCCCTTGCCCACATCGCCGTAGCCGAGCACGAGGGCCTGCTTGCCGGCAACCATCACATCGGTGGCACGCTTGATGCTGTCCACCAGCGATTCGCGGCAACCGTAGAGATTGTCGAACTTGCTCTTGGTGACCGAATCGTTGACGTTGATGGCGGGGAAGGGAAGTTCGCCGGCCTTCTGCATTTGATAGAGACGGGCCACACCGGTGGTGGTTTCCTCGGTCACGCCCTGGATGTTGGCGTAGATGCGCGAATACCAGCCCGGTTGTTCGGCCAGGCGCTGGCGGATGCTCTTGAACAGAGCCACTTCCTCTTCGCTGCCCGGGTTGTCGAGCACCGACGGATCTTTCTCGGCCTTGGTGCCCAGGACGATCAGGCCGGTGGCGTCACCGCCGTCGTCCAGGATCATGTTGGGTGTGCCGCCGTCGGCCCACTCCATGATCCGATGGGTGAAAGCCCAGTACTCGTCGAGGGTTTCGCCCTTGTAGGCGAACACGGGAATGCCGGCGGCGGCGATGGCCGCAGCGGCATGGTCCTGGGTGGAGAAGATGTTGCACGAGGCCCAGCGCACTTCGGCGCCGAGAGCCACGAGGGTCTCGATCAGCACCGCGGTCTGAATCGTCATGTGCAGCGAACCGCAGATGCGGGCTCCCTTAAGGGGCTGCTGCGCACCGAACTTCTCGCGCAGGGCCATCAGGCCGGGCATCTCGGTTTCGGCGATCGAAATCTCCTTGCGGCCGAAGTCGGCTTGGCCGATGTCGGCGATCACATAGGTGCTGGTGGCCTGCAGGCCAGCCAGGGAAAGGGTATCGGGTGTGGCCACCATGAAGCGAACGCTCCGTTGAGGAGTCGGCGAAGGATCAGAAAGATTGCGGAGTCGCCGAGGCTTCGGGCTCCCGTGGCGAGACTCTATCGTGCCGGGTCCGGAACCGGGGGGAGGAGGCTGTGGCAGAGCAGGAGCCGCCGATCGTCCTGGCTTCGGCGGAGGACACCCGAGCTTTCGGCCACCGCCTGGCCGGTCTGCTGCCGCCGGCGGCCCTGCTGTTGCTGAGTGGTCCCCTCGGCGCCGGCAAGACCTGCCTGGTGCAGGGGCTGGCCGAGGCCCTCGGGGTCAGCGGGCCTGTCACCAGTCCGACGTTTGCCCTGGCCCAGCACTACCCCGGCCTGGTGCATCTGGATCTCTACCGCCTGCCCGAGGGTGGAGCCGCCGATGAGCTGCTGGCCCAGGAGGAGGACGTGGCCCGTGACCTGGGATGGTTGCTGGCGGTCGAGTGGCCCGAACGACTCTGCTGGCCCCCCCGCGACGCCTGGCGACTGCGCCTGGAACCCGCGGGTGAGGGCCGCCATCTCTGGCTGCAGCCTCCGTCTCCCTGGGTGCTCAACCCGGATCCCGCAGTGCCGGGACCCGTTCCAGAAGCTGACGGGTGAGTTCCTCCCGCCGCTCCCAGAGCGACCGATACCAGGCCTCCCGTTGGGGCACCTGTCGAGCGGTCAGCCGCTCGCGGGCCACCCAGTCGCGAGCCCTGCCCCGAGGGCCCTGACCTGTTCCGGGGTCTGCCGCCACTCCTCCAGCACCTGCCGCAGCTCCCCGGCACTGCGGAACAGGCGCCCCGTGACACCCTCGTCCAGGCTGTCGCCATAGACCGTCGGACTGGCCACGATCGCCAGCCCGTGGGCTGCCGCCTCCACGGCCTTGAGGTCCGATTTCATCCGGTTGAAGCGGGTGTCACCCAGGGGCAGAAAGGCGATGTCGCAGCGGGCCATCACCTGGCGGTAGGTGGCGTAGTCACAGGTGGGGGTGAAGCTGCGCCGCGGCAGCACGAGGGCGTCATGGAAGCCCCGGTCGTGGACCACCTCGACGGCCCAGGCCTCCGGGGCTGTGGCGAAGACGTCGTTGAGCGTGTCGATCCAGGGGGCCCAGTCGGCTTCGCGGTTCAGGGCCCCGAAGAAGACGCGCAGGGGCTGCCCCGGCACAAGAGGTTCCCTGGCCGCCGGCAGGCTGTCGACGGTGTTGCCGAAGACCGCCAGTTCGTTGTTGTGGGGCCGGATCACCGCCGCCAGCGGTTCAGTGCTCACCTGCACGGCATGGACCCCCCGGAAGGTCAGGTGACCATGGGCCGCGATGGCGGGCCAGTGGTCCGGATCGTCGTCGTACTCGCAGACCACCACATAGCCGTTGCGCAGCAGCATCCGCAGCCGCTGCAGGGTCTCCGGCTCAGCGGTCAGCTTCGGCCGCTGCCAGATCAGCAGCCTCGGCGTCAGCGGTTCAGCCGGCAGCAGGGCCATTGAGCCTGCACTGACGCGGGCACTCACCCCCGGCCGGCTGGCCAGGGCCCGGAGGGGCTGGCTGATGCGCACGTCGACCATCCCCACCTGCGGCCGCAGGCTGAGGGCATCCAGCTGCAGGGGGGGCGCCGGCCGCCGGCCGGCCCGCACGACGTACTGGAGGGGTGACACCCCCTCCAGCAGCGCCTGGCGGTCGAGGCCGAGGCCCGCCAGGGCGGGCTCCAGCTGCTGCACGAAGGCGGCGGCCTGTTCCGGCCGGAAGATCCGCGGTTGCAGGTCATGCAGGATCAGCCCGCATCCCTCCACCAGCTCGATGATGCTGTGGCGGGTGAACCACCGCAGGTGTGTGCGGTCGAAGAGACCCTCGTCCTGCCGCGGCCAGCGGCCCTGCAGCAGCTGCTGCAGCACCGACCAGTGCTGCACGTTGGGGATGCAGGCCAGCAGGATGCCGTCGTCCGCAAGCCAGGCCGTCTGGCGCTGCAGGCACGCCCAGGGATCCCGCAGGTGCTCCAGCACATCCCCGTAGATGAGGCAGTCCAGGGGGTTGAGGGACGGCAGCGCCAGGGCCGGATCCTCCACATCGCCGCTCAGCACATGGTCGAGGCGCCCCCTGGCCCGGGCGGCAGCGCTGGGTTCCGCCTCGATGCCCACCCAGGTCACGGCCGGCTGTCGGCTCTTGAAGGCCAGCCCCAGGGCGCCACTGCCGCAGCCCACCTCCAGCACGGTGCGGGCCGTCACGGGGATGCGCCACAGCAGATCCGGGTTGACGCGGTCGTGGTAGCCGCTGGGGTCATTCATGGGGCGCCGGGATCACCTCCGGCAGCGTGCCATCCGCCAGGAACCGCTGCACTCCGGCGGCATCGGGCTGGGGCTCGATGGCGCCCGGGCCCGTGCAGACGATGGAGCCGCAGGCGCAGGCGAAGGCCATGGCCTGCTCCACGGCCGAGGCATTGCCCTCGAGATCCGGTCCCACTCGCTCCATCAGTCCATGCAGGAGGCCCGCCAGGAAGGCATCCCCGGCCCCGGTGGTATCCGTCACCGGCACCACCGGGGCTGGCCGTCGACCGGTGGCGCCGGCCAGCCACCAGCTCACCCCATGGCCGCCGTCGGTGATCACCACACCCGGGCGCTGGGGCAGGGCCTGCGCCACCTGCTGCGGGTCGGTGCTCCCGAACAGCCAGGTCGCCTCCTCGGCCGCCAGCTTGAGCAGCTGCACCTGGCGCAGCAGCGGCTCCAGGCGTTCCCGGGCCGCATCGGCATCCACGGGCCAGAAGCTTGGTCGCCAGTTCACATCCAGCACCACCCGGCCGCCGTGGGCGCACTGCAGCCCCACGGCACGGTCGAGCGCCGCCGCCGATGCGGGGCTGGCCAGGGGGATGCTGCCGATCAGCAGCCAGCGGCTCTGCGCAAACAAGGCGTGAGGCAGCGCTTCGGCATCGAGGTCCTGGTCGGCGAACCCTTCACCGCGGTCACCGCTGAAGCCCCCGAAGCAGCGGTCTCCCTGGGCATCCCGGGTCACCAGCACGATGCGGGTGGGGCGCCTCGCATCCCGTTGCAGTCCGCGCAGGTCGACGCCCCGTCCGACGCAGCAGCGCAGCAGGGCCTCACCGGCCGCGTCGTCCCCCAGACGACTGATCAGTGCTGCCGGGGTGCCGAGTCGGGCCAGGGCACAGGCCACGTTGGCGGGAGCACCGCCGAGGCAGTCCTGGCCAGGCTGGCTGCCCCAGGGCTCCAGCCGGTCGATCAGCGCTTCCCCAAGGCAGATCACTGCGGTCATGCGGACCCCGGCATCTGCGTTCAGGATGGCGGCAGTTTCCGGCACCGGCCCCTTCCGTCGGCCGTGGGCATGCCCCAGACGTTCCGTACCGCAGTCCAGCTCACCGGGCCGCTCCTGACCCTGGTGCTGGCCCTGGTCGGATCGGCCCTGCCGTCGGCCCGGGCCGCTGCCGCCGAGCAGGATCTCTGCCGCTGGGGCCCCGATCCCCGGGCCCGGCTGCTGCTGTCGCTGGGGCCGGCCCAGCTGACACCGGCGCAGCAGACGATTCTGCGGGGCCGCGTCAGTGTGCGGGTGGGGCCCGATGGAGACAGCGTCGAGGGCCGGTTCAGCCCCGGCGGTGGCCTCAGCCTGGCCGAGGCCGCCCGCCGGCTGGGGGTCGCCCGTTTCAACTGGCTGCAGCAGATCACCTCCCTGCCCGGGTTCTGGCAGGTGACCTGTGATCCCTCAGGGGTGCCCCTCGGACTGCCGCTGTTTGACCCGATCCCCAGTGGCAGTCGCCACTACCGAATCACCAGCGGTCGTGACGGCAGCAGCCTTGAGATCGTCAACTGTGCGGCCCCCGGCCAGGCTGACTGCCCCGATGAGGCGATTCCGTTCTTTGCCAACGGTGCCGAGCTGCAGCGCCAGACCGACACCGGCAGCCTCCGGTTTCGCGATCGTCCGGGGGTGCCGCGCAGCTTCCTGCCGCCCGGGGCCCGCATGGGGTTCACCACCCGGCTCGTGGGAATCCGTCCGGATGGGACTCTGGTGACCTGGCAGCAGCTGGGCACCAACTTCCGCTGGAGCAGCGACCGTGCCCTCGACGACGGTCGCGGCGGCATTCCGGAGCTGGAGCTCTTCTGAGGGGGAGGGGGCGATCAGGCGGCCGACAGCCCCAGCCGTTCGTACAGGGCGGCGATGATGCGGGCATTGGCGGCCGGGAAGGGGAACTCCCCCAGCCGGCCCGGAGCCACCCAGCGCACCTGCTGGCTCGCCAGGGGGCGCGGTTCGCCCTCGAGCCAGCGGCAGAGGTGCACCACGAGGCGCAGTCGTCGATGGCTGTAGGCGTGGTCAAGGCTGATCAGCTCGTCCCCCACCTCCACCACGATCCCCAGCTCCTCCAGCAGTTCGCGGGCGATGGTGGCCCTGATCGACTCATCGGGTTCCTGCTTGCCGCCGGGGAATTCCCACAACCCCCCCAGCAGGCCCTCCTCCAGCCGCTGGTCGATGAGCACCTCGCCGGCATCGTTCAGCACCACCCCGACGCCGATCACCTGCAACGGCACGGGGCGGGGGGCATCCTTCACGGGGAAGCGGACCGGGTCGCCGGCAGCGTAGGCCGCGCACGCATCCCGCCATGGGCAGCTGTCGCAACGGGGCTGCCGGGGAGTGCAGACCGTGGCCCCCAGATCCATCAGGGCCTGGTTGAAGTCCCGGGGTCGCTCGGTGTCCAGCAGATCGGTGCTCAGCTGCCAGAACCTGCCGGGTTCCCTGGCCGGAGGGCCGGGCCAGGCCACCAGCCGCGCCACGACCCGACGGACGTTGCCGTCAAGGATCGGCCACGGCAGATCGAAGGCCGACGAGAGGATGCTGCCGGCGGTGCTGCGGCCCACCCCCGGCAGGGCCAGCCAGCCCTGGGGGTCCCGGGGCCACTCGCCGTCGGCCGTGAGCCGTCGGGCCCCCTCGTGCAGCCGTCGGGCCCTGGCGTAGTAGCCCAGTCCCTGCCAGAGCAGAAGCAGATCGTGCCCATCGGCTCCGGCCAGGGCCTCCCGGTCGGGCCAGCGCTCCATCCAGCGCCGCCAGTAGGGCAGCATCACGGCAAGCTGCGTCTGTTGCAGCATGATTTCGGCCACCCACACCCCGTAGGGATCGAGGGTTGCGCCGGGTTCCGGCCAGTGGCCGGCAGTGGTGACCATCCAGGGTTTCTGGTCGGGATCGCGGCGGCCCCAGCGTGTCCACCAGGCCAGCAAACGCTCGCGCTGGTGGGCCAGGGCCATCAGAACCCGCCCGGCCGCGGCCGGCTGGACGAGAGGGAGATGTTGCGGGTCGGGGCGGGGCCGGCCGTTGCTGTGGGCACCGCCAGCACGTTGAAGGCCAGGGACCAGCGTTCGCCCTCGCCCCGGAACGGTGCAACCGAGTGGGGCTGCCAGGCCGGGAACACCCAGTAGTCGCCGGGCACCGGCAGCACGTAGTGGGCCATGCCGGTGCGGAAGCTCTGGATGTGCCAGTCCTCGGGACCGTGGAAGCAGAGCTGGCCGTCGAAGCTGTCGGCGCGGATCTGCGGCGGCACCTGCAGAAAGACCACCCCGGAGAAGCTGCCGCCGTGGGTGTGGGTGGGGTTGTAATCGCCGGCCTGCTGCACGTTGAGCCAGATGTCGATCATCTGCAGGCCGTAGCGCCCTGGGGTCCAGGGTCCGCGCCCCTGGGGGGGCTGCTGGTCGATCACGTGGCGGATCCAGCGCTCGCAGGCCGGCAGCAGGGTGCCTGAGCAGAGGGCATCGATGCCGGCGAAGTCCGGCCCCAGCTGCCGCTGCAGGGTGAGCTGGCCCGCCAGCCGGGTCGAGGCATCCGGCGTTGACCGAGGATCATCACGCACGCTGCGGGCGGTGGACTGAAGCTGCAGCAGCAGCTGTGGATCCAGGCGACCCTTCAGGATCGTGCGCGGGAAGAGACTGAGCAGCTCCATAAGACCGGATGGGCTCCCTGCCAGCCTCCCTCAGCATGGTGCTCAGCGCCCTGAGCTTCAGCCTTATGGGCGTCTGCGTCAAGCATCTCGGCGGCCGGCTTCCCGTGGCCGAGGTGGTCTTCGGCCGGGCGGTGATCAGCCTGCTGCTCAGTTGGTGGCTGCTGCATCGCGGCGGCCTCAGCCCCTGGGGCCGCCATCGGGGGCTGCTGGCCCTGCGCGGACTGCTGGGAACGGTGGCCCTGTTCGGTGTCTACGGCGGACTGGCCTGGCTGCCCCTGGCACCGGCCACGGTGCTGCAGTACCTCTATCCCACCTTCACGGCGGCCCTGGCCTGGGGCACCCTCGGAGAGCGCTTCGGCCGGCGGCTGGGGCTGGCGATGCTGTTGGGCTGGGCAGGGGTCGCCCTGCTGGTTCATCCCGTCGGAGCCGCAGGAGCACTGCCCCCCCTGATGCCTCTTGGGGTGGTGGCTGCCGTGACCGGGGCCCTGTTCACGGCCCTGGCCTACGTGTCGGTGAGAACGCTGGCGGGTCGGGAGCACCCACTGGTGATCATCTTCTGGTTTCCACTCATCTCGCTGCCCCTGGCGCTGCCGCCGGTGCTGCTGGAGCCGGTGTGGCCACAGCCGTCGGATCTGCTGTGGCTGCTGGGGGTGGGCCTGTTCACCCAGTTGGGTCAGCTGGGGTTGACCGCTGCCCTGGTGAGACTGCCGGCGGCCCGGGCCACCGCCATCAGCTATGTGCAGGTGCCGTTGGCGGCGCTGTGGGGATGGCTGTGGTTCGCCGAACCCGTCGGGCTGACCACGGCCGGCGGTGCCGGACTGGTGCTGCTGGCGACGCTGCTGAGCCTCACGGTCGCCAGCCGTCAGCCGGCGACGTAGGCCACCACGGTCTCGCTCAGGCGCCGCAGGGTCGCCAGCCCATCGCGTTCCAGGTTGCGCACGCGGTCACGGCTCATGCCGAGTACACGACCGATGCCGGTGAGGCTCATGGGTTCCTCGACATCAATGCCGTAGCGCATCTTGAGCACCTGGCCCTGCAGCAGCGGCAGCTGGTCGAGCAGCGCCCGCATGTCCCCCCGCAGGCACTCGCCGTCAAGAACGTCGCCGGGGAGCGGGCCGTCGGTCTGCAGCAGATCGAGGAGCTCGGTGTCCTCCCCGTCGCCGACCCGCATTTCAAGGCTCACCGGCTGCCGTGCCCGGGCTAGCAGGTCCTTGACCTCTTCTTCAGGCAGATCAACGTGCACGGCGAGCTCGGTCACGGTCGGGGTGCGCCCCAGATCCTGGGAGAGTTCGCGCTGCCCCTTCTTGAGCTTGTTGAGGGTCTCGGTGATGTGGATCGGCAGGCGGATGGCCCGGCTCTTTTCTGCGATCGCCCGGGTGATGCCCTGGCGGATCCACCAGTAGGCGTAGGTGGAAAACTTGTAGCCACGGGTGGGGTCGAACTTCTCGACGCCGCGCACCAGACCGATGGTGCCTTCCTGGATCAGGTCCAGAAGTTCCATGTTGCGGCGGGTGTACTTCTTGGCGACGCTCACCACCAGCCGCAGATTGGCCGCAACCATCCGCTCCTTGGCGCGGCGGCCACTGGCCAGCCGACGGCGCAGGACGGTGGGGGTCAGGTCGACGGCAGCGGCGAGCTCGACCATGGTGGCCGGCCGACCGTTCCGCACGCGGAGTTCCTCTTCGGCTTCTTCAAGGCGCACCAGTTCCTGCACCTGGCGGCCGAGGGTGATCTCCTGCTCGTGGCTGAGGAGGGGAACCCGGCCGATGTCGCGGAGGTAGGACCGCACCAAGTCGCCGTCCACCGGCGGACGCTGGTCAGGGGTGGGGGCGGCAGCGAGCACAACCGTTCCGTGTAGATATATGAACAATACCCTTAAGAAGCGTTTCGGGCGCAGCGGGGTCCCGGCCCGTGTGACACCTGGCAGGCCGGTCGGTCAACCGGCCATGCGGGTCAGCAGCCAATCGGCGGTCTGCAGGTAGATGAAGACGCCGGCCACATCCACCATGGTGGTGATGAAGGGCGCCGACATCAGCGCCGGATCAAGGCCCAGGCGGTTGAACAACAGCGGCAGCGAGGCGCCGGCGGTTGCCGCAAGGCTGGCGATGGCGATCATCGAGACCCCAGCCGCCACCGCCACCAGGGGGGTGCCGCTGAGCTTCCACGACCACGGCACCACCACCGCAGCCAGCAACAGACCCAGCAGCAAGCCCGCCAGGGCCTCCCGGGCCACGGTCCGCCAGGGGCCGAGGGCCTGCAGGCGGTCGGTGCTGAGGCCCCGGATCACCACCGTCGAGCTCTGGGCGCCCACATTGCCGCCTGTGCCGATCAGCAGAGGGATGAAGGCCGCCAGCTGCACCACCCGGTGCAACACCCCCTGCTGTGAGGCGATCACCGCTGACGTTCCGGTGTTGGTGATCAGCAGCACCAGCAGCCACAGCACCCGTCGTCGTGCCACCTCAAACAGGTTGCTGCGGAAGTAATCGTCCTCATCTCCGGCCTGAAGGGCACCGGCGGCGTACAGGTCGCGCGTCGCTTCCTGTTCGATCACGTCGATGACGTCGTCGACGGTGACGATGCCCACCAGGCGCTCCTCCCGGTCCACCACGGGCAGGGCCAGAAAGTCGTAGCGCTTGATCAGTCGCGCCACCTCTTCCTGGTCCGTGTCGGTGGTCACGCTCACCACCTCCCGCGTCATCACCGAGCCGATCAGATCATCGGGGTCGGCCGTCACCAGATCCCTCAGGGACAGGATGCCGGTGAGCCGGCGGGCGCCGTCGGTCACATAGAGGCTGTAGACCGTCTCGGTGGCTCGGGCCCGGCGACGCACGATGGTCAGGGCCTGGGCGGCCGTGTGGAACTCCTTGAGGTCGATGACCTCGGTCGTCATCAGACGACCGGCAGTGCCGCCCTCGTAGCCCAGAAGCTGGGCCGTGACGCGCCGCTCGGCCGGACTGAGCTGCTGCAGCAGGTTGCTGACCACCTTGGCCGGCAGCTCGTCGAAGAGACGTACCCGGTCATCGGGCGACATCTCCTCCACCAGCTCGAGCACCTCGCTGGAGCGCAGGCGTTCCAGCAGCGACTGCTGCACATCGGGTTCGAGGTATTCGTAGACCTCGATCGCCTCGTCTTTCGGCAGCAGGCGAAAGGCGATCGCCTGCTGCAGCGTCGGCAGGTTGCTGATGGCGTCGGCGGCATCCACCGGCTGTTCCGGCTCCAGCAGCTGCTTGACGGCGTCGTAGTTGCCAGCCGTCAGCAGACGACCCAGGTACTGGGTCAGTTCGGGAATGGCCGTCCGCATCTCCGCCATGCCCTGCGGTCCCAACGCCCGATGAGTGTATGGGCGGGCTAGGTTCCCGCCTGCAGCCGTCCTCCCTGCCCCATGGCCCCCTCTGTGTCCGGTGTCACCGTCCAGCGTGCCGACGGCACGGCCTTCGACCTGGCCAGCGCCGCCGGCTCGGTGCTGCTGATCGTCAATGTCGCCAGCCGCTGCGGCTACACCCCCCAGTACGCCGGCCTGCAGGAGCTGCAGGAGCGTTACGGCGACCGCGGTCTGCAGATCCTGGCGTTCCCCTGCAACGACTTCGGCGCCCAGGAGCCCGGCAGCGTTGAAGAGGTCCAGGCCTTCTGCAGTGCCACCTACGGCGTCAGCTTTCCCGTGATGGCGAAGGTGACCGCCAGCCAGGCTCCGTTCGACACCCTCACCCAGGCCGAGCCCGGCACCCCCATCGCCTGGAACTTCGAGAAGTTCCTCGTGGGGCGCGACGGCACCGTTGTAGGCCGCTTCAAGAGCGGAGTCGCCCCCTCCGATCCGGCCCTGGTGGCTGCCCTCGAGGCGGCTCTGGCGGCCTGAAGGGCGTCAGCCCGCAATCCAGCCGCGATGCCGCCCGCCGCTGACCCGCCGCCAGCGGCGACCGGCATCGTCCCACCAGATCTCCAGGACCCGCAGCGGCTGGCCGCTCTCGACGACGGCCAGCACCGGGGCCTGCAGGTCGGGGCTGGTCTGGAGCCGGCGGGGACCGGCGGCCAGCAAAGGCTCACCGGCATTTCGCCGTCGCAGGCCGGGTCGGGAGGGGTCGCCCCCCCCGGCAGGCAGTCCCACAGGCGCCATCAGCGCCAGTCCCAGCAGCCAGGCCCAGCGCCAGGGCATCAGATGTCCAGCTCCGCCAGGTCCAGTTCGGCGCTGTGGGTTTCGATGAATTCCCGTCGGGGGGCGACCTTGTCGCCCATCAGGATCGTGAAGATGCGATCGGCTTCGGCGGCGTCTTCGATTTCCACCTGCTTCATCGTGCGGGTGGTGGGATCCATGGTGGTCTCCCAGAGCTGCTGAGGCATCATCTCGCCCAGTCCCTTGAATCGCTGGATGGTGACATTCGCCTTTTCACCGTAAGAATCCAGGGTCTTTCGCAGGTCGTGCTCGTTGTAGCAGTAGGTGTGATTCTTGCCCCTTTCCACCTTGTACAGCGGCGGGCAGGCGATGTAGATGTAGCCGCCTTCCACCAAGGCCCTCTGGTAGCGATAGAAGAACGTCAACAGCAGGGTGCGGATGTGGGCTCCATCCACGTCGGCATCGGTCATGATCACGATGCGGTGGTAGCGAAGATTCTTGGCATCAAACTCTTCGCCTTTGATGCCCAAACCCAGGGCTGTGATCAGAGCCTGGATCTCACTGTTCTTGTAGATCTTGGCGTCGTCGGTCTTCTCAATGTTCAGGATCTTGCCGCGCAGGGGAAGAATGGCCTGGTTGCGCCGGTCCCGACCCTGTTTGGCCGAACCACCGGCGGAGTCTCCCTCAACGATGTAGATCTCCGATTCTGATGGGTCGCGGGAGCTGCAATCTGCCAGTTTGCCGGGCAGCGTCGAGCTCTCCAGAACGGATTTGCGTCGCACCAGTTCCCGGGCGCGGCGGGCCGCCTCGGCAGCATTGAAGGCCTGGATCGCTTTTTCCAGGATCAGCTCGATGACCTGGGGGTGAAACTCGAGATAAGTGTTGAGGGCTTCGCCGACGACGCTGTCAACGATGCCGCGCACCTCGGTGTTGCCAAGCTTGGTCTTTGTCTGGCCCTCAAATTCCGGGTCCGGCACCTTGACCGAGAGCACGGCCGTCAGTCCTTCGCGAATGTTTTCGCCGGCCAGATTGCCATCGGCTTCCTTGCGTTTGCCGCGCTTGCGGGCAAACGTGTTGAGGCTGCGCGTCAGGACTGTTTTGAGGCCCTCAATGTGTGTGCCGCCATCAATGGTGCGGATGTTGTTGGCGAAACCGAGGATGGTATCTGAGTAGGCATCCACACACCACTGCAGGGCGGCCTCTACTTGTACGCCATCCTTTTCTGCGTTCACATAGATGATGTCCGGATGCAGGGCATCCTTCTCCTTGTTCATGTAGACGACGTATTCACGGATGCCGCCTTCGTAGTGATAGATCTCTTCGTGGGCTGTCTCGCCGCGCTCGTCGCGGAAGACGATCCGCACGCCGCCGTTGAGGTAGGCCAGTTCGCGCAGACGTGCGGCCAGGGTGGCGAAGTCGAATTCGATGCCGCCGCTGAAGATCTCAAGATCGGGGAGAAACACCACCTGGGTGCCCCGGCGACCGCTGTCGTCTGGGCTCGAGCGCAGGGAGCCGATGGGCTGGCCCCGTTCGAACCGCTGGCGGTGCACCTGACCGTCCCGGTGCACGGTCACTTCCACCCAGGCGCTGAGGGCATTGACCACGGAGACACCGACGCCGTGGAGGCCGCCGGACACCTTGTAACCGCCGCCGCCGAACTTGCCGCCCGCGTGAAGCACAGTCAGCACGGTCTCCAGGGCCGACTTGCCCGTGCGCGGGTGGATGTCGGTGGGAATGCCGCGGCCGTTGTCGCTGATCGAGGCCGAGCCGTCGGCCTGAAGCACCACGAGAATCTCGTTGCAGTGGCCCGCGAGGGCCTCATCCACGGAGTTGTCGACCACCTCATACACGAGGTGGTGCAGTCCCCGCGGCCCGGTGGTGCCGATGTACATCCCCGGACGCTTGCGGACCGGTTCGAGGCCCTCCAGCACCTGGATCTGCTCGGCGCCGTAGGCGGACTGCACCGGGGGTGGGGAGCTGGACGCGTCGCTCATGAAGTGATGGGCCGCCGGAAAGGCCGAAGGGGGAGACTCGGGCCGGCGGACCCCTTCCGCTGACTCTTCAGTTTACCACCGCCTGCCAGGGCCCGTTGCAGGCCCCTCTCCGCGGCAATCCGGCAGGGGGGTGCATCCTGGATGGTGGGGCGTCCTGGGCTCATGCCATCCCATGCCATGCCACTGGTGCTGCTGCTGGGTCCCACCGCCGGCGGCAAGACCGCCCTCGGGATCGCCCTCGCTGAACGCCTCGGCTGTCGGGTGCTGTCGGTCGACTCGCGCCAGATCTATGTGGGCATGGACATCGGCACTGCCAAGCCGACCCTGGAGGAACGGCGGGGCATTCCCCATGAGCTGCTTGACCTGGCCCCGCCGGACCGCCCCCTGACCCTGCACAGCTTCTGTGCCCTCGCCGGGCCCCTGATGGCGGCCGAACGGGCGGCCGCAGGTCTGGCGTTGCTGGTGGGCGGCAGTGGTCTTTATCAGCAGGCCCTGGGCCACGGGCTGTTGCCCCCCGCGGTCCCCCCCCAGCCGGCGCTGCGCCGGCAGCTGGAGGCCCTCGATCCGCTGGTGCGCTGGGGGCTGCTGCGTTCCGCAGATCCCGAGGCGGCTGACCGCCTTCATCCTGCCGATACCGTCCGCACCGTGCGGGCCCTGGAGGTGCTCTACGTGAGCGGTCGTCCCCTCTCGCGTCAGCAGGGCCGGCGCCCCCCGGCGGGGCCCGTGCTGGAACTGGGCCTTGATCCGCCAGACCTGCGTCAGCGCATCGCCACCCGCACCGCCGCCATGGTGCGGGTGGGGCTGCTGGAGGAGGCCGAGGGACTGCGTCGCCGGTTCGGGGCGGATCTGCCGCTGTTGCGCACCATCGGTTACGCCGAGGCCCTGGCCGTCGTTGACGGGCGGCTGGACCGGGACGCCGCCGAGGAGGAGATCAACCGCCGCACCTGGCAGTTCGCCCGACGCCAGCGCACCTGGTTCCGCCATCGTCATCAACCGCTCTGGCTCGATCCCGACGCCCCCCTGGAGCCAGCCCTGGCGGCCTTGACGGCAGTCCGGTCTGTCGCCGGGTAGTGTGAAGGGTCAACCACCTGTCCGATCGAGCCGCCGCCCCTGCTGAATGGCCCCACCCCGTCCCCGCTTCGACCGTCGCGCCCCTGTCCGAGAACTTCCGAACATCAACGATCGGATCAACTACCCCAACCTGCGGGTGGTGGATGCAGACGGCAGTCAGCTCGGGGTGATCAGCCGCGAAGCGGCCCTTGATGTGGCTCGAGAACGCGAGCTGGATCTGGTGCTGGTCAGCGAGAAGGCTGATCCGCCGGTCTGCCGGATCATGGATTACGGCAAGTTCAAGTTCGAGCAGGAGAAGAAGGCCAAGGAAGCCCGCAAGAAGTCTCACCAGACCGAGGTCAAGGAGGTGAAGATGCGCTACAAGATCGATGAGCACGACTACCAGGTGCGCATCGGTCAGGCGGTGCGCTTCCTCAAGGCCGGTGACAAGGTCAAGTGCACGGTCATCTTCCGGGGGCGCGAGATCCAGCACACCGCCCTGGCCGAGCGGCTGCTGATGCGCATGGCCAGGGACCTGGAGGAGACCGCCGAGCTCCAGCAGGAGCCCAAGCGCGAGGGACGCAACATGATCATGTTCCTGGGTCCCCGTCGTGCACCTTTGAGCAAGGACAGCAAGGAGGCCAGGGAGCGTGCCGAGTCAGGCACCCGCCCTCCCCGTCCGGCCCCGGTCAGGATGCCTCAGCCGGCGGAGGGGCCGCCAGCCTGAGCAGGTCATGCAGCAGGGCCCAGCCTGCCGCCGCGGCGGCGGGTCGATGGTCATCACGCTGATCGCACAGAAAGCCATGGCCGGCGGCGGGCAGCTCCACGGCCCTGTGGCGTTGTCCATCGGGGTCCGCTGCCGTCAGGACCGCCCTGATCGCCTGCCGCTCTTCCTCGGGCATCAGGGGATCCTCACGGCCGACGACACTCCAGAACCGGCCTGGAATGCTGGTGGCCACGGCCGTGGTCGGAGCCCCTCCACCGGGGCGAAAGCCGGCCACACGGGCGCCGTAGAAGGCCAGGGTGGCGGCGACCTCCGGCAGGGTGGCCCCATGCCAGGCCAGGTGACCGCCGAAGCAGAAGCCCACCAGCAGCAGCGGCACCCCCTCGCCACCGGGCTGCCGCCTCAGCCAGTCGATCGCCGCCGCCGCATCCTGCAGAAACCCCGCCACGGTGACCTGATCGCGGTGCAGACGGCCCAGGCACAGGGCTCCGTCGTCGTAGCCCAGATCCAGATCGGGAGCCGTGCGGGCGAACAGGGGCAGCACCAGCACGGCCACGTCCTCTTCCTCGGCCAGGCGGGCGGCCACCGACCGCAGCCAGCCGTTGATGCCGAACACCTCCGGCAGCAGCAGCAGCATGGCCCGGGGCTGTTCCGGACCGGGCACCCACCAGCAACGCAGGGGCACCTCGGACCCGGCCACCGTCGTCCAGCTGCCGGCGGATGGTCGGAACTCGGTCATGACCGCTGGATGCGGGACAGCCGGGCAATTGTCACCTGTCCCTTGTGCCAGTAGCGTGACCCGGTCGAGCTGCTGTCACACCACCCCGTGCGCTTCCACATCCAACAGGAGAGCGACATCCCGGCGTCGACGCAGCTCTACAACCAGATCTGCTTCGCCATCGCCGCCCGCCATTTCCCGCCGGGCCACCGTCTGCCCAGCACCCGTCAGCTCGCCATGCAGACGGGCCTGCACCGCAACACCATCAGCAAGGTCTACCGGCAGCTGGAGAATGACGGGGTGGTCGAGGCCATGGCGGGCTCGGGCATCTACGTGCGCGACCAGCAGAAGCCCCGCGATGTGCGTCAGCCCCTGGGGCCGCGGGCCCGGCTGAGACCCGACATCGACCAGGAGGTGCGGCGCAGCATCGATGGCCTGCTCAATGCCGGCTGCAGCCTGCAGCAGGCCCGCGAGCTGCTCACCCGCGAGATCGACTGGCGCCTGCGCTGTGGCGCCCGGGTGCTGGTGAGCACCCCCCAGGAGGATCTGGGTGCCTCGTTGCTGATTGCCGAGGAGCTCACGCCGAGCCTTGATGTGCCGGTCGAGGTGGTGCCCCTCGAGGAGCTGGAGGCGGTGCTCGAAACCTCCAACAACGGCACGGTGGTCACCAGCCGTTATTTCCTCCAGCCCGTCGAGGAGCTGGCCAAGCACCATGGGGTGCGGGCTGTGGCCGTTGACCTCAACGATTTCCGTCAGGAGCTCAGCCTGCTCAAGGAGCTGCGGGCCGGCAGCTGTGTCGGTCTGGTCAGCATCAGTCCCGGGATCCTGCGGGCCGCCGAGGTGATCCTCCATTCGATGCGGGGTCAGGAGCTGCTGGTGATGACGGCCGCCCCCGATGTGGGCAGCCGCCTGCTGGCCCTCTGCCGCGCTGCCAGCCATGTGCTCTGCGACCGTCCGAGCCTGCCGCTGGTGGAACAGACGCTGCGGCAGAACCGCGCCCAGCTGATGCGCCTGCCTCAGGTCCACTGCGCCCAGAGTTACCTGGGCACCACCACCATCGACATGCTGCGCAAGGAAATCGGCCTCGACGGGAATGGCGATGGGGCTGCTGCGTGATCTGGCGGCGGATGTGGCGATCATCCGCGAACGGGACCCCGCGGCCCGTGGTCTTGCCGAGATCGTCTTCTGTTATCCAGGCCTGCATGCTCTCTGTCTGCACCGTCTGAGCCACCGCCTCTGGCGGTTGCGCCTGCCGCTGCTGCCCCGCCTGCTGTCACAGCTGGGCCGGCTGTTCACGGGGGTCGAGATTCATCCCGGAGCACAGATCGGCAGCGGTGTCTTCATCGACCACGGCATGGGCGTGGTGATCGGCGAGACCGCCGTCGTGGGAGATCGCTGTCTGCTGTTCCAGGGGGTGACCCTCGGTGGCACCGGCAAGCAGTCGGGCAGGCGCCATCCCACCCTCGGCGAGAACGTGGTCGTCGGCGCCGGGGCCAAGGTTCTCGGGGCCATCGTGGTGGGAGCCAACACCCGCATCGGCGCCGGTTCGGTGCTGCTCCGTGATGTCGGTCCCGACTGCACCGTTGTGGGTGTTCCCGGCCGTGTGATCCATCAGTCCGGGGTGCGCATCGACCCCCTGGCCCACTCGCAGCTGCCCGACGCCGAGGCCCAGGTGATCCGCAATCTGATGGAGCGCATCGATGCCCTCGAGAACGAGCTCGACCGGCGCCGCCAGGGGAGTGGGCATCCCGCTGGGGAGGCCCAGAGCCTGCGCGACCGCGAGATCATGGAATTTCTCGAAGGCGCCGGGATCTGAGGTGCTGCCATGGCTGACCTCCGTGCCCTGATCCGGCGCCTGGTCGGTGACCGTGAGCACCACCAGGCGCTGATCACAACCCGCGGCCACTGCCCCGACGGTCCCGGCGAGGCCCAGCGTGCGGCGGGGCGGATCTCCCCCCGCGTGCGCATCTATGTGGCCTGCAGCCGGGGGGTGCATGGGCTGGTGGATGACCGTGACACCCTCGAACCCGAACGGGAGCGGCGGGTCGACATCGTCGAGGCCGAATACGCCGATCCCGCGGCGGTCACGGCTGAGGATCGCCTGGCCGGCCGGGTGCCCTGCCCCAGCGAATGCAAGGGGCAGATGATGCATCTGCTGGCCGAGGACAACCGCCTCCGCGCCCCTGTCGACTATGTGGCGTTCCTTGACGACGATCTTGAGCTGCGGGTCAGCGACCTGCTGGCCGGCGCCGAGGAGGCCATGGCGCGCAGCTGCAGCATCTTCCAGCTGCAGCTGACCCACGACAGCCATGCCGTCTGGGATGTGCTGAAGGCGGAGGCCCCCTCGCCGGAGTCCCCGGATCCTGGTGATCCTGTCTCCCCGTGGCTCGAACTGCCTTTCGTGGAGGTGATGGGCCCGGTCATCGCCCAGCGGGAGATCGACCGGGGTCTGCTGGCGGTGCTTGCGCCGTTCCGCAGTGGCTTCGGCTGGGATGCCTACCTGCTGCCCCTCCTGGGGGAACTCTTCCCGGACTTCCGGCCTGGCGTCTACCTCGGTGCCCGCATGCGTCATGTCCGTCCTCTGCGAACCGACCCCCATCGCCGCTTCAGCAATGGGCTGACGCCCCCCCAGGAGGAGGACATGCTGCGGGCGGCGCTGCTGCTGACCCTCCTCACCCCCAGGGTTCTTGAGAGTCGTGGCCTGTTCCTGGCGGAGCTGCAGCGACAGCTGAATGGTGCCGCACCGGAGCTTCTGCATGGCCTGGCCGATGCGCTCCACTCGGTCAGCCTGCGTTACTGGCAGTGCCGCCACCTGGAGGCCGTGTGGCTCGAGCATCAGCGAGGCGGGGCTGACCAGTGATTCAGCTCGCTGCGCGGCCGTGCCTCAGGCCTCGGGTCCGGCGTAGGGCAGTTGCAGCCAGGGATGACGCCACTGCAGCAATCGGGAGATGGGGCGCAGCTGCTGGTCGGTGGAGCGATGGATCATCGAGCCACCGTGGCGCACGTACGTGGCCAGCACCCGGGGGCACAGCACCCCCCGGTAACCGGCATCGATCAGGCAGCACCAGAAGTCGTAATCCTCCCAGCCGCCGGGGATGTGGGTGTAGCCCCCGACCTGTTGCCACGCGTCCCGGCGGATCAACGCCATGGCATCGATCTGGTTGGCGGGGCGGAGGGCTTCGGGCTGCCAGGGCCTTCCGCCCCCCAGCAGGCCCGCTGTGGTGCCACGCCCCTCATCCCAGACCGCCAGCAGCCCGTGCACGACAGCAACATCGGAACCGCCGTGGCGGGCCACGGCCAGGGAGGAGCTGAGGGCTTCCGGTTCGAGCCGGTTGTCGGCGTCAAGCACAAAGCACCAGGGGGCCTGGGCCAGCGAAAAGGCCGTGTTGCGGGCCGCCGCCAGGCCGCCGTTGCGGTGATGGCGCAGCAGCCGTGCCCGGCGGAAGCCTGCGCCATGGGCCTGCAGCCAGTCCTGCACCTGAGCGACACCGTCATCGTCGGAGGCATCGTCGACAACGATCAGTTCGACGGACGGCTGCTGCTGCTGACGCACACTTTCCAGGGCTGTGACGATCCTGTCGGCGTAGTTGTGGAGGCTGATGCAGACCGCCACCGTGGGCGGTGCCCCGTTGGGGTCCTCCCAGTTCGCCAGCACATCCCATGAGGGCTGTGGGGTGTCTGGGTGGGCGGGCTCCGGGCGGCCGCTGCTGCGCCAGGCCAGCTCCTGCTGAGTTGCGTCCGGGTCGAGCTCTCCGAGGAACCGCTGCGGCGGGAGCAGCCCCGGATGGCGCTGCAGGGCGGCCCAGCCCTGTTGCGGCCAGAAGCTGTCCTGGGCTCCCAGCCAGACGAGCTGGATCCCGGACTGCTGGACGGCCTGCAGCCAGGCCGCGGTGCAGCGGGCATGCTGCACCGTCGGTCGTTCCAGGTTGTCAAAGCCCGGGATGCTGCCGACGCTGCGGGGCAGGGGGCCATGCCAGCGGGGGCCACCGTCGCCCAGTGCCATCACCGCGATGCCCAGGTCCTGAAGCGCCTGGACCGGCGGCAGGCCTAGCAGCACGCTCGCCTGCTGCTGCAGATCATCGTGGGCCTCCCGGGACTGCAGCCAGCCATTGGCTTCGCCGCTGGCGTCCAGCACATAAGCGTTGATGCCGAGCCGGCGCAGCAGCCTCACCCGGCCGGGATGGGGATCCCAGACCAGGCTCTGGTGGCGCAGGTGTTCGAGCCACTGGTGCACCCGGGTGGCCGGCGGCAGTTCCAGGTTGATCGCCAGCCGTTCCAGGGCATCGGGTTGTGTCTCGGATGCCGCCGGGCTGATCAGCGCAACCCGGTGGGGGTGCTGGTCGGCGGGATCGGGTGCCGCCGTGGCCAGGTCGGCCAGGGGTAACCGCTGCAACCAGCTGTGGAAGCTCCAGTCGAAACTGCTGAGACCTCCGGCCGCCACAACGGCCTTCGGCGCCAGCCGCCCAGGGCCGGGATCGGCCGGTGCCGGCCAGGCCGACCAGGCCTCCACCAGCTGTGGCCAGGTTTCCGGTGCCGCCGACAGTTCGGCGACCGAGAGACGGCAGTGGCGCCGCAGGCCGGCCGGAGCCGCTGTCCGTCGGGCGCGCCAGCGGGAGCCCCTGGCCAGCCGTCGCCAGTCCCTGTACAGACGTCGCAGCGTGGGATCCAGATCCACGCCGGCGGACCCCTGCCGGTGGCGACGGTGTTCTGGCCTCACCCGTTCGAGAACTTCCTGCTGCCGCTCCGGCCCTGCCCCATCAAGGCCGAGCGCCTGCACGAGCCGTTGCAGCTGCCCGCTGCCATCACGGAACCAGTCGCCGTAGTCGACCACGGCGAGGGGCAGGCCACGACCGTCTTCGAGCACGGCATTGGTGTGGCGCAGCCACAGTCCGAGGGCCCGGTGCAGATCCGTCCCCACGAGGGGCCCGTCGCGGTGGATCAGCGAGGCCGCCACTTCCGCCGGATGGCGCAGGGCCAGCACCAGCTGCAGGTTCAGATCCAGTTCGGCTGCCACCGAGCGCCAGAGGGGAAGCAGCAGGCTGGTGCGTGGATCCTTCACCGCCCAGGGACCCTGTCCCTGCAGCTGGCTCGAGAGCAGTTCCACCAGCTCCCTGCGGGTGCGGCGGGTGGCGTGGTGCTCCAGCCAGCCCTCCGGCAGAGGTTGCAGACCTTCCTCGGCGGGCCACCAGCGGTCGAGCTCCACCAGCAGATGCTCCTGCAGGTTCACCACACGGTCCCATTCGTGGTAGCCCTCGGGATTGGCCGCATCAGCCGGGATCAGCCGTCCTGGCAGGGTCACCCCCAGGCCCGCGAGCAGAGAGCTGAGCAGCGAGGTGCCGCTGCGGTGCATGCCGACGGTGAGGATCAGGCGTCTGGCCTGGCTGGCGGCCATCACGAACGGGGGGGCTGCGGCTCAAACATGAACATGGAGTAGATGACGTTGCGGCGGACCTGGGTCATCATTTCGAGGAACATGTCATAGCCTTCGTTCTTATATTCGATCAGGGGATCTTTCTGGCCGTAACCACGCAGGCCTACAGATTCACGCAGGGCATCCATGCTTTGCAGATGCTCGCGCCAGAGTGTGTCGATCTGCTGCAGGATGAAGAAGCGTTCCGCTTCCCGCATCAGGCCCGGGCGCATCTGCTCAATGGCCACTTCCTTGAGGTCGTAGGCAATACGGAGTTGTTCGTGCAGAAAGGCCTTGAGTTCTTCCATTGTCAGACCCTGAAGTTGCTCGGGCTGCAGATCAGCGAGCAGATTCACGAACTCCTTCACTTTTGCCGTCAGGCGGCTGAGGTCCCATTCTTCCGGCGGAAGCTCGGGGTTGACATAGGCCTCAACGATGTCGTCCATGGTTCTCTCTCCGTAGCCGAGCACCTGCCTCTTCAGGTCACGTCCCTCAAGCACCCGCCGCCGTTCGGCGTAGACGGCACGGCGCTGGTTGTTCATCACTTCGTCATATTCAAAAACCTGTTTACGGATGTCGTAGTAGTACGTCTCAACCTTCTTCTGGGCGCCCTCGAGTGATCGGGTCAGCATTCCTGATTCGATCGGCATATCTTCTTCAACGCGGAAGGCGTTCATCAGACCGGCAACACGATCACCGCCAAAGATTCTCAGCAAATTATCTTCCAGAGAAAGGAAGAATCGGGTGCTGCCTGGATCCCCCTGGCGGCCAGCCCTGCCACGCAACTGATTGTCCACCCGGCGGGATTCATGCCGTTCGGTACCAATCACATGCAGTCCACCCGCCTCCCGCACCCGTGACTGCTCGGCGGCGATGACAGCGTCGTAATCGGCGCGGATGCGGGAAATCACCTGGCGCAGAGCCAGGATGCCCTCATCATCGGAAGGGGCCTTCTCGGCAGCGCTGGAGATGCGGTCTTCCAGATCGAGCACGGTGAGGCTGCGATCTCCCCAGAGCTGCACAAGATTGCGGGCCACCTGGGCCAGAGCGGTATCGGATTCGCTGGAAAGCTCACAGGGAAAGAGGGCCCCGATGGCACGCGCCTCGCTGGGTGGACGAACGGGGGTGGCGGTCGCCGAGAATCCCGCACTGGCTTCGCGCTGCAGCGGCACCGGCGGTCGATGGGTCTCATCCGGTCGCACCAGTCGAGGCAGCAGAACCTCCCTCACCTTCAGTCGGGCCATGTAATCGGTGTTGCCCCCCAGAATGATGTCGGTGCCGCGCCCTGCCATGTTGGTGGCGATCGTCACAGCACCGGCGCGGCCTGCCTGGGCGACAATTTCAGCCTCTCGCTCCACATTCTCAGGCTTGGCATTCAGCAGGTTGTGGGGAATTCCCTGCTCCTGAAGTAACAATGAAAGCAGTTCGCTTTTTTCGACACTGGTCGTTCCCACCAGCACAGGGCGGCCCTGGTTATGCACATCAGCGGTTTCCATGGCAACGGCGCGCCATTTGGCAGTTTCGGTCTTGTAGACCTGATCAGGAAGATCCCGGCGCGAACGGATCCTGTTGGTCGGCACCACGGTGACTTCGAGCTTGTAGGTTTTCTCGAATTCCACCTCCTCGGTCTTGGCGGTGCCCGTCATGCCGGCAAGTCGCGGATAGAGCAGAAAGAAGTTCTGGTAAGTGATGCTGGCAAGCGTCTGAGTTTCGGGCTGAATCGGTAGCGCTTCCTTTGCTTCGACGGCTTGGTGCAGGCCATCGCTCCAGCGGCGACCAGGCATCACCCGGCCTGTGAACTCGTCGACGATGACGACGTCTTCGCCGCGAACGATGTAGTTAACATCTTTAATGAAAAGCTCTTTGGCTTTGAGAGCGTTGTTGACGAAGTGAGCCCAGGGATCTGCGGCATCAAACAGGTCGGAGACCCCTAACAGATTCTCTGCTTTCGCGTATCCTTCATCGGTGAGGATCACATTTCGCTGCTTCTCGTCGACTTCATAGTCACCTTCAGGGTCAATGCCATCCTTGCCCATTTCAGCGGCGCGGAGCAGCTGCTGGGCCAGTCGCGCCGCCTGTTGGTACTTTTCCTGAGGACGTTCCACCTGACCGGAAATGATCAGCGGCGTGCGGGCCTCATCCACGAGGATTGAGTCGACTTCGTCAATGACGCAGTAGTGAAATTCCCTTTGCACCACCTCTGAGATATCGGTCGCCATGTTGTCTCTGAGGTAGTCAAAGCCCAGCTCACTGTTGGTGGCATAGGTGACATCACAGGCGTAGTTGCGCCGGCGCTCGGCCGGGCTCATGTCCTGCTGGATCAGGCCAACGCTCAGTCCTAGGAAGCGATGCACCTGCCCCATCCATTCGGCATCGCGACGGGCCAGGTAATCGTTGACTGTGACGACATGGACCCCTCTGCCGGTGAGGGCATTGAGATAAGAGGGCAGGGTGGCCACCAGGGTCTTGCCTTCACCGGTCTTCATTTCGGCGATCTGACCGTCGTGAAGCACCATGCCGCCGATCAACTGCACGTCGAAGTGCCGCATGCCCAGCACGCGACGGGCGGCTTCACGCACGACGGCGAAGGCCTCGGGCAGCAGATCATCCAGCAGCTGCCGCTGTCGGGTGGGTGAACCGGCTTTGTCCAGCTGCTCCCGGAATCCGGCGGTCCGTCCTCTCAGCTCCTCATCGGTCAGAGGCGCCATGTCCTCTTCGAGCAGGTTGATGTCCGAGACCAGGGGCTGGTAACGCTTCAGCTTGCGCGCATTGGGATCCCCCAGCAGGAGCTTGAGCATGGAGCGCGATGGACGGAATACCCAAGTTACTGCAGGTGATCTTGTCGGCGGGCCCCTCCCGTCCTGTAGGACGATGGAGGGTCATCGCCTGGTCCTGCTGTTGTGGGGGCCCCGGAGAGCACCGTCGTTCTGAGCCATGCCAGCGGCTGCCCGGGCATGCGCTGGCTGGGTCTCGGCCCACGGCTGCGCCCTGTGGGCGCCTTACGCCAGCTGCAGGAGCTGTTTGATCAGCACAGCTTCTGGGCCTCGGGGCGGCAGCCAGCTCAGCTGCGCACCATGCTGGCTGCCAGCACAGTGGTGGTCACCGCCTGGCAGGCCGACAGGCTGGTTGGTTTCGGCCGGGCCACCAGCGACGGGGTCTTCCGGGCCACGCTATGGGACGTGGTGGTCGCCACCGACCAGCAGGGGGTTGGCATTGGCCGGCAACTGGTGGACCAGCTGCTGCGTTCGGGCCCACTGAGGGAGGTTGAACGCGTGTACCTGATGACCACCCAGAGCAGTGGGTTCTACCAGCAGCTTGGCTTTCGGCTGGTCACCAGCCAGAACCTGCTTCTGAAAAAACACTGAAGCGGATGAAGAGATTCGAACTCTCGACCCTCTCCTTGGCAAGGAGATGCTCTACCACTGAGCTACATCCGCGATCGACCCGCTTCCGGGCATTCAGCCATCATGCACCACGGGGGGGGGCTTGGTCAATTCCCCCTATCCAGCACGCTGCTGTAGAGATCCATCAGTTCGTCCCGAAACCGCTCCTGGCTGTAGAGACGCGCCTGTCGCAGACCGGCCCTGACTGCTGAGGCATAGCGCTCCCGGTCACTCAGAAGCTCTGTCAGGATTTTGCAGAACCCTGTCACGTCATGGGCTGCTGCCATCCCTGCAGCACCCTCTCCGCAGGCTTCTTGGCATGCGGGAATGTCTGAGCAGACGGCGGGTGTCCCCAGGGCCATCGCCTCAAGGGGAGGAAGCCCCCAGCCTTCGACAAGAGAGGGAAACATCAGGGCGAGGCTGTTGTTGAGATGCCAGCGCACGCTCGCGCGGGGTGCTGAACGGAGCCATTCGACTCCTTCCCCGCTACGACTTGCCAGGGTGTCGAGTAAATCTTCGCAGAGCCAGCCTGCCTTGCCAATGATCTGGAGTTTGAGGCCGGGAAAAGTTCGGCGAAGGATGCGATGCACTTCCAGAGTTGTGGCATGGTTCTTTTTGGGCTCAAGACTTCCCAATTGCAGGAGAGAGTGACCCTCTGCATTGCTCTGAAAACGGTCGAATAGGTCAAGCTTGATCTCGACAAGATCTTCCTCCTGCTCTTCCGAGTAGGCTGTCATCACCAGTGCTTGTTGGACCACTTTGAGCTTTGAGCGCACACGATTGCCAAAGATCTGTACCAATAGTTCACCGGTGGAGTGGCTGATGGCATGCACTGCAGCAGCTTTGTCGGTCAAGAGACTCAGCAGGTCAAAAAACCGGCCTGGATCGTCAAGACAGAGATCTGAGTGAGATAGGGGAATCAGGTCGTGAACAGTCACGACTACTGGGACGTCTTCCGAAATCAGGGGGAATGGCAATGGGTTATGGAAAATGGAACACACTGCGTCTTCCTTGTTTAAATCAGGGAAGTTCACTCTTGAACACTGCCCAGTACGAATAAACTCAAGATGGGAGCTGCTGTAAATTCCTTGACATGTCCGAAAAGAAACTCTGCGTCCACTGTCCCTGTCAGTGTCGTTTGCAACCTTCGCGATTGCAAGAGAATGCAACGGATCAAGCTCGTTTACCTGTGTTGCTTTGTATATAGATTTGCGAGGTATGTAGTGGCTCAGTGACTGCTTAATCTCCCGTTTAAGAACTTCTGCTTTTCCTGACCCGCCGGGATGAACACTAAAGAGGTTTGTGTGGGCAAGTGCGCTATCGCCTTCTTTTCTCTTGGCTTCTAGGAGTAGTTCAACAGGGATCCAGTCTTTGGCGGCGCGGACAAGAGACTGGGTGAAACTCTTGATACCACTGCCTTGATAGCGAAACAACTCAGAGGTATTTAAAATGATAGTCATCGGACCCAAGGACAGGAGTGGTAGCATAACCCAGCGCTTGCAAAACGCCGACCCAGCATCCCAACTATGGATTCCTTAGGCGGTCTTTTCCTGAGTTGGTATAGTTACTAGGTCAAAATCTGTTGGAGATGCGGAACCTGAGGCGATTTCTTGATTCATCCAGAGATGATGTTGGTTCTGCCGGGTCAGTGTCTAGTTGATTCGTCAATCCCAATCAACCGGTGCCTTGCTTTGAGACAAAAACGACTTGTTCTTTATTGTCGGCAGGTAGAGGGAGTATTTCGGAGCGAAACTCTACGCAGGGATGGACAAGGACTCAGGCCTGTTCTATTCGGTGGTCTTGACCATTACTAACGTGCAGGACCTACTCCGTAAGCCAAGCTGCTGCATGGCGAAGAGATGGTCTTCTAGGCGAACGCTGGAAACCCGGGCATCGTCAGGCCACCTGAGATGGCAGGCAAAGCAAGGAATCTCAGGGAGGCGCAGCGACCCGTCAAACGTCGAGCTCTACCTGAAACCCCAGAAGGAAGACTTCAAGATCTGATCAAGACCGCAAAGGTCGAATTCCGATCCAAACGTGAGCATCCTTTCCGAGTGGTCAAGAAGAAACTAGGTTTTCAGAAGACGAGGCTGCGCGGACTGGGTACGAATCGCTGCAAGATCAACTTATTGGCGGCCTTGCCGAATCTGTTCTTGGCCCGTCGTCAGTTGCTCGTGACATTCTGAGAAGAGGGATCATTTCCTCAAACGATCTGATTAATTCTCAGAAACCAGCCAAAAGCAATGAGGGATGAGCCCACAGCGAAGCGAAAAAATGCCTCAGAGGCCGGTCAAGGCTAAGACACCACACCATTGCAGATGGAGCGGCTGCTCAACCTCCTGTTGCTCACAGATTTCCAATTGTAGAACGGAGATGCTGCCACCACATCATGGTAAACTCAAGTTGAGTCATTTGGTGTCAGAGTGTTCAGTAAGCTAGTTCGCAAAACTGGCCTATTTCGGGCCATCCAAGAAGTTGCTTCTTTTGCAAATCAAGCAAAAAATGGTCGCTGGTATCCTGCGGGAGGAGAAACTATAATGACAACGATTTATACAGAACAGATTATTGCTGTCAGTCAGAGTGATGTGTCACTAGCCCCGCACCTTATTTTGAAGGGTATTTGGGAGATGGAGCTTAGCGGTAAGTGCGAAAGTCTCATTTCGAGCGTTAAAGATCCCATCATTTTTGACGTTGGTGCGAACTTCGGATGGTACGGTCTGATACTATCTCGTTTTTCAGGGCAATCTGCAGTCCACTTTTTCGAGGCAAATCCGCTCCTTGCTAAGCTCATTGAAAAAACTATACTGGTGAATGGGCTCACGGGCAGGTCTAGCATCGTCAATTGTGCTGTTGGTGCTGATGACGATTCGCTGATGGAACTGAATGTCCCTAAAATGCACATGGGCAGTGCGTCTGTTAAGCCCTTTGCGCCTGGGCAACTAAAGAGCTTTTATGAAAAAGAAGAGGAAATGCAGGCCTTCAAAGTTCTTACGCGTTCTCTTGATAGATATTGCGATTCATCAAGCATAGCATGTATAAACTTTCTTAAGATTGATGTTGAGGGGGCTGAGGGCGATGTTCTTTTGGGAGCAGAAGATATAATCTCAAAATCTCCTGATCTTAATGTGATGATGGAATGGAATGTTGGGCGTTATCCAGATGAAGTCATGGGCGTCTTGAAGCAGTTTTCAAAATGCGAGGGTCTAGCTGCTGATGGTAAGATAATTGATCTTTCGCAAATATTTAGTTCCTCCTCTACTATACATGACTTTGAAAGAAAAGCAATGATCGCACTATCCAAGTCTTTTGCTCTTGACTTATTCTTTATGAAAAAGTGAGTTTATTGTCGACTTATAGAGCTGCTTTGTTGTGATATTGTCTTATGTATGGCTGGTTTAGTCGCTATTCTACGCGCTTGATGAACTGAATTAAAGTATTGCCAATATGGTATAATGATACTTCATCATGTTAATGAATGAAGCTAGTTCTATTTTCCTTCTTTATTGCTTGAGTTGCTCGTGGTGCCGCGCGATTCTACTCTGCTTTTATTATCTGAGTCGGAGAGAGGAGGCTTTCTATAGCCCTATATCAACTTATCCAGAGTTATTCTTGTAAATGCAAGGCCTTGGTCTAGCTCACTGCAAACCTAATAAAACTGTTAAGTATCGCGGTTGCAAATAGATCCCGATGAATTTGCCGCATGTCTAAGCTGTGAGCAATGTCGTTGGTTGGGTTATATTAAAAATGGGAGGTATGGACGCTCTTTTTGGAGTAATTTTAGGGAAAGTACCATCCCAGCGAGATTAACTAAAAACATGGCCATAATCTTGTTCAAGTCCAGTTGCCCATCAATCATTGCAATTCGGATTGGCTCAATGATTTGGTAGATGGGATTCCAGGTTGCTGACCATCCAAACCTTCCAAGGCTCTCTCTGTAGTAAAGAATTGGCGACAGCAGAAAAACAAGCTGCAGAACAATAGGTACCAGTTGATAAAGATCCCTGTAACGAGCACCCAGCAGGCAAACGACCATCGGCAGCCAAAGCATGAATACCAATAGATTAAAAAGTGGCAGCCAGCCAAGCGTCAGCAGGTTGATAATAATCTGACCTTTTATCAACGACAGAACAAGAATGACAAGGAAGAAAGACTGAAAGAACGTCTGTAGATGAAACGACCATTCCTCAAGGACGTAAAAGAAAGGATTCAGATTTGTATTTTTGAGGTGATTGGTGTTATGCTCGAGAAGGTTGGGGGCTGAGCTGATGCTTGATGATAGCGAGTTCCAGATGACAAGGCTGATGCCAAGGTAAACAACGTAATGCCTGAAGTCTGACACTTTGAACACAGTTCCGTAGACAGCCGCCAAGGTTCCAATTGAGAGAAGATTGGAAAACCCCAGCCAGAAACTGCCGAGCAATGTACGGGCAAAGCGAGCTCTGGTCCGGGCTGTGGCTGTAAACCACCAGACACGCCGAGACTTCCATGCATCTTGAATTGTGTCACGCATGGTGTTCATGGTAGTAATCAAGAGCAGTGTCCAAGTCGGCATCGCAGACGATGCGACCCTGATTAAAGACCAGTCCTCGTTGGCAGAACTGCCTCAGCAGCTCGTCTGAATGAGATGCCATGATGAGTGTCCCTGCGCCGTCAATAAACTCTCGCATGCGCTCTTGTGCCCGGCCCTGAAACTGGCTGTCTCCTGCGCCAAACCCCTCATCCAGTGCCAGGCATTCGTGTTGAAAACCTGTGAGAACAGAAAACAACAGGCGAGCTGCCATGCCTTCGCTGTATCCCTTGACGGGGAGATGGATAAAATCACCGAGGCCTGAAAACTCCACCACTTCATCAAGAAACGGACGAAAGCCCCTGAGATTTCCCCTCACGAGAAGGTAGTGCGCCTTCACAGCCTGAACGCCACTGAGTTCTGGACTCGTGATAAAGCTCTTCTGAATCATTGGATGCACAGTGGCATAGGCCTTCAGTCGTCCGGATGTCGCTGTGTAGATCCCTGATACGAGCTTGAGAAATGTTGACTTGCCTGCGCCATTGTGGCCAATCAGAGCAACACGTTCGCCACTGCTTATGGAACAGCTCACGCCCCGTAAGGCCTCAACCTCCGCGCCCGTCGCAGACCGTCGTAAGGCACCACCAGTTACAGATCTCAGCAGGACATTCTTCAGGCTTCTGGTTTCCGTGGTCCAGACGGGAATCCGCAGCCACACATCTTCAGTCTCTACGACAGTCTGCATGCGTCGATGGCCTCCCGGATCTGAGCTTGCTGTCGTTCGAGAGAAAGCCTAACAGCCAGGCTTCTGCCTGCGGTGGCCAGTTCAGTCCATAGGGACGCCTCCAAGTGCAGGCGAGCAATGGCTCTGCCAAAGCTTCTGCCTCCATCATCCAGTTGGAAGAAAAGTGAACTCTCGCTGTGCAGTTCTCGATGTACTGGGATATCGCTTACCACGGTCGGGATGCCCTCGGCTTTCGCTTCCATTATTGGATAATCAAAGCCTTCCATCCGGCTGAAGGAAGCCAGCAGCCATGCCTCACGGATCAGCTTGATCAGCTCGTCTTGGTTGAGATGATCCATCATCAGCAGTGCCTCGGGTCGAGGCAGTTGCTTCTGTTTCTCTTGCAGATCATCGGTCTGCCGTCCCCGTCGGCCGACCACGATCATGCGCCCTTGCCAAGTGCTACCCATCGTTAGCAGATGGTGCAGTGCTTCGATGGCACCGGCAACATTCTTGTTGCGGTCATGGCGGGCCAGGATCACGATGTCTTCGCTTGCAGGAGCAGACACCGCCGATCGCTCCACGGCGATGCCATTGAGAACAACGTCAATCTGTTGCGCGGCAACCCCATGGGTCACGAGTTGATCGGCGACAAAACGGCTGATGGCAATGACGCGTTGTGCCCGCTGCAGGTGTTTGGGAGTCCATAATCGATAGCGCCACGTGGCTTTGCGGCTGTTGGAGATGTACAGCGGTGTCAGGTCATGGCAGGTGATCACCTGTGGGATCTCTTTCCATCCGAGCAGAGCATCACAGAAAGGGCTGTAGATAACATCGGGTTTCTCCTTCAGAAGCCCTGTGTTGAGCGCCTCCTGCAGGGCTCTGCGGGGTTTCACTCCGTGCTGTGTCAGGGAAAGGCGCTGCAACAGCCTCAGCAAACCGGCGGAGGGAATGGCCTGGGGAAGGTTGTCCTCCAGTTGGCAACGGCAGCGGTTGGTCTCAGGATCAATCAACAGCCGCGGTCCGGGAATCCCAGGCAGGACGCGGCGGAGGTAACTGGTGAATCCTGATGCTCCAGGGATGTAGGCCAGCAGATTCGTCAGCACCGTCACAGTTCCAGCTTCTGCAGGCGCCGCCTCCAGATTTTACGTGAGAAGACCTCCTCAAACCGTTGACGGCAGCCTTCACAGCGGCTGGCATACCCATCCGGGTTCAGTACTGCCTGCAGGGCTGCCCCGAGGTCTTCGGCCTCCCTTGGCGGCACGACGGTCCCTTCCTTCAGGTTGTTCACCCAGGCCATTCCTGAGCGTGCGCGATCAAAACTCATGGCAGGCACCCCACAGGCCATGGCTTCCAGCTGCACGATGCCGAAGGCCTCGTGACACGACGCGGAGGGGAGCACCAGCACATCTGCCTGGCCCAGCAACGCAAACTTGTCTGATTCCTGCAGTCGGCCGTGAAAGCTGACGGTTGGTGCGTTCCCGGTCCCTGTTGTCTGTTCGAGGGCCTGCGTTTCCAGGGTCTGGCGCTGGCTCCCATCGCCAACGACGTCAAGATGCCCAACGCCGATCTGGTGACAGGCCTCCATCAGCCAGTCCACCCGTTTGTAGCTTTCCAGTCGGCCGATGAAGATCACCCGCCCTCTCTGACTCGGGCGCAGTCCGCCTTGCTGGCGTTGCCTCCAGATCGCTGCCGCGGTCGCCTCCGTGCGGGCTTCCAGACAGCAGGGCAGCAGCGCCAGCACTCCATCCCTTACCCCCCCCTGGCGTAACTCCTGGCAGAGGGGCTCTGACGTGCTGATCACGGGCTCGGGACTGCTGCGGACCCAGGCCAGAGCCATGCTCTGGTACAGGCACAGCAGCCGCCCGGACCAGGTTGACCTGTCTGTTTCCAGAAACGCGTGCCAGAGGGCCGCAATCCGCCGCCGGGGGTGCAGCAGGCGTGCCAGCACAGCCAGAAGAAGCACGGTCGGACACGGCAGATGCACCAGCAGCGGTTCCGGTGACCACAGAAGCCGCACCAGGGATCGGCAGGGCAACGGAACCAGCAGATCACCCCACGCCCATGTGTGCACACGGTGCCGTTCATAGGCCACAGGCAGTGGATCCATCCCCACGTCCTTCGCCGGACCGCGGAGGCTCACGCTGACGCTGGTGGCGCCCAGTTCCTGCCACCCCTCGGCCACTGCATGAACCATCCGCTCAACCCCGCCGTAGCCGGGGGGCCACTCCCGGGTCAGCTGCATCAGCTGTCCGCGCAGGACCCTGGGGCCGTCAGCGCCCACCCGCGGTCGCCAGCGCCCCCATCAGGCTGCCCATCTCCAGGGCCTGCAGCCCGTAACTCCAGCCCAGGTTGCTCTTGATGCCGGCGCGCTCCAGGGCCTGCTGCATCGTGTCGGTGGTGAGCACACCGAAGATCACCGGCACACCGGCGTCGCGGCTGACGGCCGCCACACCCTTGCTCACCTCGGCCACCACCACATCGAAATGGGGTGTGTCGCCGCGGATCACGGCGCCGAGCGTCACCAGAACGTCATAACGACCACTGCGGGCCAGCTGCTGGGCCACCAGCGGAATTTCGAAACTGCCCGGCACCCAGGCCACGTCGAGCTGGCTGCTCTGGGGGCCCACATCGATACCGTGGCGGCTGAGGCAATCGAGGCAGCCGCTGAGCAACCGGCCGGTCACCAGGTCGTTGAACCGTGCCACCACGATGGCGATCCGCAGGGTGGCGGTGCCGGAGAAGTGACCTTCGAAGACGGTCAAGGGTTCAGACCACGAAAAGGCTCATGCCCCAGTTCACCAGCACGAGGGCCACCCAGACCAGCCCCCCCAGCAGGATCAATCGGTTGGAGCGGCTGCTGTCCTCGTTGCTGGCGTAAAGAACGGGAACGGCCACGATCAGCACGAACGACGCCACCACCAGGGCCAGGACGGTGAGGGTGTTGAGGATCTGCATGGCGAAGCGCGATCGTCGGCGACTGGCAGGCCGCATTCTTCCATGCGACGCCGGTCTCCCGACGATCTGCTTCACAGCTTGTGGCCAATGGGCTGTCGGGTGGGGTTCGGCAGGCCTGCCTACCATCGCCTCCCCACCTGCTGAGCCCGTGTCCGCCGGCGATCCCTCCCCGTCTCCGCTGCCGGCCCTGGGTGTGCAGGGAAGCCTGTTTCCGGACCTGGCCCCCGTGGAGCCTGAGTCCGTTGCTGCTGATCCCTCCTCTGCCGACGAGGGGGCGGCGGCCGGGCGGTCGGATCGGCGTCGCATCCACCCCGGTCTGCGCCCACCCCGCCCGTCTGCCGACGGGCCCGAGGAGGCGGACGACGCGTCGGTCAGCCACGACCCTGGTGACGACCTGCCCCGCTGGCACCGTCACGACCTGGTGCCAGCGGAGGCGCTCACGCCGATGCTGCGCCATTACGTCGAGATCAAGAGCGCCCATCCGGAGCGGGTGCTGCTCTACCGCCTGGGTGACTTCTTTGAGTGCTTCTTCGAAGATGCCCTGCTCGTGTCACGCACCCTCGAGCTGACCCTCACCGGCAAGGACGGCGGGCGCACGGTCGGACGGGTGCCGATGGCGGGCATTCCCCACCACGCCGCCGAGCGCTACTGCGCAGAGCTGGTGCGCGGTGGCCATGCGGTCGCCCTCTGTGATCAGCTCGAGACCGTTCCGTCCAGGGCCGGAGCGCTTCTGCAACGGGCGGTGACACGGGTGCTCACCCCCGGGACGGTGCTCGAGGAGGGGCTGCTGCCCGCCCGCTCCAACAACTGGCTGGCGGCCGCCGTCGCGGCGCCTGACGGGTCCTGGGGTCTGGCGGTGGCCGACGTCTCCACGGGGGAGTTCCGCCTGGTCGAGGGGACGGACCCCGATGCCCTGCGCCAGGAACTCCAGCAGCTTGAGGCGGCCGAAGTGCTGCTGCCGGGGGATGGTCCCCTGCCGGAGTGGCTGCCCGAGCGCCTGAGCTGCACCCGGCCGGGTCGCACCGCCTTCGAGCGCGGCGCAGCCGAGCGCTGCCTGCGCCACCGCTTCGGCCTGGCCACCCTCGACGGCCTCGGTCTGGGGGCCTGCCCCCTCGCGCTGCGGGCGGCCGGGGGGCTCGTGGCCTACCTCGATGCCAGCCAGCCGGGCCACACGGTGCCGCTGGACCAGCCGCTGCTGCGGGCCGGCGTTGATGCCCTGGCGGTCGACCCCCAGACCCGACGCAATCTCGAACTGACGGCCACCCAGCGCGATGGCCAGTTCGCCGGCTCGCTGCTCTGGGCCATCGACCGCAGCCTCACCGCCATGGGGGCCCGCTGTCTGCGGCGCTGGCTTGAGGCGCCGCTGCTCGATCTGGAGGCCATCGAGGAGCGGCAGGAGGCCATCGCCCTGTTCGTGGACAGGCGTCCCCTGCGCCAGGCCATCCGCCGGCTGCTGCGCCCCATGGGCGACCTGGAACGTCTGGCGGGCCGCTGTGCCGCCGGCAGCGCCGCCGCCCGCGATCTCAATGCCATTGCCGATGGCCTCGAGCGGTTGCCGGCCCTCGCGGAGCTGCTGGCCCAGGCCGCCAGGGGCCCCCTGGCGCCCCTGGCCGATCCCGACCGCAACCTGGAGGCCCTGGCTGCGACGATTCGCCATCGGCTGGTGGAGCAGCCACCGTCAACCCTGCTCGAGGGAGGGCTGATCCATGACGGCGTCGATGACGAGCTCGATGACCTGCGCAACCGGCTGGATGAACAGCAGAACTGGCTGGCCGAGGTCGAGCGACGCGAACGGCAGGCCAGCGGCAATGCCAACCTGCGCCTGCAGTTCCACCGCAGCTTCGGCTATTTCCTGAGCGTCAGCCGGGCGCGGGCGGCGCGGGTGCCCGACCACTGGATCCGTCGCCAGACCCTCAGCAACGAAGAGCGTTTCGTCACCCCCGAGCTCAAGGAGCGGGAGGGGCGCATCCTGCAGCTGCGCAGCCGCTGTCATCAGAGGGAGTACGACCTGTTCAGCGCCCTGCGGACGGCTGTGGGCGAGCAGGCTGCCCCGATCCGTGCCGCGGCCCGGGGCGTGGCGGCCCTCGATGCCCTCTGCGGACTGGCCGAACTGGCAGCCACCCAGGGCTACTGCCGGCCGCGGCTGGAGCGCAGCCGTCGCTTCGAGGTGAGCGACGGTCGCCATCCGGTGGTGGAGCAGCTGCTGGTCGAGGCGTCCTTCGTCGCCAACGATGTGGCCCTGGGATCCCCGGCTTCCCCTGATCTGATCGTGCTCACCGGCCCCAACGCCAGCGGCAAGAGCTGCTACCTGCGTCAGATCGGTGTGCTGCAGCTGCTGGCCCAGATGGGCAGCTGGGTGCCCGCCCGCAGCGCCTGCATCGGCCTGGCCGACAGGGTGTTCACGCGGGTGGGCGCCGTCGATGACCTGGCCAGCGGTCAGTCGACCTTTCTGGTCGAGATGGCCGAGACCGCCAACATCCTGCGCCATGCCAGCGACCGTTCGCTGGTGTTGCTGGATGAGATCGGCCGTGGCACGGCCACCTTCGATGGCCTTTCGATCGCCTGGGCCGTGGCCGAGCACCTGGCGCAGGTGCTGCGGGCCCGCACGGTCTTCGCCACGCATTACCACGAGCTCAATGCCCTGGCGGCCGAACTGGCCAACGTCGCCAATGCCCAGGTGCTGGTCGAGGAGCATCCCGACGGGCTGCGGTTTCTGCATCGCGTCATCCCCGGCGGTGCCAGCCGCAGTTACGGCATCGAAGTGGCCCGGCTGGCCGGGGTGCCTTCCACCGTGGTGAGCCGGGCGCGGGAGGTGCTGCGGCGCATCGAGGCGGGTCAGCCGCCGGCCGCCTGAGGGCGGTCGAGCCAGGCGCGTCGCAGCAGGGCATTGACGGCCGCCGCCGCCAGGCCGGCGCCGCCGCGGCTGCCCTCCAGCCGGATCTGGGGCAGCCCGCTGGCCGCCAGTTGCCGCTTGCTCTCGGCCACCCCCACGAACCCCACCGGCATCCCCACCACCAGGGCTGGCCGGCAGTGGCCCGCTGCGGCAAGGCTCAGCAGCCGCTCCAGGGCCGTGGGGGCGCTGCCCACCAGCACCAGTGCGCCGGGGTGGACCGCCAGGGCCGCCGCCATGCCCGCGGCGCTGCGGGTGTCGCCCGCCGCTGCCCGGGGGGGCGCCCAGTCGAGCACGCTGGCCACTGTGTTGCCGAAGCTGCGGCGTGCCATCGGCGCCACCGCCGCCGCCGCCATGGCCGTGTCGGTGAGGATGACCACGCCGGCGGCCAGGGCTTCAAGGCCGGCCTGGCAGGCGCCGGGGGCGAAGCGCAGCAGCGGCGCCAGGCCGGGGTCGCCACCGCTGTGCACCACCCGCACCAGCACGTCGTGCTCGGCCGCCGGCAGCCCCGTGTCGCCCAGCCACCCCTGGATCCGTCGCACGCTTTCCGTGAAGATCGGATGGTCCATCGGGTCAGGCCGTGCCAGTCCATCTCTACTGGGGGGATGACGAGGCCGCCCGCGAGCGGGCGATCGAGACGCTCATCGGCCAGGTGGTCGACCCGGCCTGGCAGAGCCTCAACCTCAGCCGGCTCGATGGCCGTGACCCTGATCAGGCCCTGCAGGCCCTGGCCGAGGCCCGAACGCCACCGCTCGGCGGTGGGGCCAGGCTGGTGCTGCTCCAGTCCAGTCCGTTCGCCGAACGCTGCCCTGCCGACCTGGCCGAACGGGTCGAGGCCGATCTCGCCCTGGTTCCCGAGTGCTGTCATCTGGTGCTGAGCAGTGGCGGCAAGCCGGACGCCCGCCTGCGCACCACCAAGGCCCTGCGGGCCGTGGCCGAC
>JBMOIF010000010.1:0-48415 GCA_049317465.1 Prochlorococcaceae cyanobacterium | reverse complement strand
GAAGGCGCGGATGCTGCCGACGCCGTTCTCCTGCTGGGGCAGATCCTCGTAGCTGCCGCGGGGTGGCAAGGGTTTCCCGGCCAGCAGGTACCACTCGTCGGACAACCACACCCAGCGGCTGCCCAGCCGCTCTTCAAGCTGCCGCTGCAGCGGTTCCACCGTGGCGATGGTGGCGGCCGCCAGGGCCGGATCCACCTGCCGCAGCCCATCGTCGGGCGGCCGGAAGCGGGTCAGTCCCACGGGCACCACCGCCACCGACAGCACCGTGGGCCAGTCGCCGCCGGCGAAGGCCGCCAGATCAGCGAGGGTGCGCACCAGAGCCTCACCGTCGTTGAGCCCTGGACACACCACCACCTGGGCGTGGATCTGCAGCCGCCGCTGACGGAACCAGGCCAGCTGGTCGAGGATGGCGCCGGCGCGTTCGTTCTGCAGCAGCCGGCGGCGCAGCTCGGGCTCGGTGGCGTGAACCGATACAAAGAGGGGCGAGAGCCGCTGGCGCTCGATCCGCTCCCAGTCGCCGGAGGTGAGGTTGGTGAGGGTGAGGTATGACCCGTAGAGGAAACTCAGCCGGAAGTCGTCGTCCTTGAGATAAAGGCTCTGGCGCCGTCCCGGGGGCTGCTGGTCGATGAAGCAGAACGGGCAGCGGTTGCTGCATTGCCGCAGGCCGTCGAACAGGGCTTCGGTGAAGCTGAGGCCGAGGCCGTCATCCGGATCCTTCTCGAGGCTGACCCGATGCAGGGTGCCGTCGGGATCCTCGACATCGAGCACCAGCTCCTCCTCGGTGCAGAGCCACTGGAGGTCGATGAGGTCCCTGGGCCGGGTGCCGTTGATGGCCACCAGCCGGTCGCCGGGCTGGAAGCCCAGCTCGGCGCCGATGGACCCCGGCAGCACCGACGCCACCACAGCCGGGGCAGGGGTGGCGGCGCTGGGCTCGACCGGCAGGGGGATGCCGTCACTGGGTTCGTTCCACACGCCGGCTCAGCGGGGCACAGCCTCCAGTGTGGGGCTTCCGGCCACCAGACCCAGCAGCAGGGCCCCGAAGAGCAACCGATAGATCACAAACGGCCAGGTGGTTCGGGTCTGCAGGAAGCGCAGCAGCCAGGCGATGGCGATCCACGACACCACCGCCGCCGCCACCACCCCCAGCAGCAGCGGCAGCGGACCGAAGGCGGCCCCCTCCTTGAGGGCCCCCTTGAGCTCGACAAGGCCGGCGAGGGTGATGGACGGGATACCGAGCAGAAACGAGAAACGGGCCGCATCGGCCCGCTCCCAGCCATCGAAGAGCGCGGCGGTGAGGGTGCTGCCGGAACGGGAGACCCCGGGGATCAGGGCCAGGGCCTGGGCCAGACCCACCAGCAGGCCGTCGCGGCCCTCAACGTCGTCCAGCTGGCGTCGCCGGCTGCCGAGGCGCTCGGCCAGGGCCAGCAGCATCGCCATCACGATCGACACGATGGCGATGGAGGTCAGGCTGCGGATCGGCGAAGACTCGTAGCCGGGCCAGAGCAGCTTGATGGCCAGACCGGCGATGACGATCGGCAGGGTGCCCACGGCCATGGCGATGCCGAGGCGGGCATCGGGATGACGCCAGTCGCCGTCACGCAGGGCCCGGGCGATGCCGGCCGCCACCTGGCGCAGGTCGTGGCGGAAGTAGGCCAGCACGGCGACGATGCTGCCCAGCTGAATCACCGCGGTGACGGCCACGCCGGGGTCGCCCCAGCCCAGCAGCACAGGCACCACCTTGAGGTGGGCGGTGCTGCTGATCGGGAGAAACTCTGTGACGCCCTGCACAATCCCGAGCACCAGGGATCGCCAGCAGGCCTCGAGCAGGGACACGTCAGGCGCTGGGGTCACGGGGGCGGTGCGCAGATGGGACCCGACGCTAGGTGGGCGGACAGGACAGATTCCACTGGCCAGCCTTTAAGGTTGGTCACGCTTGTTCACAGAGTCTTGGTCAGCGCCACCCCCACCGCCGCCCCCACGGCGACCTGGTTGCCGCTGGTCAGGGTGGGGCCCCTGGGCCTGCCGCTGCTGGCAGCGGTGCTCATCATTGCGCCAGTGTTCCTGCAGGCCCCTTGGGTGCGGCAGGCCCCCATGGGCGCTGCTCTGTTCTCGGCGGTGCTTCTGCTGCTGGCGGTGCGCCGCGGGGGTGAAGTGGGAGCGCTGCTGGTGGGCTTCAGTGGCAGCTGGCTGGCCGGCTGCCTGTTCTGGGGCTGGCTGAGGCTGCATCCGCTGGTGCATCTGCCCGTGGAAGCCTTCGCCCTTCCAATGGCCGTGGCGGGCCTGGGGGGCCCCTGGCGACGTGCGGGCCAGTTCTACCTGGGGTCCCTGGCCGGCACGGCAGCCACGGATGCGGCCATCGCCCTCTGCGGCCTCATGCCTCTCTGGCCGGCGGTGCTGGCCGCCGGACCCGGCGAAGCCGCTCCGCTGCTGGCCCAGGCCGCCGCCCGCGTGCTCGAGCCTGCCCACCTGTTCACGGTGGCCGTCATCGCCAGCGCCATGCTCGGCGCCGCCAGCCTGCTCTGGCGGCAGGGTCCCGGTGGACGACTGGTGGCCGCCTGCCTGCTCAGCACCCTGGCCATCGACGGCTTGTTTCTGCTGCTGGCACTGATGCTGCCCACGGCCAGCGGGCTGGTCTGACGCTGGCCCGTTGCTTGAAGATCTGCGAAAGACCCTCTTGATCACAGGGGCCCGGGCGTGCGATCTGTAACGATGCGATCCAGACTCCACCGGCCCTCCGCATGTCCAGGCACCTCCGTCGGTTTGCTTCCCTGCTCTTCAGCGTCGTTCTGCTGGCGGGTTTCTGGTTCGGTCACGCCCCCACGGCCGGTGCCGCCGAGCTGCGCAACCTGGCCGACGACAAGATCGCCCAGGCCGAGGGCAAGGTCGACCTCAACAACGCCTCGGTGCGCCGCTTCCAGCAGTTCCCGGGCATGTACCCCACCCTGGCCGGCAAGATCGTGGTCGGTGGGCCCTACGAGAGCGTCGACGACGTGCTCCGACTTGACCTGACGGACCGCCAGAAGGAACTGTTCGAGAAGTACCGCGACAACTTCACCGTCACCAAGCCTGAGATCGCCCTCAACGAGGGCTTCGACCGCATCAACGACGGTCAGTACCGCTGAGGGACCCGGTCACTGCCCGGCCCCGACGCCCCCGGTTCTGAAGCCTGCTCCGACCCGTTCGGAGAGTGCTGGGATGTGGTGGTTGTCGGTGCCGGTGCGGCAGGCCTCATGGCCTGTCTTGAGCTGCCCCGCGACTGCCGGGTGCTGCTTCTGAGCCAGGGCCGCACTCCCCCCACTGCCAGCCGATGGGCCCAGGGGGGCATGGCGGCGGCCATCGCCTCTGACGACGATCCCTCGCTGCATCGGCTGGACACGCTGCGGGCCGGTGCAGGTCTCTGCGACCCCGCCGCCGTCGACCTGCTGGTGACGCAGGCACCGGCCTGTGTCGAACGGCTGTTGCAGCTGGGACTGCAGCTCGATCGCCGGGAGGACGGCAGCCTCAGCCTCACCCTGGAGGCTGCCCACAGCCGACGTCGGGTGCTGCACGCCCGCGATCAGACCGGTCTGGCGCTCACCGAACTGCTGGAGCAGCGGGTTCGGCAGCGACCGGGCCTCTGCTGGCTGGCCGAAACCCACGTGCTTCAGCTGTGGCGGCAGGGAGGCCGCTGCCGGGGGGTGCAGGTGCTGCACGCCGGACGGCTGGGCTGGCTGCGGGCGGGGGCCGTGGTGCTGGCCACCGGCGGCAGCGGCGCCCTCTTCAGCCACAGCACCAACCCGCCCGGGGCCCGGGGTGACGGCCTCGTGATGGCGTGGGAGGCAGGGGCGACCCTGCGGGACATGGAGTTCGTTCAGTTTCACCCCACGGCCTTGATGCTCGCAGGGGCGCCCCACTTTCTGCTGTCAGAGGCCCTGCGGGGAGAGGGAGCTCGGCTGCTGGACGCCTCGGGGCAACCAGTGCTCCCCAGGGGGGGCGAGCTGATGGCCCGGGACCGCCTCAGCCGGGCCCTGCGCCTGACCATGCTTGCCCAGGGGGTGGACAGCCTCTGGCTCGACCTGCGTCCCGTCGGCGTGACGCGGCTGCAACGGCAGTTCCCGGCCATTCTTGAACGCTGCCGCAGCCTGGGGCTGGAACCCCTCGAGCAGCCCCTGCCGATCTCGCCGGCGGCCCACTACTGGATGGGCGGCGTGCGGACTGACCTGCAGGCCCTGACCGATCTGCCGGGGCTCTACGCCATCGGCGAGGTGGCCAGCAGCGGTGTCCACGGCGCCAACCGTCTGGCGAGCAATTCGCTGATGGAATGCCTGGTGATGGCCAGGCAGCTGCAGGGGCTGGTGCCCGGTTCACACCACGACGGAACCCCCGCGGAATCGGCAGCGCCTCTGGATCTGGCCATGGCGCCGACGGCGCTGGATCACCTGGAACGGGATGGGGAGCGCCTGCGTCAGCTCTGCTGGAGGGTGGCGGGGGTGGCCCGCGACGGCGGCCCCCTGCGGCGGGCCCTGGCCCACGAGAACCGCCGCCGTCAGGAGCTGGGCCTGGAGGGACAGCTGGCACCGGTGCTGAACAGTGCGCCGGACAGCGTGCGTCCCGTGGACGCAACACAACAGCGGTGGCTGGAAGCCGCCTGGAGCCGCCGCAGCCTGGGGCGGGTGGCGCTGCTCCTGCTGGAGGCGGCCGCCTTCCGCCAGGAAAGCCGCGGCGGCCACCACCGCGTGGACGCCCCGGCCAGCCAGCCGTTCTGGGAGCGTCACACCCTGCAGCAGCGGGGACGGGCCATCCGGAGCGCGCCCGTCGTCTAGAACGTGCGGGGGCCCTTATAGCCGCTCAGGTCGGCCAGCTGATTGAGGGTCTTGACCCCGCTGCTGAGCTTGCCGTTGATCTCCCACGTGGGGAAGCCCTCGATGCGGCGGCTCTTGCAGATTTCCACCTGGGCTCCCACTCCGTCGGGGGCGCACTCGATCACCTTCAGCTGCACCGTGGCCTGGCGGCCGAAAAGCTCCTTCTGTTCATGGCAATGGGGGCACCACCAGGCGGTGAACACCCTGGCTCCACTGCTGCTGAGATGTTCGGCCAGGGCAAGGCTGGCAGGCGAGCTGGTGCGCACGACCGCCGGCGGGCGTCCGGCTTCGGCCACGGCCGCGGGGCGGTCAACGGAGGCAGCCCAGGCAACCCCCAGCAACGCCACCAGAAAGCCCACAACCACCATCCGGAAGATCAGCTGCCCCCGATCGGGCCAGTCGCGGCCGAGACAGTGGAGCAGCAGCAGCGCCAGGCAAAGCACCGCCGACAGCACACAGAACGCACAGACGGCCTGAATGCGGAAAGCCATCAGACCGAGAAGGACGAGGCTGAAAATCGCCATCGCCAGGGCCAGCAGGGTGCCCAGCTGCCAGAACAGATCGGGAGCTCGGCCGCCGCGGCGGGCGGCGAGGCCGGCGCCACGGGCCTCCTGGTCCTGCAACCAGGTCTGCAGGGTGGGCAGGAGAGGCAGCAGAGCCAGCAGGGCCATCGTCAGGTAGGCCAGGAAGCCGAACAGTGCCAGGGGCTGCCCAAGCACAGTTCCCCAGGGGCTGTTCAGCACCTTGTCGCAGCCGTCGGCGCCGCCGGGACAGGTGAGGGACCCCAGCAGTCCCCAGCGCTTGAGGGTGATGGCCCCCGTGTCGATGGCCCCGACCGTGGCCAGCGCCCCCAGCAGGGGACGGGCCCAGCGCTGGAGAAACGGCTCAGGGCGCTGGCGCTGGCGGCTGACGGTCACGGTGCAGGGAGAACCTGGACGCAGTCTGGCACCGGCGTTCGCGGTTCCCCGCCGTCGAGGGCCCGGCGCAGCTCCCGCACCCGCTGCCGATCAACAGGCCGATCGAGCACACCGTCCTGCTTGAGGGAACTGGCCACGATCACCCCATCGACCAGTCCGGCCAGGCTCGGGGCCAGGGCTGCGGTGCAGCCACTGCCCACCAGCACCGGTGCCCCCGCCGCCGCGGCCCTGGCCGCCCTCAGATCGGCCATGGCGGGGGGGGCACCGGTGGCCACGCCACTGACGATCACCGCCGCGGCTCCAGCCCGCTGAAGGGTGTCCTCCACCGCCTCGCCGATGGGCTGCGGCGCCAGGGGATGGGCATGCTTGACCATCACATCGGCGAACACCGCCACCCCCTCGGCCGCCAGCAGGCGGCGGCGGCGCAGCAGGGCAGCGGCACAGCCTTCGATCAGCCCCTGGTCGGTGACCATGGCGCCGGCCAGCACGTTCACCCGCACGAAGGCCGCCTCGACGGCGGCAGCCACCGCCAGGGCCGCCAGACCGTCATTGCGCAGCACATTGATTCCAAGCGGGACCTCGCCGACGGCCGCCACCACAGCCGCCGCCACCACGGCCATGGCCGCCGTTGTCTCGGGCGGGACGACCGTGGCATGGAACGGTCTGTCACCGAAGTTCTCGACAATCAGACCATCGGCCCCGCCTTCAAGGAAGGCGTCGGCGTCGGCGAGGGCCCGGTCGCGCACGGCGGCGAACGACCCCCCCCAGCCCGGACTGCCCGGCAGGGGGGGCAGGTGCAGCACGCCGATCAGGGCCGGCCGGTGGGGCCTGAAGAGGGTCCGCCAGGACTCCGGCATGGGAGCGGCGGCCACGGCGTCAGGTGCAGCCACGGCGACATCTATGGTGAGGAGTGGCCCGATGCTGCCATGGCTCCCAGAAGCACCGACGCCAGGCCCACCGTGGCCTTTGCCCATCTGGGCTGCGAAAAGAACCGTGTCGACACCGAGCACATGCTCGGCCTGCTGGCCCAGGCCGGCTACGGCGTGACCGCCGATGAGACCGCGGCCCAGGTCGTGGTCGTCAACACCTGCTCGTTCATTCAGGACGCCCGCCAGGAGTCGGTGCGCACCCTCGTGACCCTGGCCGAGCAGGGCAAGCGGCTGGTAATCGCCGGCTGCCTGGCCCAGCATTTCCAGGAGGAGCTGCTGGAGGCCCTGCCCGAAGCCTGCGCCATCGTGGGCACGGGCGATTACCAGCACATCGTGGAGGTGCTGCAACGGGTCGAGGCCGGCGAACGGGTCAACCGTGTCAGTGCCGTCCCAAGCTTCGTCGCCGACGAACACCTGCCCCGCCACCGCACCACCCCGGAGGCGGTGGCCTACCTGAAGGTGGCTGAAGGCTGTGACTACCGCTGCGCCTTCTGCATCATTCCCACCCTGCGGGGCCGCCAGCGTTCCCGGCCCATCGCCTCGATCGTGGCCGAGGCACGGCAGCTGGCGGCCGAAGGCGTGCAGGAACTGATCCTGATCAGCCAGATCACCACCAATTACGGCCTCGACCTGGAGGGCCGTCCCCTGCTCGCGGAGCTGCTGCGGGCCCTGGGCGAGGTCGAGATTCCCTGGATCCGCGTCCACTACGCCTATCCCACCGGGCTGACCCCGGAGGTGCTGGCGGCCTTCCGCGAGGTGCCCAATGTGCTGCCATACCTCGACCTTCCCTTGCAGCACAGCCATCCGGACGTGCTGCGTGCCATGAACAGGCCCTGGCAGCAGACCCTGACCGGCGAGCTGCTGCAACGGATCCGCGACGAACTGCCCGATGCGGTACTGCGCACCACCTTCATCACCGGCTTTCCCGGAGAGCAGGAGCACCATTTCGAGCACCTTCTGGCCTTCGTGCAGCAGCAGCAGTTCGACCACGTGGGCGTGTTCGCCTTCTCCCCCGAGGAGGGGACCGAGGCCGCGACGCTCCCCGACCCGGTGCCGGCAGCCCTTGCCGAGGAGCGTCGCGGCCGGCTGATGGAGGCGCAGCAGCCCATCAGCGCCGCACGGAATGCCGCCTGGGTCGGCCGGATCGTGGATGTGCTGGTCGAACAGGAGCATCCGGGCAGCGGCGAACTGATCGGCCGCTGCGCCCGTTTCGCCCCCGATGTCGATGGTGAGGTACGGGTGCGCCCCGCCGCCGACGGCCGCACAGGGACCCCGGGCACCCTGGTGCCGGTGCGGATCACCGGCGCAGACGTCTATGACCTCGAGGGTGAGGTGGTGGGGGTGGAGGCCATGGTGGGGGCAGCCCGCCAGGGCTGATGCGACGCCAGCGTCAGCTGTTCCTGCTGGTCTCGGGACTCAGCACGATGGGGTCGTTTGCGGGCCTCACCGCCAAGGCCTGGGTGCTGATGGACGGCACCGCCAACCCGATGCTGCTGGCCCTGCACTTCGCCCTGCTGTCGCTGCCGACCCTGGTGGTCAGCGGTCCCGCCGGGGTGGTGACCGACCGGGAGGGGTGCGAACCGGTGCTCATCCGGGCCCAGTGGGGGCTGTTTGCCGGCGCCCTGCTGGGGGCCGCGGCCATGCCCCTCAGCCGCGGCACCGTCCAGGCGGCACTGCTGCTGCTGAGCACCCTGGTGGTGGGCGTGGCCAGTGCCTACGAACTCACGGCCCGCAACAAGTACTGCGCCCTGCTGGTCGAAAGCGGTGCAGAGCTGGGGAGCTATCTCACCAGCTTTTCCCTGGTCTTCAACATCGGCAAGCTCATCGGCCCGCCGGTGGGGGGCTGGCTGGTGACCCTGGCCGGCCCCGGTCTTGCCCTGCTGCTCGATGCCCTCAGCTATCTGCTGCCGATCCTGGCGGTGCTGCTGCTGCTGCGACCCGACAGAACCCGGGAACAGCGCAGCCGCCCGGGGCACGGCACCAGCCTGGGGGCGGCCTGGCGGCTGTGCGGCGCCGAGCTCAGGCACGTGCTCACCTTCACCGGCCTGTTCTGTCTGGTCGGCTTCTTCCACCCCGGCCTGGCCCCGTTGATGGCGCGCACGGTGGTGGGCCCCCGGGCCTCTGACCTGGGGCTGCTCACCAGCGTGGTCGCGGCCGGCAGCATCAGCGGCGGCGTCGTGCTGCAGCGCTGGAGCGGACCCCTGAGCCGTCGGCCCGGCCTGCTGCTAGGGAGCAGCGCCCTGCTGACCGCCGTGGCCCAGATGGGCATGGGGCTGGGGAGGGGGCATGGCTGGGGCCTGGCCATGGCCTATCTGATCGGGGCCGGAACGGCGGTTCTGCTCTCGGGCTGCAATCTCGTCACCCAGGTGGCAGCGCCGCAGGTGCTGCGTGGCCGCATGGCCGGTCTGGGGCAGATCGCCTTCCTCGGCGGGGGGGGCCTGAGCGGACTGCTGGCAGCCAGCCTGAGCCTGCGGATCGGCCTGGGGGCCACCTTCACCCTCCTGGGTGCCGCAGGGGGAACCCTGGCCGCCATTGAACTGATGCGGCATGGCCGGCGGCGCTTGCCGCCGGCGGCCTGACGCCCTCAGACGCCGGGAGCGGTCGGGCGGCGATCAGATCAGGCGGATCGTGCGCAGCACCGTCGACAGAACGACGGCGGTGACCAGGGCTCCGCCCACCAGACCGAAGTACAGCGCGATGCCCATGGCGTGAAACGAACGTTTGCCGAGCCATTACAGCAGAGGCAGCACCGTCCCTGGCGGGGACCGACTAACGTGCCTCCACCCGGCGTCCACGCCACCGAGCCCTGGGCATGCGCACGCTCTTCCTGTATCCCCTGTTCCCGCCGACCTTCTGGAGTTACGAGAAGATCCTGGAGCTGGTGAACCGAAAGGTGTTGCTGCCCCCCCTCGGGCTGGTCACCGTGGCGGCCCTGTTGCCCCAGCACTGGGAGATGAAGCTGGTCGACCGCAACGTCCGTGACGTGACCGCGGAGGAGTGGGACTGGGCTGAGCTGGTGGTGATCTCGGGAATGATCGTGCAGAAGGCCGACATGGCCGTGCAGATCGCCGAGGCCAAGCGTCGCGGGCTGCCGGTGGCCGTGGGAGGCCCCTTCGCCAGTTCGACGCCGGATGCTCCGGAACTGGAACTCGCGGACTTCAAGGTGCTGGATGAGGGTGAGATCACCCTGCCCCAGTTCGTCGAGGCCATCGAGCGGGGCGACCGCAGTGGTCGCTTCAGCGCCAACGGCGAGAAACCCGACGTGACGGGCACCCCGGTGCCGCGGTTCGACCTGCTCGATTTCGACGCCTACGACTCGATGAGCGTGCAGTTCTCCCGCGGCTGCCCGTTCCAGTGCGAGTTCTGCGACATCATCGTTCTTTACGGGCGCAAACCGCGCACCAAGACTCCGGAGCAGCTTCTGGCCGAGCTGACACGCCTCTACGAGCTTGGTTGGCGACGATCCATCTTTCTGGTCGATGACAACTTCATCGGCAACAAGCGCAATGCCAAGCTGCTGCTGCCCGCCCTCAGGGACTGGCTGAGCGAGAGGGGCTACCCGTTCAGCTTCGCGACCGAGGCTTCGGTAGATCTGGCCGCGGATGAGGAGCTGATGCAGATGATGGCCGAATGCCGCTTTGAGGCGGTGTTCCTCGGTATCGAGACCCCCGATGAAGCCAGTCTTTCGGTGGCCGGAAAGCATCAGAACACCCGCAGTTCCCTGGAGGAAGCTGTTGATCGCATCACCGCCAACGGCATCCGTGTGATGGCGGGTTTCATCATTGGCTTCGACGGCGAGCCCGCCGGCGCGGGCGACCGGATCGTGCGCTTCGTGACCCGCACCGGGATTCCCGCCGCCATGATGGGCATGCTCCAGGCCCTGCCCAACACCGGCCTCTGGCACCGCCTCGAGAAAGAGGGCCGGTTGATTCAGGAAAAGGCCGATGCCCGCGGCGTCAACCAGACCAACCTGCTCAATTTCCAGCCGACACGGCCGATCCGTCAGATCGCCAACGAATACGTGCAGGCCTTCTGTGCGCTGTACGAACCGAACGCCTACATCGATCGGGTCACCCACTACTACCGCAAGCTCGGAGCACCCCGTTGGCATGCCTTCCACGATCCGCGGAAGTCGGACCGGCCATCCCTGCCCACCTGGACCGACCTGCGGGCCCTCGCCATCGTCATATGGCGCCAGGGGATCCAGCGTGACACCCGCTGGCGTTTCTGGCGCTCACTGATCAGCATCGCTCGCAGCAATCCGCAGAACCTGGAGCAGTTCCTCGTGGTGCTGGCTCACAACGAGCATTTCATGGAATACCGCAGCATCGTCACCCGCGAGATCGCCGACCAGCTGGCGGCCCTGCCCCCCGAGGAGCCGGCGGCCACCCCCGATCTGCAGGCCGTCGGCTGAACCCTCTCCACGGGTGAAGGCCTCAGTCCTGGATGTAAACCTCACCCGAGAGCAGACACTGTTCAGCTCTCTGCAGTTCGCGGCCCAGGTAAAGCGCGTGATCCAGCCGACTGATGGGATGGGGGGCCGGCCCCTCGGTGAGGGCTATGCCCACGACCTTGGCGGTGGCTCCCCGATAGACCGCCAGAGGCTGGCGCGCGACGCCTCCTCGACAGGCCAGCACCTCACCGGTGTCGGGATCGGTGGCCAGTCCCCGGTCGTTGATGGTGTTGCCGTAGTGCTCGGCGATCAGCTCACCGGCCTCGGGGTCGATGCGGATCAGAACGTAACCCGCGGGATCCAGGGCGATGCTGCGGGAGGAGAGGCTGTCATCGAGGCTGCGGCGTTGGGCGGGCGTCAGACTCATGAATCCGGGAGTGTCAGGGGAACCTGCCCACCGGCGAAGGGCAGGTCGGCATTGGCAGCCGCGATCTCATCCTGAAGCGCAGCGTTGGCGCGCGGCAGCCAGTCACGCACCACGGCATCGAAGCGGTGGTCATACCAGCGGTGCAGGCTGGCATGGGGTCGGGCCACAAAGCCCCGGCGCCGCTTGTGGCGGCCCCCGGCGCCGGGATCGAAGCTGACGATCCCCTCGTTGATCGCCCAGGCGATGGGGCTGTAATAACACACCTCGAAATGCAGGTTCTCCTGCTCCAGGTCTGAGCCCCAGTACCGACCCCAGAGGCGCTGGCCCTCCCGCACGCAGAGGCTCATGGCGAGGGGCTCAGCAGGATCGGCCCCCGCAGGATGAGCGCTGAACAGCACGAGATGCTGCCGCAGCTGCGCCGCCGCCTGATCAAAGAATGCCGCGGTGAGGTACTTGCTGCCCCAGAAGCCCCAGCGACGGCAATGGTCCTCGTAGAAGCGGTGCATGCGGGGCAGCAGCCTCAGCGGGATGGCCTCGCCGGCCAGGGGGGTCACCTGCAGGCCCGCCTGCAGCACCGACTGGCGCTCACGACGGATGTTGCGACGCTGGTTGGCATTGAACAGAGCGAGATAGTCGTCGAAACCGGCATGGCCGGGATTGGTCCAGAGGCTCTGCTGGTTGAGCCAGACGGCACAGCCGGCCGCTTCTGCCAGCGGTCGCCAGTCAGGGTCGGCATACAGGAAATTGCAGCTCAGCACCCCGTTGCGGCGGCAGAACCCATCGATCTGCTCCATCAGCGCCTGGGTGATGGCGGCGGCATCGAGGGTGGGGTCGATGAAGAAGCGGTACCCCAGCACGGGGCTGACCGGACTCATGCCCAGCAGTTTGGGGTAGTAGCGCAGTCCCATGCGACCGGCCAGATCGGCAAAGGCCTGGTCGAAGACGAACTCGCCGTAACTGTGACCCTTGAGGTACAGGGGCGCCACGGCCAGCAGCTCCTGACCGCGCCAGAGCCCGAGATGGCAGGGCTGCCAGCCCTGGTCGGGGACGATGCTGCCCGAGCTCTCCAGGGCCTCAAGCCAATGCCAGCGGTAGAAGGGCAGTCCGTGGGGGGCGGTGAGACGGTCGAAGGCAGCCGCTGGAAATTCAGTCAGGGAGCGATGCCAGCGGGCCTCGAGCGGGGCTCCCACGGTGAACGAGCGAAGGTGCTGCAAAACCTAAGCAGCGGCATCGCAGAGCCGCGTCTAGGCCATGCTCGTTGGGCGTGGAGCGACACCATGACCCCAGGGATGCTGCCCTTTTCCCTCCTGCTGGCCCAGTTGCCGCTGCTGGCCCCCCTGGCCGGCCCGGGCCAGGCCGGGCTGCTGGGGCTGATCCGCCCCCAGGTGGAGGCCCAGATGACCCGGGAATGCCAGAAGGCCCTGGGCAGGGCCGAAGGCGGCCTGTCGGCGCTGTCGCGTCTCTGCGACGACCTGGCCCGGCCCGCGAGTGTGTGCGTGGTGCAGGAGATCGAACGCAGCGGCAACCTGACGCAGGTGGCTGGTGAGGCCCTCAGCGGCCGCCTGGGGCCCGCCAGCCTCAGCCTGGCCACCACCTGTGTCAGTCGGCTGCTGGAGACGGCCCGGCCGACCTGGGACCAGGCCTTTCCGGTGCGCTGATGGACACCTCGCCGCAGCGTCGGTAGAGCAGCAACAGTTCTCCACCACCCAGGGAGCGCTGGTCGACAGGCTCCCAGTGACCCGGCACATCGGTCAGCTGCGGCGGCAACCAGGTGTGAGGACCCCCCAGCAGCAACGGACAGATCGTGAGCTGCAGCTCGTCGACGACGGCGGCGGCCAGCATCGCCCCGGCCAGGTGGGCACCGCCGAGCAGCACCAGCCGCTGGAGACCCTCAGCGGCCAGCCCGGGGGCCAGCTGAGGCCAGGGGGGGAGGGTCAGCACCCGGTCAAAGCCGGGGACTGCGGCGGCGGCGGCAGGACTGAGCAACCAGCGCGCGAAGGGCTGACGCCAGAAGGGCCAGTGGGGCTCCAGGGCCGGGGGCGGGCAATGGCGGCTCACCAGGAGCACCGGAGGCTGGGGGCAGCGGCCGGCGGCGGCCCGTTCCGCCAGCAGGTCAGCCCCGTGGATCAGGCAGCTGCTGCGGTGGGCCCGCAGGCTGCCGGCCCCCAGGAGGCAGCCATCGGCCCAGGCGAGAGCCTCCTCGAGGGCACGACGGTCACCGGCAGCGCCGAAGCGAGCCGGCCCACCCTGGGGTGGCGCCAGCCGACCGTCGAGGCTGACGGCCAGCACCAGCCGGATCGTCACACCAGAGCAGGCTCGGCGTAGACCTCAGCGGCGTTGTTGGGGCTCTCCTGCAGGCGGATCTTGTGCAGGTTGGCCCCCAGGGCCGCCACGGGGGCCTGCAGACGATCGGCGATGTGCAGAGCGATGTTCTCGGCCGTGGGCACGCATTCGGCGAAGAACGGCACGTCCTTGTTGAGGAAGGTGTGGTCGAAGGGCTCGACCACGAGCTCCTCGACGGTGCGTTCGAGCGCCGCCAGGTCGCAGACCATGCCGGTGCGCGGCTCGATCGTGCCACGCACGGTCACGTCAAGCAGATAGTTGTGGCCATGGCCATGGGGACGGGCGCACTTGCCGTAGATGGCATCGTTCTCGGCCTGGCTCAGCTCAGGACGGGCCAGACGGTGGGCGGCAGCGAAATGGCGGCGGATGGTCAGGAAGGCTTCCATGGCGTTGCCGAGGTAATCGGCCCAGAGGGTGGGTTGCTCGTAGAGCCGCAGGCTGCGCAGCGGCAGGTGGGGGACCAGTCGGCCCCAGATGGCGTGCAACAGCCATTCGGTGGTGGGCAGGGCCCCCTCAGGACGGTCCACATCGAAGTCGGGCCACACCCCGTTGAGGTGGGCGAAATCGAGGGGAGCCGTGACCTGCTCGCGGATGGCGTGCTTGACGTCCGACAGGTTGAGCACCATGCCGTCGCCATCGAGAAGCCCGACCATCGCCACGATCAACTCGTAGTTGTGGCCGTGGCCCGGGGCCTGGCTGCAGGGCCCGAAGCGTTCACGGTTGACCTGTTCGGACAGCTCCGGCAACCAGTAGCGGTGGCTGGCACTGAAGCAGGCCCGGCGGGTGATGACGCAGGGCCGTCCCTGGCCGTGGGCCATGGCAGCATGCGGGGTTGCGGTCGCTGCCACGGGACGTCAACAGACCCATGCATCCTAAGGATCGTCCCGTCACGCTCGCCGAGCGGCTGCAGGGCCTCAGCCTCTACCTGGTGGGAATGATGGGCTGCGGCAAGAGCCACGTGGGGCCCGCCCTGGCCGACCGGCTCGGTTATCGGTTCGTGGATCTCGACAGCGTCATCAGCGCAGCGGCCGGTCGATCGATCCCGGCCATCTTCGCGGCCCAGGGGGAAGCGGGCTTCCGGCAGCTGGAGCGGCAGGTGCTGCAGCAGGTGGCCAGCTGGCATTCGCTGGTGGTGGCCACCGGCGGTGGCGTGGTGACCACCCCGGCCAACTGGGGAGAACTGCGCCAGGGGGTGGTGGTGTGGCTCGACGTGCCCGCCACCACCCTGCTGGATCGTCTGCAGGCTGACCCGACACCACGGCCGCTGCTGGTCGACGCTGACCCCGCCGCACGCCTGCAGGAGCTGCTGCGGCAGAGGCAACCCCTCTACAGCCAGGCCGACCTGCGCGTCGAGGCGGGCGAAGGAGACGCGACAGCCATCGCCGATCGCCTGCTGGCGGCCCTGCCAGGGGTGCTGCGGGAGCCGCCCACCACCGGCGGGGACTAGGAGCGGACCGGGGGCTCAAGCCGCACGGCGAACCACTGCAGGCTCACCCCCGGCTCGATCTCGAGCTCACAGGCGGTGTCGAGCAGCCGACGGGCGCGGCTGCCGGCATCCGGGAGGTCGGCCAGATCAGCGGGCGGCACCGGCAGCCGCTGCAACCAGCCGCTGAGCCACTGCTCGGTGGCGGCCGCATCCAGGATGCGTTCGGCCGCCGCCGGCTCCAGCACCACGTAATGATCGAGTTCCCTGAGCAGGGGATCCGACATGGCACGCGCACTGCTGACAGCCATTGTGGCGCTGCTGCTGGCCTGGCCCGGCACGGCGGCCGCGGCCGCCGACCCCCTGGTGGGGCGGCTGGGGCAGTGGCCCGACTGGCGCCTGCCGGCGCCGCTGGAGCGGCCGCGGGGGGCAGATCTGCTGTATCCCGACTGGTTTGCGGGCCCCTGGCAGGTACAGGACAGCGAGGGAACCCGCTACGTGGTCCGCTTCCGCACCCGCGCCGACGGGGCCGTGGTCGGGGAGCGGGCGGCCAACGCCTTCGCCGTCGGCCGGGCGGTGCTGGGGGAGCAACTGCTGGCGGTGCAGGATGACCCGGCCGATCCCAACCGCCAGCTGGCCCGCCTGGCCGGCGATGGGCTGCTCGACAGCCGGGTGGTCGGACGGAGCAGCACGACGCCGGGCCCCGACCTGTTCCTGGCCGACGAGCTCAGCCTGCAGGTGCTGCACCGGCCAGGGCAGCCGCCGCGGCTGAGCCGGGTGGAGACCCTGAGCCGCTATGAGCGCCAGGCTGACGGGAGCATCCGCGGCCTGCAGCGCCAGGCGGTGTACTCCTCGCCGGAGGCAGGGCTGCGGGTGGCGGCCAGCGCCAGCCACACCGCCACCCTGGATCTCGTTCCCCTCCTCCAGAGTGGGAACACACCGGGCATGACGGATGCGACTGCTGCTGATCAGCGGGGATGACCCCCTGGCACGACGGCGGCTCGCCCTCGCCCAGGTCGAACCGGAGGACGACGTGCTGGATGCCTCCGGCGAAGAGCTGCTGACGGAGGCGGGGCGGTTCGATCTGCTGGCGGCCCTGGACCACCGCTGGCAGGCCCTCCTGCCGGGGCTGGGGCCCTGGCTGGATCTAATGGAGTTCCCCCGGGCGGCCGACAGGCTGCCGCTGCTGCCAGGGCTGGAGGAGGTGCTGCTGGCCCTGGAGCTGAACGATCGGATCTGCCGCTGCCAGGCCAGGCGGCTGGTGGTGCTGCTGCCGGCCACCACCGCCGCCCGGCGCCTGCTCTCGGGCCTGAGTTCGGCACCGGAACTGCTGGAGCGCCTCTACGACCCGCTGCTGAGACGGCTCGGGGGCCTTCGCCAGACGATCGCCGGGCTGGAGTCGCTGCTCGACCTGCGGCTGCCGGCGGCCGACGGCCTGCGGCTGCCGGCGGACCTGCGGCAGCAGCTGGAGGATCTGGAGCGGCGGCTCGAAGATCCGGAGCGCTGCGAGCTGCAGCTGGTGCAGGCCTCGGACCTGGCCGGCGATCCGTTGCTCGAGCAGCGGATCGCCGGCTTCCATCTGGCGGGGGTGCAACTGAGCCGCCTGTGGTTGCAGGGCCCCCTCGACCCCCGGCTGGAAGCCTCGTGGGCGGAACGGCTGGCCCCTTGCCTTGTGCACGTGGGTGGCGAGCACGGGCTGACGGACTGGCTGAAGCGGCCCTGGGATGGGGAGGCGATGCGCCTGGTGCGCCAGGAGGGAGACGAGACGGTGCTGGCTCTGCTGCTTCCTGGCCTGAGCAAGGAGCGGCTGCAGCTGCGTCGGATCGGCCGGCACCTGCAGCTGCAGGTGGGCAGCCAGCGGCGGCTGCTGGCCCTGCCGGCCGGGCTGCAGCCGCTGCAACCCTGTGGTGCCAGGGTCGACGGTCGACGGCTGGAGGTGCGATTCCGCTGAACGGAGGGCCGACGGGCCTCAGTCGACGGTGATCGTGACAGGTTCGGCCGCGGGACCCTCGACCCGTCGGCCGACGGTGCGGTAGAGCTCATCGCGCCAGCGGAACAGGGGCTCGAAGGCCGGCTGATCGGCGATGCCGGTCACACCGCGGGCGGCCAGGTCGATGCCGGCCACGGCGGGGAAACGGAGCAGGTAAAGCTGGGCCGCCACCGCCACGTCGGCCAGGGTCGGCCGTTCACCCACCAGGTAAGGACGCACCGCCAGGAGAGCGACGAGCTGCTCGAGGGCCTGAATCAGCTGCAGCCGCTCGGGCCGCAACAGGGGAGTGAGGCCGCTGAACAGGTCGGACGGCACCGCGCCGAAGAGTTGCCGCAACGGATCGGGGGTGGCCACGGGCAGCAGGGCCGACCGCAGGGCGCCGTCTTCGGCCGCGGCCTGCAGCAGGGCGAGGCGGGCACCACTGGCCAGGGCGGTGTCAGCCCAGTCCTCCAGGAGGCGCACCTGGGCTCGCTCGGCCGGGTCGGCGGGCAGCAGCTGCGGGTCGGGGAAGCGGCGCTCAAGATGCAGGGCGATGGCGGTGGAGTCGGCGATGGTCTCGCCGTCGTCGAGCAGCACCGGCACCTGCCGCTGCCCCGAAAGACGGAAGAGCTCCAGCTGGCCGATGCCGGGAGTCACCTCCCGCACCTCGTAGGACTGGCCCTTGGCCGCCAGGATCAGTCGCACCTTCTCGCAGAAGGCGGAATGGCGGAACTGAAAGAGTTCCATTGGAAGATCGCGGCGGCGCTGCTGGCGGCAGAGTAGCCAGCAGCCACCGTCCGATGCCGTCAGCCGATGCGCGATTTCTTCATCAATGTGACGCGCTACCCGCGTTATTTGATCGCCTTCGGTCTCGGGGTGATGGGATCGGTGTTCGAACCCCTGCTGGCCAGGGCCCGCAACCCCGTCACGGCCGTGGCCCTGGCAGGGGCCGCCGTGAGCGGTCTGCTCACCCTCGGGCTGGTGCTGCATGCGATGGTGACTCCGGAACCGCTGACCTAGCGATGGCGCAGGGACGACGGGTGGAACGGGTCGCCGCCCTCATCCGGCGAGAGATGGGCGACCTGCTGGCGAACGGCCTGCGGGACGAGCGGATCGGGCAGGGCATGGTCAGCGTCACCCATGTCGATGTGGCGGGTGACCTGCAGCACTGCAAGGTGCTGGTGAGCATCTTCGGCAGCGACGCTGACCAACGGCAGGTGATGGCCGGACTGCAGTCGGCCACCCCCTGGCTGCGGGGGGAACTGGGGCGACGGCTGAACCTGCGCCGCACCCCCGACCTGGTGATTCAGCAGGACCGGGGGCTGGCCGAGGGGGTGGCCGTGCTGTCACTGCTCAGCAACCTGGAGCAGGAACGGGAACGGCGGGGCCCCATCCCGCCCGGCAGTGACGACGGCGACGGGGAACCGTGAGCCGGCGCCGCCAGTTCGCCGAACTGATCGTGGTGCGCGCCAGCGGCTACGCCACCGATGGGCAGCGCCGTTACCCCCGCTGGGAAGCCAGCAATGCCGACCTGCGCCGCTGGCTCGCTCAGGAGGGGGTCGGGGGCGTGATTCTGCTGGGCGGCAGCGCCGCCGACCTTGCCCTCCGCTGCCGGCAGCTGCAGCACTGGGCTCCGCAGCCGCTGCTGCTCTGCGCCGATGTGGAGGAAGGCGTCGGCCAGCGGTTCGAGGGAGCCAGCTGGCTGGTGCCACCCCTGGCCCTTGATGGCCTCTGGCACCGGGAACCGGCCCGGGCCGAGGAGCTGGCCCGGGCCTATGGCCGCTGCACAGGGCGCGAAGCCCGGCTTCTGGGGCTGAACTGGGTGCTGGCACCCGTGTGCGACGTCAACAACAACCCCGCCAACCCGGTGATCAACGTGCGGGCCTGGGGAGAGGACCCACCGGCCGCTGCTGCGCTGACGGCCGCCTTCGTGGGGGGACTGCAGGCCGAGGGGGTGCTGGGGTGCGCCAAGCATTTCCCCGGCCATGGGGACACCCGGGATGACTCCCATCTGGCCCTGCCGGTGCTGGGCCATGACCGGGCGCGGCTGGAGGATGTGGAGCTGCCTCCCTTCCGGGCGGCGATCGCCGCAGGGGTGGCCAGCGTCATGACGGCCCACCTGCAGCTGCCGGCCCTGGATGCCGAGCGGCCGGCCACCCTGTCGGCGGCTGTGCTGTCGGGGCTGCTGCGGCAGGAGCTGGGCTTCAACGGGCTGGTGGTCACCGACGCCCTGGTGATGGAGGCCATCGCTGCCCACCATGGCCCCGGCGAGGCGGCGGCCATGGCCTTTGAGGCCGGCGCCGACCTGCTGCTGATGCCCGCGGATGTGGAGGCGGCCCTGGAGGCGCTGGAACGGGGCGACGCCGAGGGGCGCTGGCCCCGGGAACGTCTGGAACGCAGCCTGGAGCGGCGACGGCGGGCCCTGGCGACCTGCAGTGCGTCGCCGGCGACGGCGGAAGAAGCCCTTGAAGGCCTGCTGGACCCCCCAAGTCGCGCCCTGGCGGACAGCCTGCTGGAGCTGTCGCTGCAGAGCCAGGGTGCACCGGGCAACTGGCGGGAGCCGGGGGTGAATCTGCTGCGCATCGACAACTGTCTCAGCAGTCCCTTTCTGCCCCTGACCGCCCCGGCCCTGGTGGAGCCCCGGCGGGTGGGCCTGCAGACGGTGCTGGTGGACGGCCAGACCCAGCCGCTGGATCCGGCGCGGCTACCGGAGGGTCCGGTGCTGCTGCAGCTGTTCGTGCGGGGCAACCCGTTCCGGGGCTCCGCCGCGGCCGCGACCGAGTGGCCCCAGCTGGTGCGGCAGCTGGTGGCGGACGATCGGCTGGGGGGCCTGGCGGTCTATGGCAGTCCCTATGTGTGGGACGCCCTGCGGGAGCTGGTGCCGCCCGATCGACCGGCGGCCTACAGCCCGGGGCAGATGCCGGCGGCGCAGGCCAGGGTGCTGGGTCGCCTGGGCCTGGGGACGACGGCGTCCGATGCCCCCCAAGATTTCACGGATTGACGCGGTGTCGACCGACACAGCAAGCGCCAGCCATTTCCCTTAAGACTGAATTCAGGTTTGGAGGCCACGCTCAGCCGGCGAATTCCAGGCTTGCCCTGGCAACCGGCCAGACAAGCCAAGGGCAGAAAACAAGCTTGTACGATTCGGCAAGACAGAACCAACATTCAGCATCTTTCTATCAACCCTTAACCCCATCAACCCGCAGGCACACGCGACAGCCAACGAATACCCTCGCTTGATCAAGGATTCTCAAGGGCAAACCTTGAAGGAATTTTGGCCTGAACTTAACCAGTCCATAGGAACCCTAATGCTGGAGACATCCAAGCATCACCAAGGACAGATGGGGATGTTTTTAAACTTGAAACAGCCGGATCCTTCGCGCCAATGGAGGGATATTTGATGACAAACACGAATCACGTTGATTCTCAGGGCTTCTTTCGCAACCTCGGGTCCCTGCTCCCAGGCGGCCGCTGGCGATGGCGCCCATTGCCGGCACCAAAGGCCGGAGTCCCTGACCTGCGGTCAACGGTCGAACCGCCGGCCTCTGAGCCGATCCCCTGGTCACAGCGGCTGCCGACCTCCGGGACCAGCGACGAACACATCCACGGCCACCCTGTGCGGCAGGCGCGGATGATCCCCCTGGGGGTCCCCGAAAAACGTCAGCCATCTCCAGCAGCATCCCCGAGCCAGCTGACACGCCCGCCAGAGCCCCGGCCCCAGGCGCCGGTCCAGCGGCTGCTGGTGCAATGGGCTGCCGGAACCCGCGCCGATGACCGCGCGGCTGCGCTGGCGCACGTGGGCGGTCGCGGCCTCGACACGATCCACACCCGCGCCATGGAGAGCCGGGGTGACGGCGTGATGGAAATCGTGGGCCTGGCCGACGACGGGTCGCTGGTGAAAGCTCTGGCCTTCTATGCCACGTGTCCGGGGGTCCGTTTCGTCGAACCCGACCGTCGCCTGGGGCTCGCGGCCGTGAGCGATGACCCGTTGTTCACCGCCGGGTCCCTCTGGGGAATGTCCGGCAGCAACGCCACAGGGGCCTGGGCCGCCGGCCACACCGGATCCCCCAGCATCTGCATCGGCATCGTTGACCAGGGCGTGGATTTCAGCCATCGCGATCTGATCGCCAACGCCTGGGTCAATCCCTACGACCCGGTGGATGGAATCGACAACGACGGCAACGGTTACATCGACGACGTCAACGGCTGGGATTTCGTCTCCAACGACAACAGCGTCTTTGATGCTGGCACCGATCAGCATGGGACCCACGTGGCCGGCACCATCGGTGCCAGCGGCGGCAATGCCCTCGGGGTGGCCGGCGTCAGCTGGGCGGTGTCGCTGATCGCGGCCAAATTCCTGGGAGCCGACGGCGGCACCACCGCCGATGCCGTCAGGGCAATCGACTACCTCACGGATCTGAAGCTGCGCCACGGCATCCGCCTCGTGGCCAGCAACAATTCCTGGGGCGGCGGTGGTGCCTCCCAGGCCCTGGCCGATGCCATTGCCCGGGCGGCCAGGGCCGACATCCTCTTCATCGCGGCGGCCGGCAACAACGCCGGAGACAACGATGTCTCCCCGACCTACCCCGCCAGCTTCTCGACGATCGCAACGGCGGGTTACGAGGCCGTGGTGTCGGTGGCCTCGATCACCGACAGCGGCGCCCTCTCGAGCTTCTCGAACGCAGGCCTCACCAACGTCGATCTGGGCGCACCGGGCTCGGGGATCCTCTCGACCCTTCCCGGTGACGGCTACGGCGTCTACAGCGGCACATCGATGGCCACACCGCACGTCACCGGGGCGGTGGCCCTCTACGCCGCCAGCCACCCCGATGCCACGGCCGAGGAGATCCGCACGGCCCTGCTGCAGAGCACCACCCCGACGGCGGCCCTGGCCGGGCGCACCGTAACGGGGGGCCGTCTGGACGTGGCTCGGATGCTCGACACCGTGGTGCCCACCTCGCTGGCCCTCAGCCCCATCGCGGCGGTGCAGGCCGAAGGCAACAGCGGCAGCACCAGCTTCACCTTCTCGGTCACGCGGTCCGGGGCCACCGGCACCGCCAGCAGCGTCGCCTGGGCCGTGACCACCCCGACGGCGGGCGGCGCCACAGCCGACGACTTCGCCCATGGGGTCCTCCCCAGCGGCAACCTGCTGTTCGCCCCTGGGGAACGGCGGAAGACGATCAGCGTGGCCATCGCCGTCGACAGCCTCTACGAACGGTGTGAGGACTTCGTGCTGGGCCTCTCCGACCCCTCACCAGGGTCGGTGCTGACCACGGCCACGGCCCTCGGCACGATCCTCAATGACGACGCCCTGGTTGAGGCAGGAACGACCGGTCCCGTCAGCATTCCCAGCCAGGGAGCGGCCGCGGGCGCGGCCCTCATCCTGGCCGGGCTGAACGGCGTGATCGATGGTCTGACCGTCACCCTTGCCGACCTCAGCCACAGCTGGCCCGATGACCTCGACGTACTTCTGGTGGGGCCCAGCGGCGCCGCGGCGGTGCTGATGTCTGATGCGGGTGGCAGTGTCGGCATCAGTGGCCTCAACCTCACCTTCTCGGGGAGGGCCGCCACCCCCATGGCAGACCATGGCCCCCTGACCTCCGGGACCTTCGTCCCCACGGACTGGGAGGCGGGCGACCCCTGGCCGGCCCCGTGGGGAGCGCCCAGCGCCCGCCTGGGGGTCTTCGACGGCACCGATCCCAACGGCACCTGGACCCTGCAGATCGTGGATGACAACGCCGGGGACAGCGGCCTTCTGGCCGGAGGCTGGTCCCTGGCCTTCAGCCTTGCCCCCAGCAGCCTCGCCCTCGAGCAACCGGCGCTGAACGATCCCCGCGAGGGCAACGCCGGGGCCAACCGGCTCTCCTTCGTGGTCAACCGCCGCGGCGACCTCTCGGCCCCCTGTTCCGTGGCCTGGGCGGTGCAAGGCTCCGGTCCCAATCCGGTGGATGGGGCCGACTTCGTCGGCGACGTGCTGCCGGAAGGGACCCTGGCCTTCGCCCCCGGCGAATCCAGCCGCTTCATCGAGGTGGCCGTGAAGGGCGACGGGGATCCGGAAGCCGACGAGGGCTTCAGCGTCACCCTGCTCCAGGCCGACGGCACCCTGGTGGCGGCCGATGGCGGCATGGTGACCGTCACGCTGCGCGACGACGACAGCCGCACCGACTGGTTGCAGCCCGTGCTGAACCATCTGACCGTGGACGGCAACCAGCTCTGGCTCGACTTCAACGAGGCCATCCGCAGCGAAGGCCTCTCGCCGGCTCTGTTCAGCGCCAGGGTGGCCGGCACCCGGCGCAGCATCACGGCCGTGAGCAGCGGCACCGACCCCCTTCGCCTCAGCCTGACCCTTGGCGGGGCCGCACCGACGGCCGGCCAGACGGTCGAGCTGCTTTACACCGACCCCAGTGCCGCCGACGACGCCACGGGCGTGGTGCAGGATCTGGCAGGCAACGACCTGGCCAGCATCAGCGGCAGCGGACGGAGGCCCGACGGGTTCCGCAGCCCCGTCAACGTGACCACGCTGGCCCCGGACACCATCAACCTGGTGCTGACCGGAACCGCGGTGAGCGGCTACGGGAACAGCGGCAACAACCGCATCGGCGTTGAGCAACCGACGCCGATCGCCAACGTGATCAACGGCGGCGACGGGCTCGACAGCCTCGACGGGGGCAACGGCGGCGATGTGTACCTGGTCACCGCCGGTAGCCACCACCGGGGCAGCGAGGTCCAGGACAGCGGCGCCATCGGCTCCGATGAGCTGCGCTTCGCCTCGACCCTCAGCGGCGACACCCTGGTGGTGTTCGTCGACGACACCGGCCTGGAAGTCGTCACGACCGGCACCGGCGCGGGCGCCACGGCCAGCCTCACCGGCACGACCGCCCTCTCGGTGGATGCCAGTGCCGCCCCCAACGGGCTCACCCTCATCGGCAACAACGGTGCCAACACGCTCATGGGCAGCGCCTTCGGCGATCGGCTCTGCGGCCGAGGCGGCAACGATGTGCTCACGGGGGGCGACGGTGACGACAGCTTCCGCTTCGAGACCGCCCTGAACAGCCTCAGAAACCGCGACACCATCACCGACTTCCACCCCGACGAGGGCGACCGGATCGAGCTCGAGAACGCCATCTTCAGCAAACTGACGTTGACGGGCCCCCTGGCCGCCGAGGCCTTCGCCGTGGCAGCCAGCGCCAGCACGGCCGCCCAGCGGATCCTCTACGACCCCGGCAGCGGCACCCTCACCTACGACAGCAACGGCAACGGCGCCGGCGGCTCGGTGGTGTTCGCCCAGATCGGCACCGGCCTGGACGCCAGCCTGAGGGCAGACTGCTTCCTGGTCACCTGAACGTCCTGGTCGCCTGAACTCAGCAGGAATCCGACCACCCGCCCCCTAACCTCGGGGTCCGGATGGGTCGGTCCATGCTCAGCCTGGCGATGATCGTGCGCGACGAGGAGGAGCGTCTGGGCCGCTGCCTGGCCTCGGTGCAGGGGTTCTGCGACGAACTGCTGGTGCTCGACACCGGGTCGGCCGACGGCACCCGTGCGGTGGCCGAGGCCGCGGGGGCCAGGGTCGAGGAGCTGCCCTGGCCAGGGGACTTCGCACCGGCCCGCAACGCCTCCCTGGAGCGGGTGCAGGGCGACTGGGTGCTGGTGCTCGATGCCGATGAGGTGCTGCTGCAGGACGCGCGGGGGCCGCTGCAGGCCCTGATGGCCCAGCCTGATGTGCTGGTGATCAATCTGCTGCGCTTCGAGGACGGTGCCCTGCAGTCGCCCTACTCGTCGGTGAGCCGCCTCTTCCGGCGCCATCCCTCCCTGCGCTGGAACCGCGCTTACCACAGCAGCATTGACGACAGCGTGATCACCCTGCGGCAGCAGGAGCCCCACTGGCGCGTGGTGGACTGCAGCGAACCGGCCCTGGTGCATGACGGCTACCGCCCCGACCGGCTGGCCGCCGGCGACAAGGCCCGGCGCCTGCGCGAAGCCATGGAAGCCGAGCTGCAGGAGCGGCCCGGCGATCCCTACGCCTGCGCCAAGCTCGGCGGCCTTGAGGTGAGCGAAGGTCACCGGGAGCGCGGCCTGGCCCTGCTGCGCGAGGGACTGGCCCACTGCCCCGCCGAGGCCGCCGCCGAACGCTACGAACTGGAGCTGCACCTGGCGATCGCCCTGGCGGACAACGCTCCCGAAGAGGCCGAGCGCCACTACCGGTCCGCCCTCGAGCTGCCCCTGGCGCCGCGTCTGTCCCTCGGCGCCCGGCTCAACCTGGGCGCCCTGCTGTTGCGCCAGGGGCGGACGGAGGAGGCCGCCGCGCTCACCGGCACCGCCACCCGCGTGGCACCGGAGCTGGCCCTGGGCTGGTACAACCTCGGGCTGATCCGCCGCCGGACCGGGGATCTGGCCGGGGCCCTGGAGGCCTACGAGACGGCCGTGGCCCTCGCCCCCCGGAACCCGGAGATTCACCAGAACCGCGGCGCGGCGCAGCTGCTGGGGGGCAACATCGACGCCGCCCGCGAGAGCTTCCGGACCGCCATCGGCCTGCTGCTGCAACAGGGGCGCCGCCAGGAAGCCGAGGACCTGGCCCAGCGGGCCGGCGAGCTGGTGCGCCTCGATGCCGCCTGAGGCACCACTGGCAGGTCGCACGGTGGTGCTGACCCGGGCCGAGACGCAGCTGGGGGAAGCCCGGCGGCTGTTCGAGCGGGCAGGCGCTGTGGTGCTGGATCTGCCGGCCCTGGTGATCGGCCCCCCGGACGACTGGGGGCCCCTGGATGATGCCCTGGCGGACCTCGACAGCTTTCACTGGCTGGTGATCTCGAGCGCCAACGGCGCCCAGGCCGTGGACGCGCGCCTGCGTCAGCGCGGGAGCAGCCTCGCCCGCCGCCGCCGCAGCCTGCGCATCGCCGCCGTGGGCCGCCGGACCGCCCTCTGCCTGGAGGAGCTGGGGGCAGCGGCTGATTTCGTGCCGCCCCAGTTCGTGGCCGACAGCCTGGTGGATCACTTCCCGGTGTCGGCCTGGGGGCTGCGGATCCTGCTGCCACGGGTGCAGAGCGGCGGGCGCACGCTGCTGGCCGAGGCCTTCGGTGAGGCCGGTGCACGGGTGGTGGAGGTGGCGGCCTACGAATCCCGCTGCCCGCAGGGGCTGCCGCCGGCCACCGCTGAAGCCCTGCGCCAGGGCGCCGCCGACGCCATCGCCTTCAGCAGCGGCAAGACCGTGGAACACACCGCCCGACTGCTGGCTGCCGGCTTCGGCAGCGACTGGCCGCAGGTGCTGCATGGGCTGGCGGTGGTGTCGATCGGGCCCCAGACCAGCCGGGTCTGCCGCGAACAGCTGGGGCGGATGGATGCCGAAGCCGATCCCCATGACCTCTCCGGGCTGGTGGACGCCTGCGCCCGGGCCCTGGCCTAAAGATGCACCTTGAGGCTGGCGCTGCGGGGCGGTGGACCCTGCAGCCGCAGGGCCCCTGCCGCGACATCGATGGCCTGCACCGACCAGTCCCGGGGAAGCCAGGGCCTGCGGTCGCCGCCGCGGTCGCCCACGGCCACCGGGCCGCTGTCACCGTTGTAGCTGACGAACGCCAGCGCCTGCCCACCCACCAGGGCCACGCCCGTGAGCTGCACCGACGGCAGTGCCGGGGTGGGGCTGACCACGGCGGGCGGTGCCCCGGGAGACGTGGGCGCCGGGGACGCAGCAGCCGGAGCCGGGGACGGAGGAGCCGGTGAGGGCGGAGCCGGTGAACGCGGAGCCGTGGAAGGGGGCGGAGCGAACGGATCGCGACGGCCCCGGGGCAGTGCGTCGAGCACCGCGGCCGGCGCGGGCAGAGAACCCAGCTGGGGGTCGGGGGCTGGGGGCGCCGGTCGCGGCGGCGACGGCGGCCGACGCACAAGCACCGCCGGCGGCGGCGGCGGCGGCGCACAGCCGCCGAGAACGGCCGCCAGCGCCAGCACCAGCGTCGATGGGGTCAGATGACGGGCGGTGAACAGACGCACCCTGGCGCGACGGCGACGCGTGCCGGCACGCTAGTGGGCCGCTGCCCGCTGTTCCACCAGCGTCTTGAAGCGGTCGAGGTTGGCCTGCAGTTCCCTGGTGACCAGCCCCCCCAGCAGACCGGCGTCCATCAGCGGCGCCACCATGGCGGGAAGCTCGTAGCCCACGGTCAGCTTCATCGCCGTGCGGTCAGACCCCTGGGGATAGAAGCGCACGGCTCCGCGGGTGGGCAGCCCCCCCACCGACTGCCAGTGCAGCTGCTGCCGGTCGACCCGCTCGGTGATGCGGGCCTGCCACTGGAAGCGGAACCCCTGGGCCACCAGCGTCCATTCGGTGAGGTCGGGATCGTCGAGGGTGACCACCGATTCGATCCAGCGCATCCACAGGGGCATCGACTCAAGGTCACTCCACACCTGCCACACCTGCTCGACCGGCGCGGCGATGTCGGCCGTCACGGTGTGCTCCAACCAGTGCCCCATGTCAGGCTGCCGCTGTCTCCAGGATGGCACCGGCAGCGAGGCGACCGCTCATGGTGGCCCCTTCCATCGAATCGATGTAATCCTGCCGCGTGTAGCTGCCGGCGAGAAAGAAATTAGCCACCGGTGTGCGCTGTTCCGGCCGGAAGGGCTCCATGCCCGGGGCCTCGCGGTACAGGGACTGGGCCAGCTTGACCACATGGCTCCAGACGAGGGTCAACCCGGCGGCCGATGGGAACAGACGGCGGACCTGGGCATCGGTGTGGGCCACGATGTCTTCGCTTCGGCGCGGAATCCAGGGGTCGCCAGGGGTGAGCACGCACTGCAGCAAGGAGCCCAGGCCATCGCGGCGGTAGTCAACGGGGCTGGCGAGGGCCAGGTCAGCGAAGCAGCTGAAATCGGCGTCGGCTGTGTACAGCAGGTTGTCGAGACCGGCGGGGCGGGTGAGGTCCCGGCGGGCAGCCTCGGCCGCGACGCCCTGGCCCAGTTCGGTGACCCAGCCGTCGTAGCGCAGCTGCACAGTGGCCACGGGGACGGCTTCGAGGCGGTAGATGGCGTCGAACTGGGGGTGGCGCCGCCACTCCGGGGGAAGCAACCGCTGGATGCCGGGCACATCGCAGGCGGCCAGGTAGGCATCGGCCTCGATCCGCACCTCCCCGTCAGGGGTGCCCAGGGTGAGCCCCGTGACACGGCTCGTGCCGCCCTCCTCGCTGTGGTGCACCGTCAGCACCCGGTGGCGCAGGTGCAAACGGCCGCCGCGGGCCTGGATGTGATCCAGGATCGGGCCGGTGAGCCAGCGGTGGGGCGAGCCCTTGAGCAGGTTCAGTTTCGAGGCATCGGTGCGGGTGGCGAACATCAGGAAGATGGTCAGCATGCAGCGGGCCGAGATGGCCTCGCAGTCGATGAACCCCAGGGCGTAGGCGATGGGATTCCACATGCGGCGGATGCTCTCCTCGCTGCCGCCGTGCCCCACGAACCAGTCGTGGAAACTGAGCCGGTCGAGGTCGCGGATCACCGCCATGGCCCCCTCGGGATCCACCAGCCCACGCACGATCGGACTGGTCCCGAGGGCGAGGGCGTTGCGGAGCTTGTCGACCCAGGCCAGCTGCGGAGTGGTGAAGAAGGCCTTGAGGCCGTTGAACGGGGCGCCGACCGGGAAACGGAAATCGAGGGCCCGCAGGTCGCCGCCTTCGTTGACGAACAGGTGGGTGTGCTCCTTGGGCAGGAGGTTCTCGAAGGCCCCCACCTGCCGCAACAGCGCGAACAGGTTGGTGTAGTTGAAGAAGAAGACGTGCAGCCCCATCTCGATGTGGTTGCCGTCGCCGTCCACCCAGCTGCCCACCTTGCCGCCCATGAACGGTCGGGCTTCGTAGAGATCAACGCTGTGGCCGGCCTCGCACAGATCGACCGCCGCCGCCAGCCCGGCCAGCCCAGCCCCCACGATCGCGATGCGCACCGCCCCTGTCCCAGTCGGGTCGACTCTATGGAGGGGCGCGCCCGGACCGCGCCGCGGTTCTCCCTAGAGTGAACCCACGAGCCCGTCCGCATCACCGCGGAGCCCCGCCAGCCATGACCAGCACGACCACCAGCGAGCCCCGGGCCGGCGTCGACGGCAAGGGAATCCTGATCACCGAGAGCGCCCGTCGGCAGCTGGGGGTGCTGCTGGCCCAGCAGGGAGAAGGCCGGTTGCTGCGGGTGGGCGTGCGCTCGGGCGGCTGCAGCGGCATGAGCTACACGATGGACTTCATCGATGTCGCCGGGGTGCACGACGACGACGACCGCTACACGTACAGCCTCGACGACGGCACCGCCTTCGAGGTGGTCTGCGACCCCAAGAGCCTGCTTTACATCTACGGCATGCAGCTCGACTACAGCACCGCCCTGATCGGCGGCGGCTTCAACTTCACCAATCCCAACGCCACCCAGACCTGCGGCTGCGGCAGCTCGTTCGCGGTCTGAGGCCCCGGCGCCGTGGGAACCTGAGGGCACGACCATCCGGCCCCATGACCAGCCAGCAGGACACGATCCCCGGCGAAGGCCTGTTCCAGGACGCCCTGAACCGCTACCAGGCCGGTGATCCCCTGCCTGGCCTCCTGGAGGATTTCGAGGCCATCACCCGCCAGGCCCCGCGCCAGGCCGCCGGCTGGACCTGCCTGGCCTGGTTGCAGCTGCTGCTCGATCAGCCGGCGGAGGCCCTGCGCTCGGCGCGCACCGCCGTGAGGCTCAACCCCCAGGATCCCCAGGCCCGCATCAATCTGTCGCTGGCCATGCTCGAGACCGGCGCCAAGGGCGTGCGTGAACACATCGACCTCGTGCGGCGCCTGATGGCGTTCTCCCCTGACCTGGCCAGGGAACTGTCGGCGTCGATGGCCGACGGGCTCAACCGGCGCCCGGGCTGGCCGGCCATGGTCAAGCTGCAGGGCTGGCTGGCCTGATGCGGCTGCTGCTGGTCAGCAACGGCCACGGCGAGGACCTCAGCGGCGCCCTGCTGGGCCAGGCCCTGCGCCGCCACGGAGCCACGGTGGCGGCGGTCCCCCTGGTGGGCGAGGGGGATCCCTACCGCCGGGCCGAGATCCCGGTGCTGGGCCACACCCGCAGCTACAGCACCGGCGGCCTCGGCTACACCAGTGGCGCCGGCCGGCTCGCCGAAGTGCTGCAGGGACAGGTGTTGTACCTGCTGGGGCGCAGCCGACGGCTCTGGTCGGCGGCCCGGCGGGCTGACGGACTGGTGGTGATCGGCGATGTGATCCCCGTGCTGCTGGCCTGGAGCTGCCGCCGGCCGGTGGCCACCTACCTCGTGGCCTATTCCAGCCACTACGAGGGCCGGCTGCGGTTGCCATGGCCCTGCGGCGCCTGCCTGGCCTCGCGGCGATTCCGGGCGGTGTTCGCCCGCGATGCCCTCACGGCGGAAGATCTCAGCGGGCAGCTGGGGCGGCCGGTGGCGTTTCTCGGCAATCCGTTCATGGACCGGCTGCGGGCCGAACCGGTGGTGGCATCGGCGGCGGACACACCTCCGCAGGTGCTGCTGCTCCCCGGCAGCCGCCGGCCGGAAGCGGTCGAGAACCTGGCCCTGATGCTGCAGCTGCTGGAGCAGCTGCCGCCAGAGGTCCGAGGCTGCCGCTTTGAGGCCGCCCTGGTGGCCGACATCACCCCGGAGGCCCTGGCCGCCCTGGCCAGCCGCAGCCACTGGCAGCTGCAGGCGGACCCCGACGGTCACCCCCTGGCCCTGGCCAACGGAAGCCTGAGGCTGGGCCTGCACTGGGGCCGGTTCGCCCCGCTGCTGGTCGGCAGCCAGGTCGTGGTGGCCATGGCCGGCACCGCCACGGAGCAGGCGGCGGGCCTGGGCATCCCCGTGCTGCAGCTCGCCGGTCGCGGCCCCCAGTTCACGGCGGGCTTCGCCGAGGCCCAGAGGCGGCTGCTGGGACCCGGCGTGGTCTGCGCCCCCGGTCCGGTGGGGGCCCAGAGCACCCTGGCCGTCTCGGCAAACCTGCTGGCGCAGCTGCTCAACGACCCTGACCTGCCGGAGCTCTGCCGGCTGGAGGGCGATCGGCGCCTGGGTCCCGGCGGCGGCAGCGACCGTCTCGCCCGGGCGATGCTGGAGGCCCTGGCCGCCCCACCGCGATGACCGGACCGCTGAAGCTGTGGCTCGACCGGCTGCTGGTGGCCGATGTGTTCCTGGTGATCGCCGGCGGGGTCTGGTTCGTGGCGGCGGTGCTGCTGGAGGCCCGCGGCCTGCATGCCCCGCTCCTGCTGTTCCAGCGGTTGTGGGATCCCCTCTTCACCCCGGCCATCGGCCTGCTGATGGCGGCTGCCCTGGTCAGCGGCGCTCTGGGCTGGTGGCAGCGGCGAGGGCAGCGCTGAGTTCAGGGAACCGGAACCGGAAGCCCAGCGCCTGCAGACGCCGCGGCAGCACCCGCTGACCCTCGAGCACCACCCGCGCCCCGTCCCCCAGCAGCAGCTGCAGCACCGGTGCCGGCACCGGCAGCAGACTGGGCCTCGACAGCACCCGTCCGAGGGTGGCGCAGAACTCGGCCATGGTGACCGGACTGGGCGCCGTGCCATTGAGGGCACCCCCCCAGGCGGGGTTGGCGAGGGCCTCGGCGATCACGGCACAGAGGTCGCTGCGATCGATCCAGCTCATCCATTGCCGGCCGTCGCCCACCGGACCACCGAGGCCGGCGCGGAACAGCGGCAGCATGCGGCCCAGGGCGCCTGCCTCCGGCGCCAGAACGATGCCCGTGCGCAGGCGCACGACCCGGCAGGCCGATGGCACGGCCTGGGCGGCGGCCTCCCAGTCCCGGCAGAGTTCAGCCAGGGTGTCGTCACCGCAGGGGCTCTCCTCGTCGAAGCAGCCATCCACGGAGGTGCCGTAGTACCCCACCGCCGACCCGGAGACCAGCACCTGCGGCGGCACGGGGGCGGCGGTGATGGCGGCCGCCAGCCGCTGGGTGACCTCCACCCGACTGGCCCTCAGCAGAGCCCGGTGGGCCGGGGTCCAGCGCTTCTCGGCGATGGGCTCGCCCGTCAGATTCACCACCCCGTCGACCGCCGCCACGGCAGCGGCCAGGGGACCCTGACTGGCCCATGCAACGGGATCGAGCACATCAAGCTGCAGCAGCCGGCCGGCGGCCGGCGGCGCCGGGCGGCGGCTCACGACCACCAGGTCGTGGCCGGCCTCGGCCAGCAGCGGCACCAGGGCACGGCCCACCAGCCCGGTGCAGCCCAGCAGCAGCAGTCGCACGGTGATTCAGTCGGCAGGCGTGGACGCTAACCCGAGCCGTCGGGCCAAGGGCACCAGGGCGGTGCCCTGGAGCAGCAGCCCCAGCAGCACCACCCCCAGGGCCAGGGGTGGCATCAGCAGACCCCAGGTGCCCACCTCATCCCGGCGCGCCGCCGCCTGGATCGCCAGGGCGATGGGGACGGCGCCGCGCAGGCCGCAGAGGCCCACGAAGAGCACCTCGGCACGGCTGAGCACAGTGCCCAGCAGGGGACTCACCACCAGCAGCCGGACCAGCTGCAGGGCCAGGAAGAGCAGCACGATCCAGGGAACGAGCCGCACCACCGCCACCGGTGTCACCACCAGCCCCATGCAGAGGAACAGCAGCAGCTCGGACAGCTTCAGGTAACCGCCATAGGCCTGCTCCAGGGCCTGGGGATCGAGGGTGTCGCTGTTGCCGATGACAAGGCCGGCGATGTAGGCGGCCAGCAGGCCGCTGCCGCCGATGAGGGTCGTGCCTCCGAACAGCAGCAGCAGCACCGAAAGGCTGACCACGGCCTGGCCGGCGGTGTTGCCGCCCTCGGGCTCGATGTCGAGCAGGCGGATGGCCATGCTTCCCCCGAGGAAACCGACCATCGTGCCCATCAGGAACTGACGCACGATGTCGCTGATCAGGGTGGCGCCGTCAGCGGCCTGACCCGAGCTGAGGGCCAGGGCCACCCCGGCGAGCACCACGGCCATGGGGTCGTTGAAGGCCGACTCACAGTCGATCAGGTCGATGAGCCGGCCTGGCAGGCGGTCGGCCAGGGGACGCAGCACCGCCAGCACGGCCGAGGCATCGGTGCTGCAGAGCATCGCGCCGATGAACAGGGCCGGGCCTGGGCCCGGGGGAATGGGCAGCAGTCCGGGGGCGATGGCCTCGAGGGCGATCACCAACAGCATCAGCAGCAGGGCGCAGGCGAGGGATCCGAGGGTGGCGAGGCGCAGGCCCGGACGCACCACCGCCCGCAGCTGATGCCAGTTGGTGGTGAGACCGCCCTGGAAGAGCACCACGGCGACGGCCACCTGGGCCAGCTCATCGGCCTGCTCGTAGCTCAGCAGGGTTGGCGGGGGACCGGGGATGCCGGAGGGATCGTTGTTGACAAGCAGCCCCAGCAGCAACACCAGGAGCACCCCCGGCTGCCGCAGGCGACCCGCCAGGCGGTCGAGGAAGACCGAGACGATCAGCAGCCCTCCGAAGACCGTGAGGTAGAGAGCCAGGGGCAGTTCCACCACGCGACCGACGGGCGTACGGACCCCCTAGCCTGCCTGGACGCGCAACACCGACGATGGCGGACGCCTGGAAGAAGGGAGCCCTGGTGCGGGTCAACGCCGCCGCCTGGAGCGGCAGCCTCGAGGCCCGGGCCAGCGCCCCGGAACCTCCCGCCTACCTGCTGGAGGGCCCAGGCGAGATCCTGACCATCCAGGGCGACCACGCGCTGCTGCGCTGGCGCCGACCGGTGCCCGACGTGTGGCTGCGACTCGATCAGCTGGAGGGCTGGTCGGGCAGCTGACCGTTCAGGCGATGCCGCTGGCGGATGGCCTCGCGGATCATTTCCCGGCCGTCGCGCAGGTAATCGTCCACGTAGCCGAGGGTGTAGCGCTCCAGCTCGCTGATCGCATCCTGGACGGCGGCGAGGCACTGGTACAGGGCCAGGCCGAAGGCCTGCAGGCAGGCGGGGCAGGGCTGCGAGCGGAACAGGGCCTCGCCCCGGTCGAGGCGTTCACGACAGCCCTCGAGGTACGAGCAGAATCCGGCCATCAGGCCATCGTCATAGGGGTCGGCGGACAGGGCCTGAAGCTGGGCCGCGAACGGGTCAAGCACCGAACCCAGCAGCCGATCGAGAGGTCCGTACACCTGAGCCAGCCACTGAACCAGCGCCGCATCGGCGGCGGCGCCACGGCCCCGGGGCGGCGCCGGCGCCGATGGGGCCCGCCCGGGCCCGGCCACCTGGCTGCTGTCGTAGCGACGGCGGGCCTCCTGGTCCCCCAGCACCTCCCAGGCGGCGTTGAGCGCCACGATGCGGCCCTCGTCACCACCGGCGTCGGGGTGGTGCTGCTTGACCAGCCGTCGGTAGGCGGCCTTGATCTCTGCGGCGCTGGCCCCGGGAGAGACCCCCAGCACGCTGTAGGGATCGGCCACGCCTAGGGATCGGGCGACAGGAACATCGGCGTGCTGAGGTAACGCTCGCCGAAGCTGGCCAGGACAACGACGATGAGCTTGCCGGCCATCTCCGGTCGACGACCCAGCTGGACCGCCGCCGCCATGGTGGCGCCGCTGCTGACACCGCTTAACAGACCCTCCTCACGGCCCAGGCGCCGGCCCATGACCATCGCTTCGGGATCGCTGACTGCGATCACCTCATCGATGAGCGCAGCGTCGTAGTTCTCGGGGACGAAGCCGGCACCGATGCCCTGGATGCGGTGCGGCCCGGGAGATCCGCCGCTGAGCACGGGGCTGGAGCTGGGTTCGACCGCCACGGCGCGGAAACCCGGTCGACGCGCCTTGAGCACGCGGGCACAGCCGGTGATGGTGCCGCCGGTGCCGACACCGGCCACAAGGGCATCGATGGCCCCGTCGGTATCGACCCAGAGCTCCTCTGCCGTGGTGGCGGCGTGGATGGCCGGATTGGCGGGGTTGGCGAACTGCTGGAGCAGAAAGGCATTGGGCATCGACGCCAGCAGCTCGTTGGCGCGGGCGATGGCGCCCTTCATGCCGTCGGCGCCGGGGGTGAGTTCCAGCTCAGCGCCATAGGCCCGCAGCATGGCGCGCCGCTCCTGGCTCATGGTGTCGGGCATGGTCAGGATCAGCCGGTAGCCACGGGCTGCGGCCACCATCGCCAGGGCAATGCCGGTGTTGCCGCTGGTGGGCTCGACCAGCACCGTGCGATCGGGCGTGATGCGGCCGGCGGTCTCGGCCTCACGGATCATCGCCACGCCGATGCGGTCCTTCACCGAGGCCGTGGGGTTGAAGCTCTCCAGCTTGGCCACCAGCACGGCACCGCAACCCTCGGCCTGGGGAATCCGGTTCAGGCGCACCAGTGGGGTTCGGCCCACGAGGGCGGTGATGTCAGGGGCGATGGGCATCGCTGCGGGGCGGTTCGATCGGTCTGGTCCCATTGTGGTCGGCGACGCGCTGCCGCAACCGCGACGCGACGTCGGCGATGACGGGCTCCCAGCAACCGGTGGTCGGCTGACGGAACAGTTCGACAGAGGCGTACCACGGCATCGAGGAGCCGGCGATGCCATAGCGCCATTCGGCCACGCGCGGCAGCAGCACCCAGGCCGGGGTGCCGAGGGCCCCCGCCAGATGCAGGGACGTCTGCTGAACGCAGATCACCAGGTCGAGGGCCTGGGTGAGGGCAGCGGTGGCCAGCAGGTCGTCGCCGACACCATCAAAGGTCGCCAGGGACACCCCGGTGCGTGCCTCGAAGGCCGCCCGTTCGCTCGGGTCGTGGCGGTGCTGCAGGTTGACCCAGCACACGCCAGGCTGGCGCAGGAGTGGCTCAAGCTGATCCAGGCGGAGCGAGCGGCGCCAGCGGGGGCCGAGGCTGCCTCCCCCCTGCCAGGCGAGGCCCACCCGCAATCCCGGGGGGAGGGCGGAGAGCCGATCGCGCCAGCGGCGCTGCTCTGACGGGGGGACCTGCAGATAGGGCATGGCCCTGGTGAAGCTGTCGCGGCGGCCGCGATAGTGCTGGCCCAGGCTGCCGATGCTGCCGGCGGCATCGACCCTGGTCAGGGCTGCGCTGTCGAGGCTGTCGCACACCTGCGCCGCCGGGAAGGAGGCCGCCAGCAGGGGCACCAGCCGCGGTGGCAACAGCAGCGTCACGGCTGCGGCCTCGGCCAGCAGGTCAGGCAGCATCGAGGAGAAGAGAACGACGTCTCCGACCCCCTGTTCGCCGTAGAGCAGCACACGGCGACCCCGGGGAGGGGTCTCCAGCCCGAAGCAGGGAAAGCCCGGCGGAATGATCTGGGCACGGAAGGCGCCGAAGCGTCGCGCTTCATAGAGGGACCAGCCCAGCTGCCAGTGCTCCGCCGCCAGCAGCAGACGTCCCACCGTCCAGGTCGCTTCGGGGTCGTCCTGCCAGAGCGGCCGATGGCGCTGCACCAAGGCCGGGCGTTCCGGGGCCGGCAGTCGCTCCGCCAGATCGCGCAGGATCGGCCACGCCTCGGCAGGATCAGCGCCCCCCTGCAGGCCGGCGTGCAGGCCCTTGAGGGCTTCGGCTTCGCGCCCCTCCAGCCAGGCCAGCCGGGCCTGGCTCAGCCCATCGAGGGGGGGATGGCACCAGGCCCGCAGCCGCGCGGGATCCTGCAGGTCCCAGGCCAGGTCGCGCAGGACCTGGTGTACCGCAGGATCCCCGGGCCAGCGGGCCCACAGACCGTCGGCCCAGGCCAGGGTGGCGTCGTCATCCAGGGAGTCCTGCAGCAGGCTCAACCAGAGCAGCGCCGTTGGTGGCTGATCGAGAAAGGGCTGCAGCCGAGGCGCGAGCGACAGCAGCACGCCCCCCTCGCCCCGGCGCCGGTGCACCGCCACCAGCAGGGCCAGCAAATCGGGATCATCGCCATGGTCGCGCCGGACCCGCTCCAGACAGGCTTCGGCCGCCTCGAGCCGCTCGAGGCTGAGGTTGCAGAGCGCCAGGGCCAGCCCGAAGCGCGCCGGCGGCGGCAGGGGGAGCTGCGGAAACAGACCCAACAGCTCGGCTTCGGCCTCGGCGGCGCGGCCGAGGGCGCAGAGGCGACGGGCGCGGTCGAGCGGATCGTCACCGGCACGGCTGGCGGGCGTCACGGTGGCGGGCGTCAGGCGGGCGCTGACACCCTGCCACGGCGGCCAAGAAAAAACCCCCTCCCGAAGGAGGGGGTCGTGGGAAAGGATCCGGAGACCTCCGGGGAGACCTCCATCACCGTGAACAAGGGGATCAGAACTTGAATTCGCTCTTGATCACGCCGCCCCAGGCAGCACCGCCACCGATGCCATCCGAGTTCTTGGAACCCGAGATGTAGAACACACCGGGGGTGACGCTGATGTTGTCGGTGACCTGGAACTGATACCAGGTCTCCAGAGCGGTGGGCATGCCACCGTCGGTGTTCCAACCAGAGGCGTTGGAGACGACCGAGGGCACACCACCGATCGCGAAGCCGGCGCTGTTGCCCTTCAGGAACACGTCCTTGAAGTTCAGAGCGACCATCCAGCTGTTCATGACGGCGGCGTCGCCGGCATCGGCCATCTTCACGCCCAGCACGCTGCTGTCGTAGCGGGCATTGACGCTGGCATGACCGTAGGCACCGGTGATGCTGAAGTTCTTGTCCCACTGGTAGGCCAGGGTGAAGCCGAACTGGTTCGACTCGTTGAGGTTGGCGTACAGGAAGGGATTCAGAGCCAGCTGGGTACCCACTTCACCCATGGAGTTCTGGCCACGCTCGTAGGCGTAGTTGGCCGAGAACAGCCACTTCTTGTCGTCGCTCTGCCAGGCAAGCTGGACGGGCAGACGGAAACGGGTGTCGCCACCGAACCAGCCCAGGGTCTGGGAGTTGGTGGTGTCAGGGGCCGCAGCATCAGCTTCCCGGGTGAGGTAGCCGATACCGAAGCTGACGCCCTTCATGCCGAAGCCCTTGTTGCCCAGCTGACCAAGGCTCAGACCGGCACCAGCGCCGGTGTAGGAGGGGAACACACCAGCGGAGCTGTTGAAGAACTCGAGCAGGGCGTCCTTGGTGTAATAGGTGCCACGGGTGGGCAGCACGGCGTCCTGGGGCAGACGGGTACCGACCGAGGCAACGGCGTAGTTGCTGATCGGGAAGCGGTAGAACAGCTTGTCAACGAAGACGCCCTGCTTCTCCATGCCAGGCCAGGCAACGGTGGAACCGTCGTAGGCGAGACGGGCGGCGGGGAAGGCAGCACGATCACCAAAACCGTAGATGGTGTTGGTGCGCAGGCGGAACTGCAGCTGATCCTTACCGGTGAAGCTGGTGTCGAAGTTCAGATAAGCGTCGTGGGCGAACGTGAAGGCGTTCTTGTCAGCGACGTAGTTCTTGTTGTTCTTGTAAGCCGCAAGGTTGCGGACGAACTTCTCAGCAGCGTTCTGCACGTAACCGACTTCGCGCTGAGTTTCGCTCAGGGAGCCGTATTCCGCCATCAGGTAGTTGATGACGTTGTTGTACACGTAGCTGTTGGTCACGAAGCCACCGGGGGCCACCACATAACCGGTGCCGTTACCGGACAGGTTGCCGTTGGCGAGGCCGCTGGTGCCGCACTGGCCGTTCTGGTTGCAGGCGCTGGTGTAAACGCGGGTGGCGGAAGTGCCGAGCACGATCGGGTCAGCCTGACCGGCTGCCTTGACGCGCACGTTCTGGGAACGATCAGCACCGGTGCCGGTCGTGCCTACAGGGGCGCCGAAGGCGTACTGCTTGACCTGACGCGAAGCGTTGGCCAGCGAAACCAGGGACTTCATGTCCTTGGTGTCGAGCAGAATGTTGGCCGAGTCGTAGTTGCTGCTGTTGGACCCGGAGGTCTGCATGCGCAGCACGGTGTCGTTGCCGTAACGATCGGTCAGGGACAGAGCACCACCCTTGAGGGGGGTGTTCACGGCCGTGCCCGGCTTGAGGAACTGGCTCTGGGCGGTCACCGAAGAGCTGCCGCCGTAGGGACGGACCAAGCTCTGGAAGCCGTCCTTGGTGTAGAGCGAAGCGCGGATACGGTTGGCCTGGTACGGGGTCACCAGCGCACCGGCAGCGGTGGACTTGCTGGGGATGGAGGGAACCAGCAGTTCGCCGTTGGCGGCGGTGGAGGCGCCGGCGATGTTTCCGGAGGAAGCGGGGGCCACGAAACCGTTGGCATTCACGCCAGGGTTGGATGTACCCGGGGTGAAAGCCGACCAGGCGCTGCTGAAGGCCAGCTGACGGGCCTGACGCTTGCTGATGTTGGCGTTGAAGGTGGCCGAGGTGCCGGCAGGGGTGGTGGTGCCGGTGATGTTCTGGGCGTTGGCCGCGCCACCACCGAGGTAGTAGTAGTAGGCCTCACCCTGGCTCTTGGGATCGCCGATCAGGTTGACCGAGCGGTTCTGGATGCCGCCGGTGGAACCGTCATAGACGCGCTGGCCGTACAGGGCAGCGGCACGGCGCAGAGCCGAGCCTTGGCCGTAGGTGGAGTAACCGTCAGCGCGGTACACATCGCCCATCACGAAGCGAACGACGCCGTTCAGCTTGGTGGTGGTGGAGAACTGGGTGGCTTCGAGCTCACCCACGCGGGCTTCGAGGCCATCCACGCGGGCCTTGACGATGGCGAGTTCCTTCTCGAACTCCTTCATCAGGCGACGCAGCTCGTCGGTGATCTCGGTCACGCGGTCGAGGCAGGCGTTGAGCAGGGCCGCCGCTTCGTAGCGGGTCATGGCCTGCTTGCCCTTGAAGGTGCCGTTGGGGTAGCCCGCGACACAGCCGTAACGCTCGACCAGGTTCGACAGGGCCTGGTAGGCCCAGTCGGTGGGCTGCACGTCAGAGAACTGGGTGATGCTGGTGACCTGCTCGCTGGAAGCGGCGTACTTGTTCACGCCGTCCATGTTGAGGTCCGCGGCCATGGCGCCCAGGGGGGCGACGAGACCGAGGGCCGCAGGCGCCAGCAGCAGCTGCTGGAACAATTTCATGGGGTCCTCACACCGAATAGAGGAAGGGAACTGGTTTGCCATGAACAGACACGGAGTCCATCCAGACACCTCAGCTCTCGGAGATTACCCACGGGCCCCGATCTCGCCGGCATGACGGGACACATGTCAGACAGATCCCGATGTGTCCCTCGGCCGGCGCCATCAGATTTGGTCCCACGGGTCTCGTTTTGATCCAGAAAAAAGGAGGGGCCGTGGCCCCTCCTCCGCGCCTGTCTGAACGAAGGATCAGAACAGGAAGGTGGTCTTCAGCACACCGCCGACAGCGTTGTTGCTGCCGAGACCCGAGGGGTTCTCGATGAAGAAGAACGCCGGAGTCACGCTGACGTTGTCGGTGACCTGGAACTTGTACCAGATCTCCCAGGCGAAGGTCGATTCGTCGGTGCCGAGGAAGCCCTTGTTGCTGGTGATGTAGGTGGGCTGACCAACGGCGGTGCCGAAGGTGTTGCCCTTGATGATGGCATCGCCCCACATCAGACCCACGTACCAGGACGAGCTGGTGGCGGTGTCGGATCCACCGTTGGTCTTGACGCCCCAGATGGAGGTCGAGTCGGTGGCGATGTAGTTGTTGATGCCCCAGCCGGCGCTGATCGACGGCAGGAAGCTGGCCGGGAAGACCGAGTTGAGGGTCTTGCCGATGAAGGGGGTGTTGATCAGACCCCAGTAGCCGCTGATGGCGACCGAGTTGACGTCGTAGTTGGTCAGACCACCGAAGGGGTTGCCCGCCAGCGGAGTGCCGACAGGGATGTACCCGTAGGCGCCGTTCTGGCTGCGGGAGTAGGCCGCAGTCAGGTTCCAGGTGTCGGTGGTGTAAGCCAGCTGAACGGTGCCGGTGGACGCCGAGTTGTCGGTGGCCACACCGCCGATGGCGCTGTTGGTGAAGCGGCCGTTGGCAGCCACATAGTTGGCACTCAGGCTCAGACCGTCAGCCTTCCACCAGATACCGGCACCGGCACCCAGATTGAGGGTGTAGGTCCCGGGGGAACCGGCGTAGGTGAAGAAGTCGAGGATGGTGTCAGCCGGGTACTGGCTGGGCCAGACCGCCAGCATGTCGTCCTGACGGACCCGGGGGCCGGCGGTGACGGTGAAGTTGCTGCCGATCGGGAACTGGTAGAAGATCCTGTCAACGCCGACGGTGTTGAAACCGCCCACGCCTTCCTCAAAAGCCACCTCGGCGCCGGTGGCCGGGTAAGGATTGCCCGCCCAGGTGGTGCCGCCGAAGTTGCCCATGCGCAGACGGGTGCGCAGCAGATCCTTGCCGGTGAAGCTGGTGTCGAGAGCCAGCCGCACGTCGTAGTTGAAGCTGACGGCTTCACCCAGGGTCACATCGCCCCGGTAGAGGTCCCGCAGGAACTTGCGGGCGGCGGCCTTCACAGGCTTGGAGGCAGCCTGGGCCGGGCTCAGGGAGCCATATTCGGCGATCGCCAGGTTGAAGGGATCTTGGTAGGCGTTAGCGTTCTGGAAGTAACCACCGGCAGCGACGGTGTAGGGATTGGTGGCGATGTCACGGCTGTAGGTGATCATCGGAGCACCCTTGGCCAGTCGCGACTTGTTGCCGAGGCTGACCAGGTTGGCCAGGTCGTTGTTGTCCATGGCGAAGCCGCCGATGGAGATGGGAGCCGTCGAGAAGCCCTGACGCTCGGCCCGGGCATTGACGACGCCGTAGTCAAGAACAGCGCCCTGGGGGAGGGTGTTGTTCTTGAAGCCGAAGGAACCCTGGGAGACCCCGTTGTAACGGAGGTTGGCCACACCGAGCTGACCACCGGCGCTGGTGCTGCCGGCGGTCACCTGGGCCAGGCTGTTGCCGGGAGCGCCACTGAAGGAGCTGATCATGCCCAGGTCAGCAACAGCGTCAGAGCTGTTGGTGAACAGGGAGCTCGCCGAACCACCACCGAAGCCGGACCAGGTGGCACCCTTGGTCAGCAGACCGGCAGGTCCGTTGGGCACGGGGGTGGAGGTGAAGCCATTGCGGAACTGACCACCGGCCAGGGCGGCATTGGCATTGGCGGCCTTGGCGTCGCTGTAGGCCGTGACGTTGTCGAGGCCGTTGGCGGTGTTGGCCAGGGGGCTTTCACCCTTGTTGCGGCCGTTGTACTTGGTGCCGCCGAGCCAGAAGACGCTCTGACCCTTGAGCTTGGTGGTGGTGGAGAACTGGGTCGCGGCCAGTTCCTCGGTCTTGGCCTCAAGGCCGTCGACCTTGGCCTTCAGCACGGCCATCTCCTTCTCGAACTCCTTGAGAAGGCGCTTCACCTCTTCGGTCATCTCGGTGACGCGGTCGAGGCAGGCATTGAGCAGGGCCGCCGCTTCGTAGCGGGTCATGGCCTGCTTGCCCTTGAAGGTGCCGTTGGGGTAGCCGGCCACGCAGCCGTACTTGGTCACCAGGTTGGACAGGGCCTGGTAGGCCCAGTCGGTGGGCTGCACGTCGGAGAACTGGCTGACGCTGGTCACCTGACCCATCTGAGCCTCAAGGGCCCGCATGCGGTCAACGTCCTGTTGATCGACGTAGCGATTGACAGTGCCCATATCGAGGGACTGAGCCTGGGACGCCAGGGGCGCCACCACACCCAGAACCACAGGGGCCAGGAGCAGCCTGTGGAATGGTTTCATGGTCCTCACACACAGAAGGGAGGCGCAACGCGCCGCTCGGATAATTACGCCTTAACCGTCCAAAAAGCGTGCAGCACGCTACAAAAGTCCAGGAACGCGGACACTACCCAAGCTGGTCATGAGGCGTCCGGGCCCCTGGGCTGCGGCGGTGCTGCTGCTCTGGCTCGCCGCATTGCTGCTGCTTCTGCCTCCGGGGGTGCCGCTGCCCCTGCGCGACTGGGACGAGGGCATCGTCGCCCGGGTCGCCCTGGAACGGGCCCAGTCCCTCGCCCAGGGCCAGGGACTGGCGTCCCTGCTGCTGCCCACCTACTGGGGCCAGGCCTACCTCAACAAACCTCCGGGGCTGCATCTGCTGATCGCACCGCTGCTGCTGCCCTGGCTGGGGGCTGACACGCCGCCACCACCGGGCGTTGTGAGGCTGGTGCCGGCCCTGGCGGCCAGCGCTGTGGTGCCCCTGGCCGCCTTCATCCACCGCGAGCTTGATCCTGTCGACCGCCGCGGTGCCCTCGCCGCCGCCGTGGTGGCCCTCACCCTGCTGCCGCTCATGCGCCATGGCCGTCTGGCCATGCTCGACGGGGCCCTGGTGAGTGCCCAGGGCCTGCTGTGGTGGCAGCTGCTGCGGGCCCGGAGGCAGCGGCGCGGGGCTGCGCTGCTGGCGGGGCTGGCCGGGAGCGGCCTGCTGCTGCTCAAGGGACCGGTGCTGCTGCCCACCCTGACGGTGGGTCTGGCGCTGCTGGCCATGGAACGGCCGGCGGGCCTGCGCTGGCGGCCGCTGCTGCTGGGGCTGCTGCTGGGACTGCTGCCCGGTCTGGCCTGGCATGGCCTGCACCTCTGGAGCCGCGGGGGGGCGGCGCTGGTGCAGTGGGGCGGAGACGGGGCCACACGGGTGCTGCTGGGTCGCGGCGAAGGCAGCGATCTGGGCTGGCGGCTGCCGGTGCTGAAGGTGCTGGAGGGGGGCTGGCCCTGGCTGCCCCTGTGGCCCTTTGCCATGGCCCGGGCCTGGCAACAGCGCCGGCAGCCCCGGGGACTGTGGCCCCTGGGGCTGCAGCTGGCCATGGCCGTCAGCGTGCTGCCCCTGCGCACCCAGCTGCCGTGGTATTCCCACCCCCTCTGGCTGCCCTTCGCCCTGCTGACGGGCCCCCTCCTGGCGGCCCTGGTGACGGATCCCCGTCTGCCGGGGGTGCCCGGCGCTCCGGTACTGCGACGGCTGCCCTGGTTCTGGGCCCTGCTGGGCGGCCTGCTGCTGGCGGTGGCCCTGGTCGTCCCCGACGCCCGGCCGCTGCTGCCACCGGCAGGACTGGGCCTGCTGCTGGGGAGCCTGGCCCTCGGCGGCGCCACCGGTGCCCGACGGCGCACAGGCGCCCTGCTGCTGGTGGCCGGCTGGTGGGGCTCGCTGCTGCTGCTGCTGCAGAGTCCCCACTGGCACTGGGAGCTGAACGAGCAAGCCCCGGTGGGCCCCGCAGTGGCCCTGGCCCGCCGGGCCACCGCAGACGAGCCCCTCGCCCTGTGGCAGCAGGCGGAACGGCCCAGCCTCAGCTGGGGGGCAGGCCGGCGGCTGCTGCCCCTGGCCCGGACACCCACGCCATCCGGTGCGACCCTGCAGCTCCTCAGTCAGGGGGGGGGGCCGGTACCGGTGCCGGCGGGTCACCGCTGCCGACTGGCGGCCAGCGAGCAGGATGGCTGGCGCCTCTGGCGCTGCCCTGCCACCCCGTGACCGACCCGTCCCCGGCCCAGAGCCTCACGGTGGTGCTGGCCACCTACAACGAGCAGGGCTCGGTGGGAGCCATGGCCGACAGCCTGCGTCAGCTGCTGGGCCCGCACTACCGGCTCGAGATCCTGGTGGTGGACGACGACTCCCCGGACGGGACCGCCGAAGCGGTGCGGCAGCTGAGCCGGGAGGATCCGCGGGTGCATCTGATCCTGCGGGTGGGGCGCCACGGCCTGTCGAGTGCCATCCGCGAAGGACTGCTGGCCGCCAGCGGCGAGGTGGCCGTGGTGATGGACGCCGACGGGCAGCACGAACCGGCCGCGGTGCTGCAGGCCGTGCAGCGGCTGCTGGCTTCGGACGCGGACCTGGTGGTGGGCAGCCGGTTCCACCCCCAGGCCCAGCTTTCGGGACTGTCAGCCGCGCGCCGCCAGGGATCGGAGCGGGCCAACCGCCTGGCCCGGCTGACCCTGCCCGCCTACAGTCACCTGACCGACTACATGAGCGGCTTCTTCGCGCTGCGCCCCGGTCGCTGCGGCTGGGCCATCCGACAGGTGGACGTGGCCGGGTTCAAGTTCCTCTACGAGCTGCTGGCAGTGAGCAAGGGTCGGCTGACGGTGGAGGAGATTCCCCTGCGCTTCCAGCCAAGGGTGAGCGGCGCCTCGAAACTCGACAACGCCATCGTGTGGGACTGGCTGGTGTCGATCGTGCACACGGCCACCCTGCGGCTGGTGCCGAGGCGGGCCGTGAGCTTCGCGCTCGTGGGCCTCAGCGGCACCCTGGTGCACCTCACCATCTACCTGTTGCTGCGGGACGCGGGCCTGGCCTTCCTGCCCACCCAGGTGGTGGCGGTGGTCACGGCCGCCAGCTCCAACTATCTGATCAACAACGCCCTCACCTTTCGGATGGGACGGCTGCGGGGTCGACGGCTGGCCCTGGGCCTGGCCAAGTTCCTGCTGGTGTCGTCCCTGGGCATGGCCGCCAACGTCGGTGTCTCGACGGTGGTCTTCGCGCGCCTGCATGATGGGCCGCTGGCCATCCTGGCCCTGATGGCCGGGATTCTGGTCGACTTCGTCTGGAAGTACGCCGCCTCATCCCGCTTCGTCTGGAACGTCCCCTACTGATGAGCCGGGCCGACCGAGCCCTGCCGGGGCCTTGGTGGCTGCCCGCGACCCTGGCGACCGCCCTGCGGCTGGTGCAGATCCAGGCGCCGATCCTGGGGGTGCACAGCTGGCGCCAGGCCGACACCGCCGGTCTGGCGCGCAACTTCCACGAGCAGCACCTGCCGTTGTGGCTGCCGCAGGTCGACTGGGGCGGAGCCGGCAGCGGCTTCGCCGAAACCGACTTTCCGATCTATTCCTATGCGGTGGCCCTGCTCTATGACCTGTTCGGGGTCCACGAGGCCCTGGCGCGGTTGCTGAGCCTGACCTGCAGCGTCGCCGCCCTGCTGCTGCTGCAGCGGCTTGGCAGCCGTCTGCTCGGGGAGGGGGCCGGCTGGTGGGGGGCCCTGACCTTCGCCGTGGTGCCTCTGTCGGTGTTCTACGGCCGCAGTGTGCAACCGGAGGCACTGCTGCTGCTGGCCGGCAGCCTCACCCTCGAGCGGGGAGTGGCCTGGCACGACCACGGACGGAGGCGGGATCTGGCCCTGGTGGCCCTGGGTCTGGGCCTCGCCAGCCTGATCAAGGTGCTGCCGCTGATCTGGCTGGGGATTCCCCTGCTCTGGCTGGGCTGGTGTCGCCACGGCCGCCGCCTGGTGGGCCGACCCGGACCCTGGCTGGTGCTGCTGGCGGTGGTGGCGGTCACGACCCTCTGGTACGCCCACGCCCACGGCCTGTACCGCAGCACGGGTCTGAGCTTCGGGTTCTGGGGGGCCAGGGCCTCGCGCTACAGCTGGGCCGACCTGCTCGGACCTGGCTACTGGGGTGATGTGCTGCTGCGATTCGCGGTGCGCGGCCTGGCCGTGCTCGGGCTGGTGCCCCTGGTGATGGGATGGCGGCGACTGCCGGCAACGCCCGAAGCCCGGATGCTGCCGATCGGCCTGGGAGCGGTGCTGCTGGCCGGCGCCCTGGCCCCGGCCAGCAGCCATATCCATGAGTACTACCAGCTGCCGCTGCTGCTGTTCGCTTGCCCGCTGGTGGGCCTGGGCTGCACCCGGCTGGCGGAGGCCGGAGGTCCGGGCCTGCGACGGCTGCTGCCGCTGGGGTTGGGCCTGGTGCTGACCACCAGCCTGCTGATTCTGAGTGTCGACTACTGGGGACGCGAGCGGCCGGCGGGCGATCCCACCTGGGCCCTGGCCCAGCGTGTCCGCCGGGAGACGCCGGCAGGGGCGCTGCTGGTGAGCGTCACCGGTGGAGACCCGACGCTGCTCTATCTGAGCCATCGGAAGGGCTGGCTGCAGCAACCCGGGACCGTTGATGCCGCCCTGCTGCAGCAGCGGCAGCTGGAGGGCGCCACCCATGTGGTCGGCCTTTGGAGACGGATCGAGAGCTACCAACCCTTTGCGGATGGGCCTGACAAGGCACGCCTGCGACGGTTGCTGGATGGGGGTGCCCATGGCGGCCTCGGAGCCGACGGCTATGTGCTCCCACTGCCCCTGGGAACAGCCCGCCAATAAACGATGCCCCTGCAGCGGCCGAAACCACTGCAGGGGCTCTCGCCGGGTCCGCTCTGGCGCGAAACCGGATGATCAGGGTGAGACGTTCTGAATCAGACGGCGTTCTCCGCGATCAGCAGACCCTTGGAAAGACAACTCTCGGGCACGGGCACCTCCTCCTGATGGAATGGCGCTGACCGGCGGAGCCTTCGAGGGAGATCGACCGGGCAGGCCCGGCAACAGCTTCCTCACCCCACTGTCAGCTGAACTCCTGGATCGTAACGAGTCGATCTCCAGAGTGGAGGTGGCCAACACCGGCTGACGCCAAAAAAAACCATCCTCCGCAAGCGGAGGATGGCGATGGCAACCAATCAGACAGCGTGCCTGAAGGAAGCTTCCATCAAAGAGCGTTACCGCGGGGCAGAACCTCTTCAGGGAAGACAAAGTTTTCGTGCGGCTGGTCCGCAGGTGCCATCCAGGCACGCAGACCCTCGTTCAGCAGAATGTTCTTCGTGTAGAACGTCTCGAACTCAGGATCCTCCGCCGCACGGATCTCCTGGCTCACAAAGTCATAAGCACGCAGGTTCAGCGCCAGGCCGATGATGCCCAGGCTGCTCGTCCACAGACCCATCACTGGCACAAACAGCATGAAGAAGTGCAGCCAGCGCTTGTTCGAGAACGCGATCCCGAAGATCTGGCTCCAGAAACGGTTCGCCGTCACCATCGAGTAGGTCTCCTCTTCCTGCGTCGGCTCGAAGGCCTTGAAGGTGTTCGAACCTTCGCCGTCCTCGAACAGGGTGTTCTCCACCGTTGCACCGTGGATGGCGCACAGCAGCGCTCCACCCAGAATCCCCGCCACACCCATCATGTGGAACGGGTTCAGCGTCCAGTTGTGGAAGCCCTGCAGGAACAGCAGGAAACGGAAGATCGCCGCCACGCCGAAGCTCGGCGCGAAGAACCAGCTGCTCTGACCCAGCGGGTACATCAGGAACACGCTCACGAACACCGCGATCGGGCCCGAGAAGGCGATCGCGTTGTACGGGCGGATGCCCACCAGACGGGCAATCTCGAACTGACGCAGCATGAAGCCGATCAGACCGAAGGCCCCGTGCAGCGCCACGAAGGCCCACAGACCCCCCAGCTGGCACCAGCGCACGAAGTCACCCTGGGCCTCGGGGCCCCACAGCAGCAGCAGGCTGTGGCCCATCGAGTCCGCCGGCGTCGACACCGCGGCGGTCAGGAAGTTGCAGCCCTCCAGGTAGCTGCTGGCGATCCCGTGGGTGTACCACGAGGTCACGAACGTGGTTCCGGTCAGCCAGCCCCCCAGTGCCAGGTAGGCACAGGGGAACAGAAGCAGGCCGGACCAGCCCACAAACACGAAGCGGTCGCGCTTCAGCCAGTCATCGAG
>JBMOIF010000009.1:0-51070 GCA_049317465.1 Prochlorococcaceae cyanobacterium | reverse complement strand
GTTCCACACCGAAGCGCCGGAGCGCTGCTGGAGCGTGGTTTGCATGAGTCCGAGGTGAGACGGAATGAAGAGCGGCAATCCGCTCAGAGTCATCGTAACGGATCATTGCGGAGTGTGACCCTCTTCTAAGGAGTCTCGGGAGACGCCCGCAGAGGCTGCGGTCAGGGCAGGGGGTCTGGCGTGTCGCCGTAGTGGATCTCGGCCATGGCGGCCGCCACGCGCTCCATCTCGCGGTCATCCAGCAGGGGTGGATCACCGATCAGCCGGGCCTGCAGATACATGCGGGCGAGGGTCTCCACCTCAATGGCCAGGCGAAGGGCCTGGTCAAGACTGGTGCCCAGGGCCACCTGACCATGCTGGGCCAGCAGACAAGCCCGGCGGTCTTCCAGGGCGGCCAGGGCCAGGTCGCTCAGGGCCTGGGTGCCGAAGGTGGCGTAGGGGGCACAGCGGATCGAGGCTCCCCCGGCCATCACCACCATGTAATGGAAGCTGGGTATGGCCAGGCCATGGCAGGCCAGGGCCGTGGCATGCACCGAATGGCAGTGCACCACCGCCTGGACATCGGGCCTGTGGGCCAGCACATCGGCATGGAGACGCCACTCGGAGGAGGGCCGTCGGCGTCCCTGCCAACGGCCGCCGGGCTGAAGCAGCACCACATCCTCGGGCTGCATGTGCTCATAGGGCAGCGACGACGGGGTGATGAGCAGCCCATCACCCCAGCGCACCGACAGGTTGCCGGAGGTGCCTTGATTGATGCCGGAGGCGTTCATGCTCCGGGCCACCGTCACCAGGTCAAGTCGCAGCTGCGCCTGCGTGGCTGCAGAGACGTCCGACGGCATCAGACCGGAGCGAATGCGAAAGCGTACGCGCTGCCGGGCCGGCGGGAGTCTTAGAGGTAGATGGCGCCGACACTGACCAGGGACGTGCCGATGCTGCCGATGTTGGTGGTCGTCGAGCCACCGGGATCCGACGTGGACGGCGTGACGGCCGCATCGGTACCGAAACGGGGCAGCAGGGCCTTGAGTGAGATCACGGACATGCGGACGGCTCCGCCGGAGAGGGCCTCACAGGCCTCCGGGGTCAGGGGACGGAGCCCGGGGGGGCAGAGCGAAGGCTGAGCGAGGGGCATGGTTCACAAACAGGCGGTGGATCGGGAAAACCCATCCGTAGGCCTCCGGATGGGTCGTGCTGACGGTGAAGGTCAGATGATCAGAGAATGCGGCCGATGCCGATCAGGCCGAGGCCGACGAAGCCGGTGTTCTGAGATGACTTGGTCCCGGTCGAGTTGAGGGCGAATCCGTTGAAGAAGCCCCCCGAGACTGACTCGGACTGCTTGGTCGACAGGGGCTTGAGCACGAGAGTTTTTATGGTTTCAGGAAAGGAAGAATGGGTCCAGTGGGTCGTACGCCCAAGTCCTGATTAACGGCGCCGCCGCGGGCCCTCACGCGGAAACGCACATCCGCTGCGCCACAACCACCCGATGGCGCGGATCACAGGGCTGAGAGCGCACCGACCCGAACCCGGCGGTCTGCAGCGCCGCCGGCAGGTCAAGGCTGAAGTACTCCTCCAGGTAAGGCTCGGTGCTCTTGAGCAGCGTGGCGATCGGCGCAGGCAGCCGCCGGATGACGCTCGACTGCGGATCCTGGTCCACCAGGGCCACGGTGCCACCGGGCCGCAGCAGTCGCCCCACCTCAGCGAGCACGGCCAGGGTGGCCGACTGGGGCAGCTCGTGACACACGAACTGCAGGGTGATCAGATCGAAGCTGCCTGCTGCCAGGCCCGACGCTTCAGCGGCGGCATGGTGCCAGGCGGCGATGCGGCCCTCGCGGTCGCGCACCCGCGCCACCGCCAGCATCGGGGCTGAGAGATCCAGTCCCTCGACCACCGCACCGCGGTCACCCCGCTGATCCAGCCAGTCCCGCAGAGCCAGGGTGCCGACCCCCACGGAACAGCCCACATCGAGAACCCTCTGCAGGGGCCCCTCGAGGGACGGTGCGACCACAGCGAAGATCGCCTCCCGCAGACGACGCTGGGCGGCCTGGGGCGAGAGGGTCTCGTCGGGCCAGACCCGCAGGGCCATGGCATCGGTGGCCTGTTCCGCCTCGCCGGCGGCCTCCCAGCAGAGGTTGCCGGCGTCGTAGGCGTGGAAGCGCACCCGGTAGTAGGGGGGTGGCTCCAGCTCTGGGCAGATCACGGCGTTCAGAAGCGGTTCCGCCTCAGCCACCAGGGCTTGCCGCCGGGCCCGCCAGGCGATGCCCCGGGATTCGGCCGTGCGGATGATCAACCGTCGGGCCTGCTGGAACAGCAGCCCCCGCAGGGGCCCCACCTGCAGCAGTCGGTCAATCAGCCAGCCGAGGGGATGGCGGGAGGCCACCCAGTTGGGGGGAGCCGTGGAGGCCTGGGGTGCCGAGGGCATCGCCGGGTGGCGCACGGCCCTCATTCTCCCTGCGCCGGGATCCAGGGTCGTGGCCGCAGGGAGGCCGGCAAATACAGAGGATGGGCCGGCTCGCCGAGACGGGTGAGCCGCAGCACCTGCAGCGGCGGCAGCAGTCGCCGGGCGACCAGGGAACGCCCTCCCAGGCGGCCCCCGTTCCCCCAGGCGGCCAGCACCAGCCCTGCCCCGGCCGCGAGCCGGACCAGCCAGAGGTCGGCGTCGGGCCCCAGCGGGTCCGGCACCCGCCGCAGCTCGCCGGGGTCGGGGCTGCGCCAGGCGAACAGATTCGCCAGCCGCAGACCGGAACAGCCCCAGGCCCGGGCGTAACCCAGGCAACGGCGCACGGTGGGGTCATCCATGTCGGCATCAGCTCGGCTTGGGTTGAGACCCACCACCAGCAGGTCCCTGCCCCCCTCCCCCCAGCGACGCCAGAGGGCATAGCGATAGCGGCCGCAGGGACTGACCACGGCACCGGCCCTGGACGGGCCTGGGATGCCCCACTGCGTCAGAGACGTCAGCGCCTCGGCCGCCATGGGCGTCCTCCAGGCCACAACAACCAGCCTGCACGATGAGGCGACGGGCCCTGGAGTGGCCAGACTGACGGCAGCGACCCCAGTGCCATGGGCAGCACCCCGAGCCCGGAACGGATCTTCGCCGCCCCGCAACCGGGCCACGTCTCTCTCGGGGGCGGACTGCGGCTGACCCTGCTGCTGGTGCCGCTGGCCCTGGCGGCCCTGGTGGCCCTGGGCCAGCCCGAACCCCGACGCCCGGGGGCCATCACCGCCGTGGGGGCCCTGGCGCTGCTCTGGAACGGTCTGGTGAGCGGGGTGCGGGTGGCGGCCCAGTGGGAACGGGGGGTGATCCTGCGGCTCGGGACCATGCAGGGGGTGCGGGGCCCCGGGGTGCTCTACGTGATCCCGATCCTCGAAAGCGTGCGCTTTCTGGACACCCGCACCCAGGTGCTGAACATCCCCAGCCAGCGGGTGATCACCCGCGACAATGTGCCCGCCAGCATCGACAGTGCGGTGTTCTTTCGCGTCGACGATGCCGCCGCCGCCGTCAACCAGATCCAGGATTACCGCTTCGCCATCGCCCAGTACAGCCAGGCTGCCCTGCGGGATGTGGTGGGCGGCCTGACCCTCGATGAGCTGCTGTCGGAACGCGAACGGATTCAGGAACAGGTGCAGACGGCCGTCGAGGCCCAGTCACGCCAGTGGGGCATCACGATCGAATCGATCCAGCTGCAGGACATCGAGCTGCCGGAGGATCTCAAGCGGGTGATGTCGCGCCAGGCCTCGGCGGAACGGGAGAAGCGGGCCACGATCACCAAGGCCGACGGCGACCGGCTGGCGGCCGAGAACCTGGCCCAGGCGGCCGCCACCATGGCCTCCAACCCCATCGCCCTGGAGCTGCGGACCCTGCAGACCATCGACGGCCTCGGAGCCAGCCCCTCGAACACGGTGGTGCTGTTCCCCCTTGAGCTGGCCCAGGCCCTCAGCGGCCTGCGACCCCAGCCCCCTGCTCAACCGTAAAGACCTCGCAGTCCTGCTTCACTCGCCGGCGCCAGGCCCCGCTCGGTGATCAGCGCCGTGACGAACCGGGCCGGTGTCACGTCGAAGGCGGGGTTGAAGGCGGAGGACCCATCGGGGGTGAGGCGCACCTGGAGCAGGTCCCCCGCCGGGCCGACCCCCTGGATGTGGGTCACCTCCTCAGCGGCACGGGCCTCGATGGGGATCTCCGCCAGACCGTCCTCCAGGGACCAGTCGATGGTGGAGGACGGCAGGGCCACATAGAAGGGCACGCCGTTGTCGTGGGCCGCCAGGGCCTTGAGGTAGGTGCCGATCTTGTTGCACACATCCCCCCGGCGGGTGGTGCGGTCGGTGCCGACGATCACCGCATCCACACGACCGTGCTGCATCAGGTGGCCGCCGGCGTTGTCGACGATGACCGTGTGGGGAACCCCTTCGCGCCCCAGTTCATAGGCGGTGAGGCTCGCCCCCTGGTTGCGGGGGCGGGTCTCGTCAACCCACACATGGATGGGCAGCCCCGCCCGGTGGGCCTTGTAGATCGGCGCCAGGGCCGTGCCCCAGTCGACGGTGGCCAGCCAGCCGGCATTGCAGTGGGTCAGCACCTGCAGCGGCTGCCCCTGCCGCTCGGGGGGCAGGGCCCCGTTCAGGCGGCGGAACTCGGCCAGGCCGTGGTCACCGATGGCCTCGCACATGGCCACGTCCTCATCGGCGATGGCGGCGGCCTCAACGGCGGCGGCAGCGGCCCGTTCGGCGGGGGGCAGGGCCTGCACCCGCCGGCGGGTGCGCTCGAGGGCCCAGGCCAGGTTCACCGCCGTGGGGCGGGTGGCCAGCAACGTGGCCTCGGCCGCCACCAGGGCGTCATCCGACGGATCCGCCTGCAACGCCAGCATCAGCCCGTAGGCCCCGGTGACACCGATCAGCGGTGCCCCGCGCACCACCATCGTGCGGATGGCCGTCGCGGCCGCCTCGAGGCTGTCGAGGCGACGGGTCTCGAAGGCGTGGGGCAGGCGGGTCTGGTCGATGACCCCCACGGCAAGGCCATCGGGTTCAAGCCAGATGGTGCGCCAGGGGCGACCGTCGATGTTCATGCCGGCGGGGGGTCTCTGCCTCGATCATGTCCTGCCGTCCACACTGGGAACAGTCGCGGCGGAGCCCCATGCTCGATGCGGTGGTGGTGGGGGCCGGCCTGTCGGGCCTGGTGGCAGCCCGGCGCCTGCAGGCCGCCGGACGGACGGTGCGGGTGCTGGAGGCGGCCCCGACGGCCGGCGGCCGCATGCGGCGGCGGCGACTCGACTGCGGAGTGACCGTTGACCTGGGCGGCCAGTGGGGAGGCGACACCCACACCCGTTTCGAGGCCCTGGTGAACGGGCTGGGCCTGGAACGTTTCAGGAGCTTCTATGACGGTGAGGGCCTGTTCCGCTGGCAGGGGAAAGTCCGGCGGGCACGCCTGGGGGCTGCCTACGACGAGACCCTGCTCTTCTTTGAACCCGATGACCTGCCCCTGGCGCCCCACGAGCAGGACGAGGCCAGGGCCGTGGAACAGCGGTTCCGCCAGCTGGTGGAGAGGATCGACCCGGACGAACCCTGGCGCAGCCCCGATGCCCTCGCCCTTGACACGATCACGGCCGCAGGGTGGCTGCAGGAGCTCGGTGCTTCGGCCGCCGCTCAGCTGCCCCTGCAGTGGCTGGGTCGGGTCGGGGGGTCAGGGGGCTTTGAGCTGCATCAGGTGTCCCTGCTGCACCTGGCCTGGACCCAGGCCGTCGCCCCCCAGCGGGAGGCGCCCGAAGGCTGGCTGCTGCGGGGCGGCGCCGGCCAGGTGGCCGAACGGCTGGCGGCGGACCTGGGACCCGACCTGCACACCGGCTGCCCGGCCGTGGCGATCCGGCAGGACAGCGACGGAGCCGAGGTGACAACGGACGATGGCGCCCACCACCGCTGCCGGGCCGTGGTGGTGGCCATGCCCCCGAATCAGCGGCAGCGCCTGCGGTTCGACCCACCTCTGCCACCCGACCAGACGGCCCTGCAGCAGCGCTGGCCCATGGGGGCGATGGTCAAGGTGCTCGCGGTGTATCCGCGGGCCTTCTGGCGGGATGAGGGTGGCAACGGCCTGTCCCTCGGGGAACGGGCCTGGCTGGAGCTGACGGCCGACAGCTCACCGCCGGAAGCGGAGCCAGGGGTTCTGGCGGGGTTCATCGCCGCCGACCGCGCCATGGCCTTCGGCGCGATGGATGGCACCGACCAGCGGGGCTGCCTGCTGGACGAACTGGAGAGCCTGTGGGGACCCATGGCCGGCAAGCCCACCGAGCTGATCTGGCACGACTGGGGAACCGAACCCTGGATCGGCGGCGCCTTCACGGCCTTTCCGCTGCCGGGCACCTGGACCGCCCTCGGCGACGCCTGGCGGCGCCCCCATGGTCGGATCGTCTGGGCCGGAACCGAAATGGCCCGCCGCTGGCCCGGTTATTTCGAGGGGGCAATCCGGGCCGGCGAAGCCGCGGCCGACGCGGTGCTCGACCGTCAGGAACGGTCGATGCGGCGGTAACCGATCCAGTCGGGCTCCAGGGGCCCGGTGCCGAACGCCGGATCCGGTCGGAGATGCACATGCCAGTGCTGAACCCGATCCACCGCCAGACAGTCATCGACGGCCGCCAGATCGTCGTGATGGCGCTGGCAAACCCCCAGGGGGAGCTGGCGCAGGGCCCTCGAGCGGGCGGCCCTGGCGGAGGGCGCGACCACCAGCCCACAACGGTGGCGCTCGTGGAACGCCGCAGGGTCGTAGGCGCCCAGATTGACGAACCAGAGCCTGTCGGCCCCGTCCGCCGGAGTCGCCGGCGGCTGGGGCCGCAGCGCGATGCCGTGGCCATCGACTCCACGCACCAGGGCCCAGCTGTCGAGATGGAGGCCCCTGGAGCGACCGAACCAATCCCGGCGCAGGGTCGGAAAGGTGTCCTCCAGGCTGGCGCCGGCCACCAGCCGGGCGTCGTGGACCTCGATCAGCCCGCCGTCAACGCGACCGCCGAGCACCACCAGAAACAGCAGCGGCCCGGCCTCGGCCTCAGGCATGGGCGCGCAGGAGATCGACGGCGGCGTCGAGGCGCTCGAGGAAACGGTCGATCTCGGTGGGGGTGGTGGTGAACGCCAGGCTGGCCCGGGCCGAGGCCGTCAGGCCGAGCTGCCGGTGCAGCGGCTGGGTGCAGTGGTGACCACTGCGGATGCAGATGCCCTCGACATCCAGCAGGGCGGCCAGGTCATGGGCATGGACCCCCTCGACGGCGAAGGCCGCCAGAGCTCCCCGATCGGGCTGACGTCCGGGCGTCGGACCGAGGAGGCGCACTCCATCGATCCGGGCCAGACCCTCCCAGAGCCGGCCTGTGAGGGTCTGCTCCCAGGCATGAATGCGGTCGAGACCGATGCCGCTCAGATAGTCGAGGGCCGCTCCCATGCCGATGGCCTCGCCGATGGCGGGGGTGCCTGCCTCGAATTTGTGGGGCAGGGAAGCCCAGGTGCTGCGATCGAGGAAGACCTCATTGATCATCTCGCCACCGCCCAGAAAAGGCGGCGCCTCCTCCAGCAGCTCGCGACGGCCCCAGAGAAAGCCCATGCCGGTGGGACCGCAGAGCTTGTGGCTCGAGCCCACCAGCCAGTCACAGCCAAGAGTGGCCACATCAATGGGCAGATGGGCCAGGCTCTGGCAGGCATCCACCAGCACCCTGGCTCCCACCCCGTGGGCCAGGGCCGCCACCTCAGCCACCGGATTGAGGCACCCCAGGGTGTTGCTGACATGGACCAGGGTGACCAGACGGGTGCGTGGCCCCAGCTGGCTCCGCAGATCGTCCAGATCGAGTTCCCCGTCCGCCGTGACACCGGCGTGGCGCAGCACGGCGCCGGTGCGGGCCGCCAGCAGCTGCCACGGCACGAGATTGCTGTGGTGCTCCATGGCGGTGGTGAGAATCTCATCCCCGGGCCGGAGACGGTCCAGGGCCCAGGTGAAGGCCACCAGGTTGATCGCTTCGGTGGCGTTGCGCGTGAAGACGATCTCGTCGGGATCGGCAGAGCCGATGAATCGGGCGGTGGTGCCCCGGGCGGCCTCGAAGGCCTCGGTGGCCCTGGCGCTGAGGCTGTGGGCGCCCCGGTGCACGTTGGCGTTGTCGTGGCTGTAATAGTGCTCGAGGGCCTCAAGCACCGCTCGGGGTTTCTGACTGGTGGCCGCATGGTCGAGGTAGATCAGCGGCTGCCCATGCACCTCCTGATCGAGCAGGGGGAAGTCGGGCCTGTGCAGGATCGCGAGGTCGGTGGTCATGGCGTCAGCCCATCAGCGGGCCAGGCGGCGGCCAGGGGGGGGAGTGCGTCCAGAACCGGACGGCAGAACCCACGGGTCAGCAGGCGACGGGCCAGGGTCCGGTCGACACCACGGCTCTGCAAATAGAAGAGCTCGTCATCGCTGAGGCTGCTGACCGTGGCACCGTGGCTGCAGCGCACGTCGTCGGCGACGATCTCGAGCTGGGGAATGGTGTCGACCCGTCCGCGGGGGCTGAGCAGCAGGTGACGACTCAGTTGAGCGGCATCGGTGCGCTGGGCCTCGCGGGGCACCTGCACGACACCATTGAAGACACTCTGGGCGGCATCGTCGACGAGGGCCCGTTGCAGCTGGTCGAGCCGGCCCTCAGGCCCGCCGAAGCGCACGCGGCTGTGGAGATCGACCGTGGCCTGGCCCCGGGCCAGGGCCAGATCCCGGAAGGTCGTGCTGGCCTGGCCATCGCTCTGACACACCTGCGGTTCAAGCCGGGCCAGCCGCCAGCCGCTGACCACGGCGGTGCGGGCATAACGGCTGCCGGGGGCCTGCTGCACCTGCCCGCTGACCAGAACGACGGCACTGTCAGCCCCTTGCAGACGCTGCCCCTCCAGCAGTTCGGCACCGCCCGCCAGCCGGGCTCCGAGACAGGCCACCAGCAGCGAATCGGCTGGCCCCCATAGGCCCAGGGCCAGTTCGAGGGAAGCATCCTCAGCCAGGTCGAACCACAGTTGCATGACCAGCACCGCCGCCGGCAGGGCTGGCTGGAGGACCAGCTCGAGCCGCAGCCGGGCCCGGGGGGCCAGCTGGAGACCCAGGGCAGGCCCGGGCAGACCCGCTGCCAGCCGCTCGGCCAGGACTGGGGCATCAGACACGGCAGGCGGAACGGCGCAGCAACGCACACCGTCGGGCCAGGGGGTGGCCGCCGGGTCGGGGGCGAAGGTGACGCCGTCGGGCCCGAGGCAGAGCCGCACCACCCCAGCGGCCGGCGGCGGCAGGTCAGGGGGCGCCCCCGGCCGGGGGGCCAGGCGCCCGGGGTCGAGGGCTCGCAGGGGGGCCAGGTCTGTGAAGCGCCAGCTTTCACGGCACTCCCGGGGCATGAATGCGGGGGTCAAAACCTCGGCCCAGCGGTCGCGGGTGGTGGTCATACGGCCACGTCCTCGCGGCTGCCGAGGCCGGCCTCGGCGTCGACCCAGTCGTAACCGCGACGCTCGAGTTCAAGTGCCAGCTCGGGACCTCCGGTGCGCAGGAGGCGGCCATGGGCCATCACGTGCACGTACTGGGGAGTGATGGCCTCCAGCAGTCGCTGGTAATGGGTGATCAGCACCGTGGCATTGGCTGGACCAGCCAGCTGCCGGACGCCCTCGGCGACGATGCGCAGGGCGTCGATGTCGAGACCGGAATCGGTCTCGTCAAGGATCGCCACCACAGGTTCAAGCAGGGCCATCTGGAGAATCTCATTGCGCTTCTTCTCTCCCCCTGAAAAACCCTCGTTGAGGCTGCGGTCGAGGAAGGACGGGTCCATCTGCACCAGGGCCAGCCGCTGCTCCAGGTGGTCGTCGAAGGCGAAGGTGTCCAGCTCCTCCTCGCCGCGGGCGAGCCGTCGGGCATTGGTGGCCACGCGCAGGAACTCGCGATTGCTGACACCCGGAATCTCGACGGGGTACTGGAAGCCGAGGAACAGGCCGGCCCGGGCCCGCTCCTCCGGCGTGAGGTCGGCCACATCCTCACCCCGGAACAGGATCCGGCCGGCGGTGATCCGATAGGAGGGATGACCCGCGATGACCTTCGACAGGGTGCTCTTGCCGCTGCCGTTGCGTCCCATGACGGCATGGATCTCGCCGGCATGCACGCAGAGATCGACCCCGCGCAGGATCTCGAGGTCGCCGACGGCTGCGCGGAGGCCAGTGATCTCGAGCAGGGGAGGACGGTCGGACACGGAGGGAGAGGTCACCGGACGGGCAGAGGGGAATGGAGGAAGGGGAGCGTCGGAGCGGGCTCAGCCCACGGATCCCTCGAGCTTGAGGGCCAGCAGCTTGTCGGCCTCGGCGGCGAACTCAAGCGGCAACTGGCTGAAGACATCTCGGCAAAAGCCGCTGACCATCATCGACACCGCCTCCTCGAAGGCGATTCCCCGGCTCTGGAGATAGAAGAGCTGATCTTCCGAGAGGCGACAGGTGCTGGCTTCGTGCTCGACGATGGCCTCGGGCTGCTGCGATCGGATGGTGGGGTACGTGTTCGCCGCCGCCTGGTCGCCGATCAGCATCGAGTCGCACTGGCTGTAGTTGCGGGCACCGACGGCGCGGGGGCCCATCTGAACCAGACCGCGGTAGCTGTTGCTGGAACGCCCGGCGCTGATGCCCTTGCTGACGATGGTGGAACGGGTGCGGGGACCGACATGGACCATCTTGGTGCCGGTGTCGGCCTGCTGACGGTTGTTGGTCAGAGCCACGGAATAGAACTCCCCGACCGAGTCCTCTCCCACCAGCACACAACTGGGGTATTTCCATGTGATGGCCGAGCCGGTTTCCACCTGGGTCCAGCTGATGTGGCTGCGGGCCCCCTTGCAGAGGCCTCGTTTGGTCACAAAGTTGTAAATACCGCCTTTGCCATTCTCATCTCCGGCGTACCAGTTCTGAACCGTTGAGTAGCGGATGTTGGCATCATCAAGGGCCACCAGCTCAACCACGGCAGCATGGAGCTGGTTGGTGTCGAACATCGGCGCCGTGCAACCCTCTAAGTAGGTGACCGAAGCCCCCTCCTCGGCCACAATCAGGGTGCGTTCAAACTGGCCGGTGTCGCCACTGTTGATGCGGAAGTAGGTCGACAGATCCATGGGGCAGGTCACCCCGCGGGGAATGTAGACGAAGGATCCGTCACTGAAGACAGCAGAATTGAGGGCTGCGAAGTAATTGTCAGCGATCGGCACCACCGAGCCCAGCCAGCGCTCGATCAGATCAGGATGCTCAGCCACCGCCTCACCGAAGGAGCAGAAGATGACCCCGTGCTCAGCGAGCTTTTCGCGGTAGGTGGTGGCGATCGAAACGCTGTCGAAGACAGCATCCACCGCCACGTTGGCAAGGCGCTTCTGCTCGGTGAGGGGGATGCCGAGTTTGTCGAAGGTTTCGAGCAGCACCGGATCCACTTCATCGAGGCTGGCCTTGCGCGCCTGCTGCCGCGGCGCGGCCCAGTACACGATGTCCTGGTAGTTGATGGGGGGATGGGAGAGAGCCGCCCAGTCGGGCTCCTCCATGCGTTGCCACAGGCGGAAGGCCCGCAGGCGGAAGTCGAGCAGAAACGCAGGCTCGTTCTTCTTGGCCGAGATCAGCCGGACCACATCTTCGCTGAGGCCCTTGGCGATCTTCTCGGTCTCGATGTCGGTGACGAAGCCATAGCGGTAGGGCTGGGCCACGAGGGCATCGACACCGGCACTGACACCGGCATTGACGGTGGCGCCGCTGCCGGCGCTGGAGGCATCGCTGAGGGGCAGGGCAGTCATCGGAGAGGGGTCAGCCGGCGCTGAGGGACTGGATCTCCTCGATGGAGATGGTCTGCTTCTCCCCGCGGAAGGGGTTGTCCTCGGTCAGAAACAGCATGCAGTGGCATTCCTTGCGCTCACGCATGGGCACGCAGGGGCAATTCCAGAAGGCCTGCTCGACCTCCGCCTGCTTGTCCTCGTAGTGACGGCAGGGACAAAGGGCTCCGCCCAACTCATCCTTGTGACGGGCAAGGCCGGCGAGCACCACGGCCGTGACGCCGGGGTCGCTGCAGAAATAGGTGCCGGTGCGCTGGGCGTAGGTCTCGGCGAACCGCCGAATCACCTCCAGGCTGTCGGAGGCTGCAGGGGTCTGCCCGGTGGGCTCGGAGGAGTCGGCCATGGGACCTTCGATCGGGGCGGGAGAATTACGAAACACCCCGGTTTCCTTTCCCCAGGGTAAGGCAAGGGTATGACCTGCCGGGGTCCCCAGCCCTAGCCTCTCCTGAGGCCCTGCTGCGCCGATGACCGTCTCCCCGCCAGTTCCGGGCACCCACGAGGCGACCCTGACCCTGCTGCTTCGCCAGGGCGAGGCCACCGCCGCCTCCCTGGCCGCCGACCTCGGCCTGTCGGTTCAGGTGCTGCGGCGGCACCTGCGCAGCCTTGAGGAACAGGGCCTGGTGGAGGCCAGCCCCCTCAGTCTCGGCCCGGGGCGCCCCAGCAACCGCTGGCGGCTGACTCCAGCCGGCCGCGGCCGTTTCCCCGACGGCAGCGAGCAGTTCGCCCTGGGCCTGCTCGAGTCCCTGAGCCAGTCACTGCCGCCCGACCAGGTGCAGGCGCTTCTGCGCAGCCAGGCCGAGCAACTGGCCGACAGCTACAGGGCCCAGATCGGTGACGGTCCCCTGGCCGACCGGATCCGCCAGCTGGTGGAGCTGAGGCGACGGGAGGGGTACGTGGCCGATGCCCTGCCCGATCCCGAACCGCCGGTCACCGGCACCTGGCTGCTGCATGAGTACCACTGCTCGGTCTCGCGGGTGGCGGAGTCGTTCCCGCTGATCTGCGATCAGGAACTGCAGTTGATCCGTCGCACCTTCCCCGACTGTTCGGTGGAGCGGGTGCACTGGCGGCTCGACGGCGACCATGCCTGCGGCTTCCGCATCGCCCCTCACCCGAGCCATGGCTGAGCCCGGCCCCATCACTGCCGCGGAATCCCAGCGACTGGAGGCCGTTCCTCTGCCCCTGCGCGAACGGCAGCACCTGCGGCTGCTGGCCCATGCCCTGCGGAGTCTTCAGGATGCGGCAGGCCGCGGCGAGGGCCCCCTGCCCGAGCGCGCCCGGCTGGAGGCCTGGGCGGCGGCCCAGCCCAACCTGGCCGATGACACCCGCTTTCGCACCCTGCTGGTGGATCAGCTCATCGGAGCCGGCATCCAGATCCAGGATCTGGCCGATGGCCTGGGGGTGAGCCCCCTGGCCATGACCGTCGATCAGCTGATCGACGTCGCCACGGCCGCCGTCGCCCGCGGACCCGGCAGCATGGGGCCACCGGAGCCGTGACCCCCGCCCCATGGACGCGATCGTCGATGCCCTGAGCTTCTTCCGCCTGAGCGCCGGCCGCTGGCGCTCCCAGCGGAGCAGCCACCACCTCCTGCACCGCCAGGCCGAAGCCGGCGGCTCGCTGATCCTGGTGGCGATGGTCGAGACCGGGGACCCGCGGCTTGAGACCATCGCCCGAATGCACGGCCACGAACCGGCGACGGTGGTGGGGGGCTGCCATGTGCGCTGGAGTGGCTCGATGGCCTGGGACAAGGCCGGGGAACAGCACGAGGGGGAGAGCCTGTTTGCCCTGATTCCGGAGGACGGGGGCGGGCGCCATGGGCTGCTCCTGCGGGATCGGGGCTATGCCGAGACAGCTCCGGTGGCGGGACGCTTCCGCCTCGACGAGCGCAGCCAGCTCTGGCTGAGCACCAGTTACGAAACCATGACCACCGTGGAACGCTTCTGGTTCGCGGGGCCGGATCGGCGTCTGCGCAGCAGCACCGTCGAGGGTCTGTCGAACACGGCCAGCCTCTGCATCGAGACCCGCCTGGGGGACGACGACGCCGGGGTCCCCCAGGCCCCTGGGACAGCGGCGGCAGCGGCGGTGTCCCTGCTGGGCTGGTGAGGTCGCCGCGCCCCCGGGCCGGCGACGAGAAGGTTACGGACTGTGAGTGCCGGTGCCCCGTCGGCAGAAGCCGCCGGAGGTGACTTCTACGATCGGCTGCGACGGATGCCAAGCACGCGTGGCCCTGCCCCTTCTGAAGTACGCGCCCACCACCCAGAACTCACGGGTGAAAGCCTTCCGCGTGGGTTCCGACGAGGACCCGAAGGCGATCTCCATCGATAAGGCGCTGGATCGCGAAGACCAGAATTTCGTGATCGAGGCGGCTTACCGTCAGATCTTCTTCCATGCCTTCAAGGTCGACCGCGACCGGACGCTGGAATCACAGCTGCGGGATGGCCAGATCACGGTCAGGGATTTCATCCGCTCCCTGTGCCTCTCGGACACCTTCACCCGCAGCTTCTACAACCTCAACAGCAACTACAAGGTGGTGCGCCATCTCGTGGAAAAGCTGCTGGGCCGTCCCACCCACGGCAAGAGCGAGGAGATCGCGTGGTCGGCCGTCCTGATGACCCAGGGCGTCAAGGGCGTCGTGGACGCGATTCTCGACAGCCAGGAATACCTGGAGAATTTCGGGTATGACACCGTGCCTTATCACCGCAATCGGGTGGTGGGCTCCAGGGACCTGGGTGAGACGCCCTTCAACATCACCTCCCCCCGATACGACGCCTACCACAGGGGAATTCTGGGATTCCCGCAGATCATCTACACCGGCTCGGCTCGCACCCTTCCGGAGCGCTCCCGCCAGCGCCGGGGCGGCTTCCCCGAGGACTATCTGCCCTGGGTCCGTTCTCTGCCGGCCCTACGCACACCGGCGGCTGCCGCCAGCGGTGTGGGCGGCAACTACCTCGCCAAGGTCCCCTACCGCAGCGTGGGTCGCTGAAGCACAACACCATCGTGCCCTTCTGGGCCATGGGCGCTCCCTAGGGGGCGCCTTTTTCATGCCGCTTCCGCGCCGCAGAATCTTGCATATTCTGCATAGTCACAACCCGAGACGGATCAGCGATTGCTGACGTTGCCCCCGGAGTCGTTGTAACGACTGGAAACACCGGTCAGAGTGATCCCGAACTTAAGCGGAAGCCGTGGTCTCCAAGTCCCTCTCCTCCCTGGCCCGTCTCACCCTGCGTCAGCTTCGCAGGGTGGCCAGTGACCTCGGCGTTGCGCTCTACAGCCGCAAGTCGAAGGAGGAGCTGCTGGATGCCATCAGCCACCGCCAGGAATTCAGTGCCCCCGGCTCCGTTGAGGCCGCCATCACCCTGGCGGAACTCGAGGAAGGTCTGGATGTCGCCCCCCTTCCCCTGGCAGACACCCGCGTCGTGTTTCTGCCAAGGGATCCCCAGTGGGCCTACGTGTTCTGGGAGATCTCGGACGCCAGCCGCCAGGCCGCCGAAGCCGTGGGAGCCCGTCAGCTCTGCCTGCGGGTTTCCGACGTGACGGGTCTCCAGGACGGTGCGAGCCATCCCCACACCCTCCAGGAGGTGGTGGTCGACGCCCACGCCAGCGAGTGGTACCTCCCCGTCCCCCTGAGTGACCGCGACTACCGGGTTGAACTCGGCTTCCGCCTGTCGGACGGCGGCTGGTATTCCCTCGCCTTCTCGGCCGTTGCCCGGGTGCCTGCCCTGCATCCCAGCGAGCAGATCCTCGACCAGTTCGTGCCCTTCTCGCTCGAAGCCGCTCCGATGCCGTTGCCCACCCCGGTCGAGACCGGTGACGTGAGCCTGCACGAGCGTCTCTACCAGACGGCCACCATCCGCTGGCGTCGCCTGGGCACCGGTTCCGAGGCCTACCAGGAAGGTGAGGAAGGCGCAGCCCTGTCGCGGTCGATCAACGATTCCGGCATCGGCCGCTGGGCCAGCGGCCGCAGCGAGAGCGGCATCGGCGGTGTGATGCCCCGTCAGAGGGCCTTCTGGCTGGTGGCCGACGCCGAGCTGATCGTCTACGGCGCCACCGATCCCTCGGCGACCCTGACCATCGGCGACGAAGTCGTTCCCCTCTCGGCCGACGGCACCTTCCGCATTCAGGTGCCCTTCCGCGATGGTCATCAGCTCTACCCGATCAAGGCAGTGGCGGCCGATGGCGAACAGAACCGCAACATCACCCTGCAGTTCAACCGTTCGACCCCCGAAGACAACACCAACACCCCCGAGCAGGCCCAGGCTGAATGGTTCTGAAGCGGTCCCCGTCCGCCGGCCTTCGCTGGCTGGTGCTGAGCCTGCCCCTGGCAGGCTCCCTCTCTCTGCCGCTGCTGGTGCCTCTGGTGATCAGCCGCTGGGGCATCGGGTCAGGGGTGCTGCTGACCCTTGTGGTGAGCTGCCTTTGGTTTGCCCTGATGCTCCGCTTCTCCGAAATGCCTGAGCACGGATAGAGGGGAACTCTGACGGGATCCCCCCATCCTCGGCTCCCGGTGAGCTTCCACCCCAAGTCGATCCTTGCGCTGCTGCTGGGCCTTGCCCTTGCTGGCTGCACGGCCCAGGCCAGCTTCAGCCCACGGCGACAGCTGGGTCCGCCCCTGCCGGCAGGGGTGGAACTGGCGTTCAACCACGACACACTCCAGAGCTACCGCAGCCCCACCTCGGGACACCGGCGTGAGGGCAACGACCTGGAGGCTCTGATCATCGACACGATCCGTCGGGCCCGTACCGAGGTGGTGGTAGCGGTTCAGGAGCTGTCCCTGCCCGGCATCGCCGCTGCCCTGATCGAACGGCAACGGGCCGGTGTTTCGGTGCGGGTGGTCGTCGAAAACACCTACCGGCAGCCCTGGAGCCTCCTTCACGTCAGTGAACTCGACGACCATGGTCGCGACAGGCTGGAGCAGCTGACCGCGCTGGCCGACAGGGACCGCAATGGCCGGCTGAGCAGCGACGAGCGTTTCCGCGGCGATGCGATGGCGTTGCTGGAGGCAGCCGGCGTGCCGGTGCACGACGACACCAGTGATGGCAGCCGGGGCAGTGGGCTCATGCACCACAAGTTCCTGGTGGTGGATGGTCGCTGGGTCGTGACCGGATCGGCCAACTTCAGCAGTTCCGACATCCACGGCGATGCCGACGGCGGGCGCAGCAGCGGCAACGCCAACCACATCTTCCGCTTTGACAGCACTGCTCTGGCCGGCCTGTTCCGGGAGGAGTTCGAACGGCTGTGGTCAGGGCAGTTCGGAACGGGCAAGGCCGCGGGGTCCACCCGCCGGGTCAGCGTCGGCACAACGGAGGTGGAGGTGCTGTTCGCGCCCCATGCCGACGATGATCCGGCCAACGGCCTGGCCCTGATCAGCCAGCACCTGGCGGGGGCCCGGCGGAGCGTCGACATGGCGCTGTTCGTGTTCTCGGCCCAGCCACTCGCCGACGTGCTCGCGGCACGGGCCCGCAGCGGCGTCAGGGTGCGTGCCCTGGTGGACCCCGGCTTCGCCTACCGCAGCTACTCGGAACTGCTGGATCTGATGGGGCTGACACTGCCGGACCAGCGCTGCCGCCTGGAGCGGCAGAACCGTCCCTGGGCCCAACCCCTGGCCGCCGTCGGCATCCCTCGGCTGGCCCGGGGGGACAAGCTGCACCACAAGCTTGCGGTGATCGACGGAACGACGGTCATCAGTGGCAGCTTCAACTGGAGCCCCTCCGCCGCCACCACCAACGACGAGACCCTGCTGATCATTCACGCCCCCGCCGTGGCGGCGGAGGCCGAACGGGAGATGCAGCGCCTCTGGCGGGGTGCCAGCCTCGGAGTGACGCCACGGCTTCAGCGGCGTCTGTCCCGTCAGGCCAGGCGCTGCGGAGCGGCCAGCTTCGGCCAGACTGGCCCGGCCCTGCGCTCACCCCCGTGACACCCCACCTTCCGGGAGCCGTGCTGCCCCTCCTGCTGATGGCGGGGGTCGCCCAGGCCCAGGAGGACCCTCTGACCCGGGTCGACCTGCGACCCGTGTACGACGCCGTGGTGGCCTGTGCCCAGCGCAATGACGATGGCGACTGCCAGCAGGCGCGCCAGCGGGCAGACCGGCTGCTCGACAGGCCCTTCGTCACAGCCCTCTGCAAGGACAACGCCTTTGCGGTGACGGTCAGGGCGGTGCCTGTGGCCGGCAACCCCTACGAAAGACGGGAAGATCTGCTGCGGCGTGCCGACGAGCTGATGGCAACCTGCACCGCCAGGGAACCGCAGAAACCGGCTCCCGGCGTTCAGCCGCCTAGCGGTCAGCCACGGCCGTGAGGCGCAGAAGCTTCTGGGCGGTATCTTCCATCACGGTCATGGTGAGGCTGGAGGTCTCCATCACCACCTGATCGGCAAGCCGGCAGAGGGTGTCTTGGCGGCCGCTCGCATCACAGCTGTCGGAAAGGGTGACCATCGCGTTGGTGAGCTTGCCCCGCAGGCAGTTCTCCGAACCCGTCTGCCGCACGACGGCATCGGCGGCCCGACGGGAGATCTCGAGGGCCTGCGGGAAGGGGAGGGCCGGAGCGGCCCGGCCGACGCCGGGGACCAGGACCAGCAGGGGAACGAGGGCGATGCCCCGCAGCAGCAGTGCCGGCGCCATGGCGTCAGGCCTCGGTCGAACTGTCCTCGACCATAGGGACCACGGCCAACGGTTGCCCCAGGAGGAGTCAGGCTGAAAACAGGTTCACCAGGCTTGTCGGGGATAGGTTGGGGCCGCCTTCGTCGGCCACCGGTGACCCTCACCCCTGGCGCCCTGCAGCGCGTCTCCCTCTCCGAGCCCTTCCAGGACCAGAAACCCGGCACATCAGGTCTCCGGAAGAGCAGCCGACGCTTCAGTGAACCCCACTACCTGGAGAGCTTCATCGAAGCGGTGCTGCGCACCCTGCCCGGCGTGGCAGGGGGCACCCTTGTGGTGGGCGGTGATGGCCGCTGGGGCAACCGGCACGCCATCGATGTGATCAGCCGCATGGCCGCCGCCCACGGCCTGGACCGTCTCATCCTCACCACAGGCGGGATCCTCTCCACCCCCGCCGCATCCCACCTGATCCGCCGGCATCAGGCCATCGGCGGCATCATCCTGTCGGCCAGCCATAACCCCGGCGGCCCCGAGGGGGATTTCGGCGTCAAGGTGAACGGGGCCAACGGCGGCCCGGCCCCCGAGTCGCTGACCGATGCGATCCATGCCTGCACCCTGCAGCTGGATGACTACCGCATCGTGACCGGAGAGCCCCTCCCCCTGGATGGCCCCGGCCGCCACGCCATCGGCAGCCTGAAGGTGGAGGTCATCGACGGCGTTCACGACTACCTGCAGTTGATGCAGGGCCTCTTCGACTTCGATCTGATCGCCGATCTGCTGCGGGGCGACTGGCCGATGGCCTTCGATGCCATGCACGCCGTGACGGGTCCCTACGCCCATCAGCTGCTCGAGACACGGCTGGGGGCACCCGTGGGCACCGTGCGCAACGGCACCCCCCTGGAGGACTTCGGCGGTGGCCACCCCGATCCCAACCTCACTTACGCCCACGACCTGGCCAACCTGCTGCTGGAGGGTGACGCCTACCGCTTCGGTGCAGCCTGTGACGGCGATGGCGACCGCAACATGATCCTGGGGCAACGCTGTTTCGTGAACCCCAGCGACAGCCTGGCTGTGCTCACGGCGAACGCCACCCTGGCTCCGGGTTACGCCGAAGGACTGGCGGGCGTCGCCCGTTCGATGCCCACCAGCAGCGCCACCGATGTGGTGGCACAGGCCCTGAATCTGCCGTGCTTCGAGACACCCACCGGCTGGAAGTTCTTCGGCAACCTGCTGGATGCAGGGCGTATCACCCTTTGCGGTGAGGAGAGTTTCGGCACAGGAAGTCACCATATCCGCGAAAAGGACGGCCTCTGGGCGGTGTTGTTCTGGCTCACGATTCTGGCCCGCCGCCGCCTCACGGTGGCCGAGGTGATGGCCGAGCACTGGCAGCGCTTCGGGCGCCATTACTACTCGCGGCATGACTACGAAGGGATCGACAGCGGCCGGGCCCACGGCCTCTACGACACCCTGCGCAACCGTCTGGGCAGCCTGGCCGGCCAATCCTTCGCCGACAGCCGCATCGCCACCGCCGACGACTTCGCCTACCACGATCCCGTCGACGACTCCCTCACCGAGAAGCAGGGCCTGCGGATGCTCCTGGAGGACGGCAGCCGGGTGATCCTGCGACTGTCGGGCACCGGCACCCAGGGGGCGACCCTACGGGTGTATCTCGAGCGCTATGTGGCGAGCGGCGGCAACCTGAACCAGGATCCCCAGCAGGCCCTGGCCGGCATGATCGAAGCCATCGACGCCCTGGCAGGGATCCGCAACGGCACCGGCATGGACAGGCCCACCGTCATCACCTGAAGCGATCGTCCTGGGGACGGTCGCGGGCCACCAGCGCCAGCTGGCGCATGGTCTCGCTCCAGGCACCGCAGGCGCCGGCGGCCGCGGCCACAACAAGGAGGGGCTGCACGAGCAGCCCATGCAAGAGCCGGCCGTTGGCCCGGGCCGCACGATGACCCAGCAGCACAATCACGCTGGCCAGAAAGCCATAGAGCAGCCCGGCAAAGAGGATCCGACGGCGATCAATCTGCTTCTGCGGTCCGGGGGGGCGGTAGCCTGGAGGAGGCGGCAGAGGCATGGCTCACCCCTCCGGCAGCGGATCACCGCTGTGGCTGGCGGGGAACCAGCTGGCCTCGAGATTCTTCATCAGCACATAGAACGAAGGCACCACGAAGAGGCTGAGCACCGTGGCCACCAGCAGCCCGCCGAAGATCACCGAGCCGATACTGCGCTGGGCCAGGGCGCTGGCACCGCTGGCCACCACCAGCGGGAAAAAGCCCGCCAGTGCCGCCGAAGCGGTCATCAGGATCGGACGCAGGCGGGATTCGGCTGCACCACGGGCGGCATCGCTGGCGGAGAGTCCGGCCTCCATGCGCTGGTTGGCCAGGTCGACGATCAGGATGCCGTTCTTGGCAGCCAGACCGATCAGGGTCACCAGTCCCACCTGGGCATAGACGTTGTTGACCTGACCCATGCTCACAAGAAAGACCAGAGCACCGAGCATGGCCAGGGGCACGGTCATCAGGATGATCAGCGGGTCGATGTAGCTGCCGTACTGGGCTGACAGCACCAGATAGACCACCACGAGACCGAGGGCGAACACCAGGGCCGCCAGGGAGCCGGCGGCCACCTCGGATCGGCTCAGGGCCGACCAGGCCTGGCCGATGTTGCTGAACTGCAGCTGCTGGAAGCTGTTGAGCAGAGAATCGATGGCCTGGCCGCTGCTTTTGCCGAGACCCTCGACGCCCTGGATCAGCACCGTCCGGTAGAGGTCGTAGTGACTGATGATCGGCGGAGCGCTGTCGAGCTTCACCCTGATGACGTTGGCCAGGGGAACCTGCTGGCCGGACACTGTCGGAACATAGAGGTTGTTGAGGTCCTGAACGATGGCGCGACGATCCCCTTCGGCCTGGACATAGACCTGGCGGTACTGGCCGTTCTCGTAGGTCTGGTTGACGAAACTGCCTCCATTGAGCGTACCCAGCACATCCATGGCGGTGCCGAAATCAACATTGAGCGAAGCCATGCGGTCGCGATCGGGCTCAAGGCGCCACACCGGCGCGTCACTCACGTACTGGGTGTAAAGGTTCAGAAAATCGCCACTGGCCAGGGCGCGCTGGATCAGCTGGTTGGCGAGGCGGGCCAGATCGGTGGGGCTGTATCCGCCGTTGCTCAGGTCATTGAGCTGGAACGACAGGCCCCCCTGGGCGCTGAAACCAGGCACCGCCGCCGGTGGCATCGCCAGGACCTTGGCGCCAGGAATGGCCTGGAAGGCCTTGTTCAGACGGCGAATGATGCGGTTGGCGTTCTGATCAGGACTGGTTCGTTCCTCAATCGGCTTGAGGCCGAAGAAGAACAGACCCTGGTTCAGTGAACCGCCGTTGAAGCCGGCCCCACCGATCATCTCGCCGCTCACCACATCAGACTCACGGGCGACGATGCGGCGGGCCTGCTCAGCCACCCCCATTGTCGCCTCCAGCGATGCCTGAGGGGGCAACTGAATGATGCCGAGGCCATAACCCTGGTCTTCTGTTGGGACAAACCCGCTGGGCACCGACAGAAACGCCATGCCAGTGAGCACCACTCCGCCCAGGAGCACAGCCACCAGCAGGCGCCGCAGACGGATCGCGGCACCAAGCAGGGCGGCGTAGCCCCTGGCCAGATTGGCGAAGGCAACGTTGAAGGCTGCGAAGATCGGCCCCAGAAAGGTGCCGACGACAGCACCGAGAAGACCGAAGCCGATGCACCAGGGCAGACCACCGAAGAGCCAGCCGTATCCGGCGCCGAATAGGCCGCCGATCACGGTCCACATCAGCCCCTTCGGTTCGGCCTTGCCCCCGCCGAGCAGCAACGCTGCCTGAAGGGGCTTGCCGGTGATGGCATTGAAGGTCGAGACGATGATCGCGAACACGATCGTGAGAGCGAACTGGCGGTAGATGACCCCGGTGGGCCCGGGGAAGAAGGTCACCGGAATGAACACCGCCATCAGCACAAGGGCGGTGGCCAGAATCGCCCCGGTGAGCTCCTTCATGGCATTGGATGCCGCCGCGAACGGCCGGTCTCCGGCTTCAATCCGTGCCGAGACCGCCTCCACCACAACGATGGCGTCATCGACCACAAGCCCAGTGGCCAGAATGATACCGAGGAGCGTCAGCTCATTGATCGAAAAGCCGAACACCTTGACGAACACCAGCGCGCCGAGCAGGGCGATGGGCAATGCCAGGGCAGGCACCGCGGTGGCTTTCCAGTCCTGGAGGAACAGGAAAATAATCAGCAGCACCAGCACAACGGCGTCACGCAGGGCATCCACAGCCCCTTCAATGGAGGCGTTGATGAAATCGGTCTGATCGAAGACCTTCTCCAGCACCACACCGGGGGGAAGGGTCGACTCAAACTGCTTGAGAACCGCATTGACGGCCTTGGCGGTGGTGATGGCATTGCTGCCTGGCAGCTGAATCACCCCGAATCCAACCGAGGGATGCCCCTGGATCGTGCCGATGGCCGACTGATTGAAATTCTGGAAGGCGTACTCGGCGCGCCCCACGTCACCGAGCCTGATCAGACCTCCCGAGGGTCCCTTGTCGGCGGCGGCTCCACTGGGCCCACGACTGAGAATCAGATTCTCGAATTCCTGGACCGTTGTGAGGTTCCCTTCCACCAGGATTGGGAAGGTCGTGCGGTTGGTGGAATCCTGAGGAGGCCCGCCGATGGTGCCCCCGACGACAATGCGGTTCTGGGACTGCAGGGCATTGGTGACATCGGAAACTGTCAGATTGAAGCGGGCGAGCTTGAGCGGATCGACCCAGAGCCGATAGGCCGGATTGCTGCTGCCGAAGACATTGACCTGGCCAACCCCCTCGGCACGGCTGAGGGGATAGGCCAGGTTCAGCTGGTACAGACCGTTCAGATAGTTGCGATCGAACTGGCCATCTCTGGAGGTGAGGTTGTAGACGAGCAGATAACTGCTGGCGGTCTGCTGCACCGTCACGCCCTGGGCGTTCACCTGCTGGGGCAGCTGGGGGCTGGCGGTCTGAACCCTGTTCAGAACATTGACCTGATCAATGGCCGGATCCGTGTCGGCCGTGAAATAGACATTGATCTGACTCACCCCTTCACTGGTGCTGTAGGAGGTGATGTAATCCATGCCTGGGGCGCCGTTGATCTGCTCCTCCAGTGGTCCGGTGACCGCACTCTCAACCGTGAGAGCATCCGCCCCGGGCAGGCTGGCATTCACCTGAATCGTCGGCGGGGCAATGTTGGGCAGGTACTCGATCGGCAGCAACGGAACGGCGATCACCCCCGCCAGCAGGATGAGGATGCTGCAGACGGTGCTCAGCACCGGGCGGCGGATGAAGGTGTCGGAGAGGCTCATCGGGTCCTGATTCCCATGCCGCTGCGCAACTGGGCAAGGTTGCCGAGCACCACCCGGTCCTGGGCATTGAGGCCCTGGCTGACGGGATACAGACCGTTCTGGAGAACACCAACGGTGACGGGCACCTGCAGGGCCACCAGGCTGCCGGCCGGAGGCTCGGGCTGCAGGGGGCGACCCAGGGCACGGCGGGCCTCGTCCGCCGATACGGCCCGGAAGACGAAGCTCTGACCGGCCTGCAGGAACACCGCTCCTTCAGGGATGGCCAGGCTCTCCCCACTGGAGAACTGCAGGATGGCGCTCACCCGCTGGTTGTGGCGCAGGGTGCCGTCCGGGTTGTCGAAGGTGGCCTTGGCCAGCAGGGTCTGACTCTGGGGATCGATGGCGGGCCCCAGGAAGGTCACGCTGCCTCGCGCCAGGGTGCGGGAGCGGTCAGGGGACTGCAGAAGCACCGGCAGCCCCAGGCGCATGCGGCTGGAGAGATCGGCCGGAACATCAAGCCGCAACCAGAGCTGACTGTTGTCGATCAGGTTGACAATCTTTTCACCCTGATTCACCACATCACCCTGCTTGTGGAGAAGGCTGCCGATCTGTCCAGCGATGGGCGCCAGCACGTTCTTGTAACCGAGCGTGGCCTTGTCGGCACGTAGCTTGTCGGCGCTCTGGATGGCCTGAGTGACGTAATAGTCCCGGTCCTTGGTCGAGACCGCCCCCTGATTGTTGAGGAAGATGTAACGCTCGGCATTGACCAGATCCTTGCGGGCCTCGGCGGCCGTGGCGTTGACCTGGGCCTGCTGCTGCACCTGGTCAAGCCGGAACAGCAGGTCTCCAGGACGGACGGTCTGCCCCTCCTGCATGGTCATGGCCACGATCCGGCCGCTGATCTCGGCGGAGAGGTTGACGTTGCGAATCGCCTCCAGGGTGCTCTGGTACACCGCTTCGTCCTGGAAGGTCCGGCTCTGGGGACTCGCCAGCGCGAAGGTGGGCGGTGGCGCCACCGCCATCGGCGGACGACGGGCGCAGGCGCAGGGGAGCACGAGGGCCGCAGCCAGCAGCCCCCCCTGGATCGTCACGCGTCGACGGGCAGAAGAGGTTGGCACGTCCACCCAGCCAAGGGCCGCAACCTAAGGGGGGGCGCCCGCGGGGTCAAGACACCGCACGGGCGGCCCGGCCTGGGGCCTGACCGGGGCACGGTGCCGCAGATTGAGCAGGTTGCTGGTGATCAGGCTGTCACCCGCCTGCAGACCGTCGAGCAACGGGTAGCAGCCGTCCTGCAATGGGCCGAGGCGCACCGGCACCTTCAGGGCCTGGGGCCGGCCATCCGAACCACGGCCGAGGGTGTAGACGAAGCTCTGACCTGCGCTCTGGGTGACGGCCTGGAACGGTACCGCCAGGGCCTCGCGGCGGCCGAGCTCGAGCCAGGCCCGCACCCGCTGACCGTTGCGCAGCCGTCCGCCGGGGTTGGCCACCTCCGCCTTGACGAGCAGCGACTGGGTGGCCGGATCAACCGTGGGATCAATGAAACTGACCCCGCCTGTGGCCAGCACCCGCCCGCTGATGGGATCGGCCAGCGTCACCGTCTGCCCGGGCTGCACCCGGTCCGCCAGGGTCGAGGGCAGGGTGATGCGGCTGAGCAGCCGGTCGTTGCGCAGCAGACGCGTGAACGGATCACCCTCCCGCAGCACATCCCCGGGTTTGACGCGCAGATCACTGATCTGGCCGGCGAAGGGAGCGCGCACGAGGCGGTCCTGCAGCCGTTCGGAAGCGGCCGCCAGCTGGGCCCTGGCGGAACGGGCCCCGTCCTCGCTGGCCTTGAGCTGGGCTTCCTGGGCGATCGCCTGGGTGCGGTACGTGTCCAGATCCTGCTGGCTGGCGGCCCCCTGGCTCTGCAGGTAGCGATAGCGCTGGTAGTTGGCCCGGTCGCGGGCCAACCGGGCCTGCTCCTCCACCACCCGGGCCTCGGCCGCCGCCAGTTGACCCTGCACCTGGCCCACATCGGCCTGGCGCTCCTGGACCCGCAGGCGCAGCAGCAGCGCCCCCGCCTGCACCACATCCCCCTCGCGGATCGGGAGGGCATCGACCCGGCCCGCCGAGGTGGCGGCCAGCCGCACATCCGCAACGGCCTCGAGGGTCGAGACCACCTCGCGGCGCTCACGGAACGTGTGCGGGGCCAGGTCCGCCGTCGCCACCCGCGGCACCCGTGGGGGCGGCTCCGCCGTCCGGGGCCGGCAGGCGGTCAGGGCGGGAAGAGCAGCCAGCAGCAGGACCGCGGGGCGGCGCACGGAACGATCACGGGGCGCCTCCAGCCTGCCGGGGCTGCGGCGGAGACGCCAGCATGACGGCCATGGACCTCTTCGAGCACCAGGCCGACGCCAGACGTCAGCAGCTCGCCCCTCTGGCGGAACGGCTGCGACCGCGGACCCTTGAGGAGTTCGTCGGTCAGGAGGCGATCCTGGGGCCCGGACGTCTGCTGCGCCGGGCCATCAGCGCCGACCGCATCGGCAGCCTGATCCTCCATGGCCCGCCGGGAACCGGCAAGACGACCCTGGCCCGGATCATCGCCAACACGACCCGCTGCCGCTTCACCAGCCTCAATGCCGTGCTGGCCGGCATCCGCGAGCTGCGCGAAGCGATCGACGGTGCCCGCGAACGCCTCGGCCGCCATGGTCTGCGCACGCTGCTGTTCGTCGACGAGGTGCACCGCTTCAACACAGCCCAGCAGGATGCGCTGTTGCCCTGGGTCGAGAACGGCACGGTGGTGCTCATCGGCGCCACCACCGAGAATCCGTTCTTTGAAGTCAACAAGGCCCTGCTGAGCCGCTCCAGGCTCTTCCGGCTGCAGCCCCTGGAGGCGGCAGACCTGCAGGTTCTGCTGGAACGGGCCCTGACGGACCGGGAACGCGGCTACGGCGCCAGGGATGTGCTGGTCGACGGCGCCGCCCGTGACCACCTCGTGGCCGTGGCCGGGGGTGATGCCCGGACGCTGCTCAACGCCCTGGAACTGGCGGTGGACACCACCCCTGCCGATGCCGACGGCACCATCCGAATCAACCTGACGGTGGCTGAGGAGTCGATCCAGCAGCAGGCGGTCCTCTACGACAAGCAGGGCGACGCCCACTTCGACACCATCAGCGCGTTCATCAAATCCATCCGCGGCAGCGATGCCGACGCTGCCCTGTTCTGGCTGGCCAGGATGGTGGAGGCCGGCGAAAATCCACGGTTCCTGTTCCGCCGCCTGCTGATCGCCGCCGGCGAGGACATCGGCCTGGCTGATCCCCAGGCGATCGTTGTCGTCGAAGCCTGTGCCGCGGCCTTCGAGCGCATGGGGCTGCCCGAGGGGCTGTACCCGCTGGTGCAGGCCACCCTTTATCTGGCTTCCACCGAGAAGAGCAACAGCACCCTGGGGTTCTTCGATGCCGTCCGGCGCGTGCGGCAGGAAAAGACCAGCGCCGTGCCGTCACATCTGCGCGATGGCCACAGGGACGGCAAGGCCTTCGGGGACGGTCAGGGCTACCGCTACCCCCATGCCTATGCCGAGCACTGGGTGGCCCAGGCCTACCTGCCGGCCGGGCTGCAGGGGGAGGTGTTCTGGCAACCCGGTCGACTCGGCTGGGAGGGAGCCCGACGGGGACAGCTGCAGCGCCGTCGCGCCGCCCAACTGGCGGCTGCCGCCGAATGGGCCAGTGAGCAGGGGGAGAGCCTCAGCAGCGGCCCCGCGGACCCGTTGCTCGAACGTTGGCAGCGGCGCCAGCTGGCCCAGGAAGGGGAGCGGTTGCAGACCCTGCAGCAGCGCTTCTGGGCCTCGATTCCGCTGGAGCGTCAGCAGCGGGTGCTGGTGCTCGATTGCCGTTCGCTCCTCTGGGCTCTGCCGGCCCTGGACGGCTGTCCCGAGGGGGGGGCCGTGCTGCAGGTGGAGGAGGAGAGCACCGCCGAAGGCCTCAGGGACCAGCTGGGTGTGCTCGATGACCTGATCGCCCCTCTGGTGTGTCAGGTGCCAGGCCGGAACCTGGCCGAGCTGCCGTCCCGGCTGCCGGCAGGCCAGCGGTTTGAGCGGATGGTGGGTCGGAATGTGCTGGCTCCCCCCGTGTCCTTCACCGAAAGCGACCGCCAGGGCTGGCTGATGACCCTGGAACAGCTGCTCACCCACGACGGACGCCTGGACCTGCTGTTCAGCCGGCCGGCCGCAGGCCCTGCCGGGTTGCTGGCCGGCTTCATGGATGCAGACCTCCCGCCCGCAGTGAGAGCGCTGACGGAGCTCGAGGTCGAAGGCCTGCAGGCGGCCGCCGGATGGGAGTCGGTGGGATCCGCCCTCAGCGAAGGGGGCTGGCGAGTGCACCAGGAGGAGTGGCGGGAACAGGTGCCACTGCCCATCACAGACGCCCTGCTGGACCGATGGTTCGGGCCGGCCTCCCGGTACCGATGGCGACTCGGGCCGGCCGGGGAGGGGCCAGAGCTGAACGATCTGCACCAGCGCTGGCGGCAGCGGCTGGGCAGCCGGGTCGAACAGCCCCTGATCCACCGGCGCATCACGGCCCGTCCTGGCGGGGAAAGAACGCCAACAAAAAACCCCGCCGAGGCGGGGTGAGGATTCCGGGTAAAAACCCGAGGGGACGTCTGTCCCGGGATCACCAGAGGCCGCGGACGGGGCTGGGCTTGACGGGCTCCTTGTCGACGATCTGGTTGGCCTGGATGCAGGCGGGCAGGAACACGTACCAGGAGAGCAGGGAGGAGCACTGGGCATCACCCTTGCACTTGCCCTTGGCGCAGATGTTCTGCTTGCCGTCGAAGGTGTTGCAGGTGTCGGCCAGACGGAAGTCGACCGGCAGGTTCTTCATGATGCCGGCGGAAGACAGCTTGCCGTCGACGGAGTCAAGGATGATCGCCGAACGCAGGGCCTGGACGGCGGTCTTCTTCATGCCCCAGTAGGGGAAGTAGCTGCGGGTCTGATCCTGCAGGAACTTGACGCCATCCTTCGAGTAGAGGAAGCGGGAGACGCCGACGACATCAACGTTGTACTCCTTCTTGAGGCCAGCCTGGACTTCCTTGGCGGACCAGCCGGAGCGGGCCAGGCCATCGGTCAGGCCGCGGTCGGGAGCTTCGAAGGTGGGGGACTTGAGGAAGCTGGAGAAGTTGTCCTGGGTGGTGCTGTACACGGCAGCACCGGAGTTCCAGCGGACAACGTTGGTCTGGGCGCCGGCGGGAAGAGCGGCAGCAGCCACGAGGGAGGCGGCGAAAACGCCGGAAACAAGGCGCTTCTGCATGGGAGTGAGGAACACGTCATGCAAAAATTAGCTGCCTGAGCGAAAACCGCCAACTGTCTTCTGGTTGCTTTCAGGTCTCATGGCGAGACAGCGTCCTGGCGAACGAGGGGATCCTGAAGGGGTGTCCATCCTTTCGGGCAGACCAGGCGGCGACCCTGCTCACGGAACGCCCCCGGCGTTCCGTGACCGCGACAGGCCGTGCCGCGGGGCATGTTCTCGAACAACCGCACCTCAGCCAGATACTGCTCCACCTGGCGACGGGGCCGAAGGCTCAGGCGTGCCCGGTCCTCGCTGACGGTCAGATCGGTTTCGAAACTGGGGGGAACCTCCATGCCCAGCACATCGAAGTAGGGGGTGAAACCTCCCCAGTAATGCCGGGTGATCTCGCCGCCCACAAACAGGGTCAGCAGTGTGGCGGCCTGCTGCCGCACCTCCAGCAGCGACTCCCGGGCCTCCAGCCTGGTGAAGGTGTCATCACGGCCGACCCGGGCAAGGGGCGGAGGCAGGATCTGCAGTCGGAGGAGACCACCCAGTCCGAGAAGTCCAAGGAGAAGAAGGAGTCCAACCCTGAAAGGTCTCGGCATCGGGTTCCGGCAGGCGTGCTGACGCTAGCCGTGGGCCCGGAACCTGGGTGCCTAGGCTCAGCCGCATCCCAGCCTGAAACGCCCCTGACCATGGCTCTCTCGATCGGTGATCCCGCGCCGGATTTCACCCTCCCCGATCAATCGGGGCAGCCTGTGGCCCTGGCCGACCTGCGCGGCCAGCGGGTCGTTCTCTACTTCTATCCAAAGGACGACACCCCGGGCTGCACCAAGGAAGCCTGCAACTTCCGCGACCGCTGGGCGGCATTCGAGGCCCAGGGCATCCGGGTCCTGGGGGTGAGCAAGGACGGCGCCGCCAGCCACGGCAAGTTCGTGGCCAAGTACGACCTCCCCTTCACACTGCTCACCGATGCCGAGCCATGCCCGGTGGCGGCCGCCTACGAGAGCTACGGCCTCAAGAAGTTCATGGGCCGCGAATACATGGGAATGATGCGGCACACCTTCGTCATCGACGGCGAAGGACGACTGGAACGCATCTACACGAAGGTCAAGGCCGAAACCATGGCCGACGACATCCTCAGGGATCTCGGACTGGAGTGAACCCTGCCAGGCGTGCCATGGCGTCCAGGGCCAGCCCGGGGACGTGCCGCACGATCAGGCCCCGGCGCTGCAGCAACGGCTCCAGGCAGGGGCCATCGCCGCCGGTGAGCCAGAGGCTCCAGGGGGGGACAGCCCCATGGTCTCCGGGACGCTGGACCCAGGCCCCTGTCACGGCCGAGGCCAGTCCTTCGGCCACGCCGGTGCGCAGGGCCGCTTCGGTGTCCCGGGGCCAGGGCTCCCCCACCGACGTGGCGTCCCTCAGGCTCGCAAGGGGCAGCTGACGGGTCCCGCGGTGCAGAGCCTGCAGCTGCAGATCGGCACCCGCCTGGATCCTCCCCCCAAGAAAACGTCCTTGCGCATCCACCACGGTCAGGGTGAGGGCGGTGCCGGCATCGACCACCATCACGGGACCACGGGCCTGGGTCCAGGCACCCCAGGCCGCCAGTGCACGGTCGATGCCGACATGGTCGGGGAGGGCAGCCAGGGGAACATCGCGGTTGGTCAGCTGCCGCTGACGCCAGAGCTCGTCGGCCGCGATCGACGGCTGGGGGCCCACCGCCGCCCAGCCATCGGGCACCGGCGGATCGGCGACGGCCTCCCCGTCCCAGTGTCGCCACAACCGCCCGTCGGCACTCTCCCCCCAATGCCAGCGGCTGTTCCCGATCAACAGCACACGACGGGGGGGCTCAGATGCCGGCACCTTCCACCAGCGGCGAAGGCAGGTGAATCCCACACTCCTGCCTGCGACCTCCGAAGCGGCTGGACCGGCCCTGGCCATCGTCAGGGGCGCTGGAATGCCAGTCCCCGACGGTGGTGTAGCCCTGCTCGAACAGGGGATGCTGGGGGAGACCGTGCTCCTTCATGTAATAGAAGACGTCGCGACTGGTCCAGCCCAGCAGCGGGCGCAGACTCCAGCGACCGCGGATCTGCTCCAGGGGACGCATGCCGGCCCGGTGGTCCGTCTGCGCTGCTCTGACCCCGCTGGCCCAGCAGGTCACTCCGCCGGCCTCGAGCGCCCGGTCCAGCGGTTCCACCTTGCGCAGCCGGTGATAGGTCTCCTGGCTGAGGTCGTCGTCCTGCTCCCAGAGACACCCGTACAACGCCTCCATGCGCGCCGGGCTGAGCTCAGGGAGCACCACCCGCAGATCAAGACCGAGAAGCTCAGTGAGCTGGGCCGCATAGCGGTAGGTCTCGGCATGCAGATAACCGGTGTCGATCCAGTAGACGGGCACGGGCTCGTCGAGGCCCGCCAGCAGGTGCAGCAGCACCGCCGACTGGATGCCGAAGCTGGTGGTGGCGGCGAAGCCGGCACCGAACCTCGTCTGCCCCCAGCGCAGCAGACCCGGAGCATCGAGATCGGAGGGAGGGGATGGCACCCCCTCCAACCCCTCGCCCCCCCGCTGGCTCGCGTCCACGACAGCTGTCAACTGATGCTTCATCTTCCCTCCCAGCCTGCCGCATCGCGGCGGGAGCCCCTGGGGTCCCACTAGGCTCGGCACAAACGAACGGATCCGTGTCAGCGCCGATCGTGATCGTGGGTGGGGGCTTCGGCGGCCTGACCACAGCTCTGGAGCTTGCCCGCCGAGCGGACCATCCACCGCTGCTGGTCATCGACCCCGCCGAGCGGTTCGTCTTCGCACCACTGCTCTACGAGGTGCTCAGCGGCGAACTGCCGGCCTGGACAGTGGCCCCGAGGTTCGACGCGCTGCTGCCCGGTCGTGGCATCGGCTGGCTGCAGGACCGGGTCACGGCCATCGATCCCACGGCCCGTTCCGTCTCGACTGCGGGGGGACGCCGGCTGGAATGGAGCCGGCTGGTGCTGGCCTGTGGAGCGGAAGATCACGACCACGCCGTCCCCGGCGTTCACGACCATGCTCTGTTCTTCCGCACCCTGGACGACGCCCTGCGCCTGCGACGGCGGGTAGACGAACTGCGGCAACGCTCCCGGCCCCTGCAGCGACTGGCGGTGGCGGGAGCCGGGCCCACCGGCGTCGAGCTGGCCTGCAAACTCGCCGATCTGCTCGCCGGCCGGGCGGTGGTGGAACTGCTGGAGGCAGGCCCCGAAGCGCTGGCCGGCTGCCGGGCCTTCAACCGTGACCGGGCCCTCGAAGCGCTGGCACGGCGGGATGTGCGCCTGCGCTGCGGCACCCGGGTGCGCCGGGTGACGGCCCTGGGGGTCGACCTGGAATGGCAATCCGACGGGCACAGGGCGAGCGAGTCGCTGCCCCTGGACTCCCTTGTCTGGACGGCAGGATCCCGGCCGCGGCAGCCTGGACTGGCGGACGCCACCGACGACCGGGGGCGGCTGATCTGCACCCCGACCCTGGAGGTGGAGGGGCACCCTGGTGTCTTCGCCCTCGGTGACGACGCCCTGGTACCCCACGACCCGGAGCTGCCCTCGAGCGCCCAGGTGGCCATGCAGCAGGCGCAGCTGCTGGCCGCCAACCTGCGCAGATCCCTGGCCGGCGACCCCCTCGAGCCCTTCCAGTGGAAGGACCTGGGCGAGATGCTGAGCCTGGGGATGGGCGAGGCCACCGTCACCGGGATGGGGCTCACCCTGGCCGGACCGGCGGCGCAGACCCTGCGCCGGCTCACCTACCTCACCCGCCTGCCGGGTCCGCTGCCCCTGCTGGCCGCGGCGGGCTGGATCGCCGACCGCGGCCCATTGCCTCCACGCCCATGAGCCATCCCCGAGCCCTGCTGCTGGATGCCATGGGCACCCTGATCGGCCTGCGGCGTCCGGTGGGAGAGATCTATGCGGAGGCTGCGGCCGACCATGGCCTCAGCCTCGAGGCCGAGGATCTGGAGCGGGCCTTCCTCCAGGCCTACCGCGAGGCTCCACCCCTCGCCTTTCCCGGCACGGCCGCCCTCCACCTGGAACAGGCCGAACGCCACTGGTGGCAGCAGCGCATCGCCGCCACCTTTGCCAGCGTCGGGGTTCCCCAGCTGCCGATGGGACTGGCCGCCGACCTCTTCGACCGTTTCGCGGGTCCTGAACCCTGGGGCGTCTATCCGGAGGTGCCCGCGGCCCTGGCCCGCTGGCGTTCACGCGGACTGCGGCTGGTGGTGGTCAGCAACTTCGACCGGCGGCTGCACCGGCTGCTGCAACGGCTTGGTCTGCGCGAGGCCTTCGATGGGGTGGTGGTGTCCTCCGAAGTGGGGGCGGCCAAGCCCGACCCGGCACCGCTGGTCAGGGCCCTGGAGCTGCTCGCACTGCCGGCCGCCCAGGTCTGGCACATCGGCGATTCGCCCGCCGACGAAGCCGCCGCCGCCGCCGCCGGCATCCGTTGCCTGCGCCTCGACCGACCCGGCGGCGTGCATCTGCCGGCAATGGTCAGCGGGCCAGCTCCCGCAGACGCCCCTCCAGATCCCGGGCCGATCGGCTCCAGCTGAAACCGGCCGCCCGGGCCGGCCCGGCCGCCGCCAACTGTGACGCCAGCCCCGGATCCGACCGCAGCCGCCGCAACGCCGAGGCCATCTGGGCCACATCGCGGGGGTCCAGGGGGAGGGCGGCATCGCCCACCACCTCCGGCAGGGCACCGGCCGTGGAGGCCAGCACCGGGGTCGCGCAGGCCATCGCCTCCAGGGCCGGCAGACCGAACCCCTCCCAGAGGCTGGGCAGCACCAGGGCCAGGGCGCGGTTGAGCAGCTGCAGCCGTTCTCCGTCAGACACCCAGGCGGTCCAGCGGCAGCGATCGGCGATGCCCAGCTCCTGGGCGAGACGCTGGAGCCGGGGGGTGTAGCGGCGGTCGTGGGGACCCACCAGGTGCAGCATCAGCTCGCCATCCGCCGCGGCGGCCAGGGCGAAGGCCCGCAGCAGGCGAACCAGGTTCTTGTGGGGATCATGGCGCCCCAGCACAAGCAGCTCAGAGCCGCGTCCCATCCCCAGGGGGCGCAGGGTCCCGGCGGCGAATCCGAGGCGCAGCACCGAGAGGCGCCGGAGCGGAACCCCAAGACGCCCGTGCACTTCCCGGGCCGTGGCCTCGGAATTGCAGAGCACGTGGCGGGCACGGTGCAGCACCAGCGGTACGTAGGCGAGGTGGTAGGCCAGCAGCGGGGTCAGCTGGGGGTAGCGGAGGGGCAGCAGGTCGTGGGCCAGCACCACCGATGGGACACCGGCCAGCAACGGCGCCTCGGGCAACGGCGACAGCAGCAACGCGGCCCCGCTGCGGCGCCAGAGGCCGGGCAAGGTCCGCTGGGTCCAGAGCAGCCGGCGGGCATGGCCGCGGCTGCCGGCGTCGGGGGAGAGGCCGGCGGGCCAGACGGCCGGCACCAGGGCCGGATCGAGGTGGGCGGCCAGATCCCTCGCCACGACGCCGATGCCCGTGGGGCGGGCGCCGACGTAGCTGCCGTTGAACAGGGCCAGCGGTGCAGCCACCGGCTCAACCCCGGGCCAGGGCCGCCAGCACCGCCCTGGCGTAGCGGCGAGGGCTGGCGTAGGGCGCCAGGGACTCGGCATCGGGCTGACGGGGGGCCGCCCGCAGCAGATCGTCCCAGAGCTGCTCCACCGCGGCGGCGATCGCCACCGGGTCGTCGGGGGGGCAGAAGTAGGCGCGATCGGCGGCCACCAGCTCACGGAAGACGGCCAGATCACTCACCAGGGTGGGCAGCCCCTGCAGCTGCGCCTCAAGGATGGGCAGGGCACCACCCTCCATCAGGGGGACGTAGACGAGGCCGTGGGCATCGGCCAGCAGCGCCTGCTTGGTCTCGGCACTCACGCGCCCATGGAAGCGCAGGCGATGGCCCTGCCGGCGTTCGATCTCATCGGCCCGGGCGCGTATTTGATCGGCATACCCCGAAGCCTCATCGGCCTCGGCCCCGGCCACATCCAGTGCGATCACCCCCCGTTGCACCAGGGCCAGCCCCTCCAGCAGACCATGCAGGTTCTTGCGCGGCTCAAGGGAGCCGATGCAACACAGCCGCAGGGGGTCCGTGGGGCCCAGGGGCGGATCCTGCTGCCGTGGCACTCCCTGCTCCGACACCGAGGGGCGCACCACCCGCACCCGCGGGCTGCAACGGGGGCGGTAGCGCCGCAGACGATCGGCGGTGCCTTCGCTGACGGCCAGCAGCAGATCGCTGCAGTCGAGGCAATGGTCGAGACGTCGCTGCCATTCCCAGGCCTCCTCACCATGGTGTCGCGGGTAGTCGAGAGGGATGAGGTCATGGATGACCGTGGCCAGCCGTTCACCGGCCGGGGGGATGTAGAGGCTGGGTGACAGGGCCACGGTCCATCGGCCCGGACGGCGCCCCGCACTGGCCACCACGGGCAGGGAGGCGAGCACGCTGTTGCCCAGGGCCCAGTAGGCCAGGGAGGGGCGTCGGGCCAGCAACCGAGCCAGCCCATGCCAGCAGCGGGACGGCAGGACCAGGGCAAGGGCGAGCAGCCCCCGGCTGAGGGGCAGGGGCACGAGGCGATCGAGGGGCAGCAGCACAGCCTTGACACGCCGCACCAGCGGTTTGGGCGGCTTGTGGACCGCCGTGGGGCCACGCCCGGCCGCCAGGGGGTCCCGCAGGGGATCAAGGAACGGCCGCCCAGGCACGGGCGGCATCAGCGAGAGCTGCAGCGGTCTGCCGGGGACGGAAGGGTTCGCGGCCTCCGCCTCCAGTCCGAGCATCAGAGCCTTGAGCACCTGAAAGATGCCGCGCCGGGAGCCGTTCTCGAGCTCAAAGGCCAGCAGCCGGATCTCGTTCATTCAGGCCGCAAGCGGCGGTGGGTGCGACTCAGGGAAGGATGCACGGCCGGATCGTGACGCAACACCTCACCCCAACGGGCCTGAAAGCGCTCGCGACCCTGCTCACGGCGGGGGTCACCAGCGCGGCTCAGGCCCTCATCGTGCTGGAGCCAGGCACTGGGATCGAGGGTGACGGGACGACCGGCCTCCCGGTAGCGCAGACACAGATCGAGATCGTTGAACTCCACGGGGTAGCTCTCGTCGTAGCCGCCGACGGCCTCGAAATCACTGCGCGCCGTGAGCAGGCAGGCACCGGTGAGCAGGGTACAGGCCCTCTGGACCTGGGCCATCGGCCCCAGCCGGGCCGGGGCCTCTCCGGCCCAGGGGTGGGAGGCCAACCCCAGCAGACCGCCGATCACACCGGCGTGCTGCACCCGGCCGTCAGCGAAGAGCAGCAGCGGGGCCACCAGGCCGCCTCCCTGATGCTGCAGCAGGGCCGCCAGCTGCCGCAGCCAGTCAGGATCGGTGACAACCACGTCGTCGTTGAGGAACAGCAGCAGGTCAGCCCGGCTGCCCCGGGCCATGGCGTTGAGTTTGCGGGCGTAATGGAAGCCTTCGCTGCGCAGCCCCCGGGTGTCTGCGACTCGGGTCGGAAAACCGCTGGCCGCCAGATCGAGGGACTGGGGCCGGCCGAGGTCATCGCCCAGATGCAGCAGCAGCCGTTCAGGGGGCCAGATCGTGGCGGCAAAGCTACGCAGGAGCCTGTTCACGGCGGTCCCACCACTGGCGAGGGGCGCCTGAATGGTCGGGATCAGCACCTCCAGCGAGGGGCAGCGGAACCCAGGGCCGACCTGCAGCTGCAGCAGACCGGGGCTGGGGGCCAGTGAGTAGGTCAGCCCCGGCCCGGGGGGGGACAGTTGCCGACGTCGATCCAGCGCGGCCTTCAGCCGCTCCGCGGCACGGGCCGGCGGACGACGCGCCAGAACCCAGGGCAGCTTGACCATGGGAATCCGGCCGCCGCCCAGGGTCGGCAGCAGGCGCAAGGGAGAGCTCACCCCATCGGCGGCCTCGATCACCAGGGGCCACAGCTCCCGGCTGAGCACAAGATGGTCGGCAAGGTCAGCATCCAGCGTCCAGAGCAGGGGATCCCAACCCGGACGCAGCAGCGGTCGCCGGCGCCAGGGGCGGCACTCCAGCGCATCGCCCACCCAGCCGCCCGGGCCCTCGGCCCGCGCCAGGGCGAGCATCAGCGCCGGTAGTCCACTCCACAGCGGTTGCACCCCGGGCGCCAGCAACAGCACGCTCGACCAGTCGAGGGCCTTCAGCTCGGCAGGGCCGCCCCGCCCCCTGACCAGCACCTGCCGGCCCTGGCACCAGCGCACCATGGTCCAGGGGCGGGGCCAGGCACCGGCCTCAAGCAGCAGCAACCCCGGCGTGTCCTGGTCGGCCAGGGTGCGCCGGGCCTGGCGGCCGCCCTCGGCCTGGCGCCGGCGCCAGAGCGCGTGGAGGGCAAGGGGAGGCAGGTCTGCCCAGCGATGGTGGCCGTCGTTGATCCAGCGGCGCCGCAGACGCGCCAGCGGATGGGTCGACCGCCGCAGAAGGTCCTGCACAGGGACGCGGTGTATCCGGGGTCACCATGCCATGGATGGCAACGCCCCGGGTGCCTGCCCTGGCCCGGCGGGCTGTGCCAGCATTGGTCTGACAGCGTTCCAGGCCATGGCCCTGCAGCTCGGCGACACCGTTCCGAATTTCACCCAGGACTCCCAGCTGGGTCCCATCAACCTGTACGACTTTGCCGGCGACGGCTGGGTCGTGCTCTTTTCCCACCCGGCTGACTTCACACCGGTGTGCACCACCGAACTGGGCGAAGTTGCACGCCTGCGCCCGGAATGGGAGAAGCGCAATGTCAAGACCCTGGCCCTGAGTGTTGATCGTGCCGACAGCCACAAAGGCTGGATTGAGGACATCAACGAGACCCAGTGCACCCTGGTCGACTATCCGATCCTTGCCGATGAGGACCGGAGCGTGAGCGACCTCTACGGGATGATCCATCCCAATTCCCTCAGCAACCTCACGGTGCGCTCGGTGTTCATCATCGACCCCCAGAAGAAGCTCCGCCTGCAGATCACCTACCCCGCCAGCACCGGCAGAAACTTCGATGAGATCCTGCGGGTGATCGATTCCCTGCAGCTGACCGACCACCATCAGGTGGCGACGCCGGTCAACTGGAAGGACGGTGACGACTGTGTGGTGGTTCCGTCGATCCCCACCGAAGAGGCCCGCACCCGTTTCCCGAAGGGCGTCACCGAGGTGCGTCCCTACCTGCGCCTCACCCCCCAGCCCAACCGCTGACCCCCGGCGCGGACGTCGACCCATGCGGGTCCTTGGCCTGATGAGCGGCACCAGCGCCGACGGCGTTGACGGGGTGCTGGTCCGCTTGCAGGGGGCACCCCGGCGACCCCGCTGGCGCATCCTGGCCTCGGCCCATGTGCCTTACCCGGACGAGCTGCGGGCCGAGATCGTCTCGGTGGGCCAGGGCAGTTCCCGTTCCGCTGCGGCCATGCTTGAGCTGGCCGAAGCCATCACCGAGGTCCAGGCCGCCTGTGCCCGCCGGGCTGACCCGGCCGGCTCAGCCCGATTGGTGGGCTGCCATGGTCAGACCCTCTGGCACCGGCCGCCGGAGTCGATCCGCCGGGGGGCGAGCTGGCAGGTGCTGCAGGGTCCCTTGCTGGCCGAACTCCTGGCCACGCCGGTGGTCTGCGACTTCCGGGGTGCCGACCTGGCCCGTGGTGGCCAGGGGGCACCGCTGGTTCCCCTGTGTGACGGGGCACTGCTGCCCGCCATCGGTGGCTGGCGGGCCCTGCTCAACCTCGGCGGCATTGCCAACCTCACCCTGCTCCCCCCCCGCCAGGGCCCCGACCGGCGTGCCCCAATCCGAGGCTGGGACTGTGGGCCTGCCAACACCCTGCTGGATCTGGCCGTGCAGCGGTTCAGCCAGGGGCGCCTGCGCTTCGACGCGGATGGTGCCTGGGCGGCCCGGGGCCATGGGAATGACGAGGCCATCGAACGGTGGCTGCAGGAGCCTTACCTGCAGCAACCACCACCGAAGTCCACGGGGCGCGAACTCTTCGGAGCCGTCGACCTGGAGCGTCGCCTCGAGGAACTGGGGCCGGTGGATCCGGCCGAGGCCCTGGCGACCCTGACAGCCTTCACGGCGGCGGTGGTGGCGGCCGATCTGGAGCGGGGCCCGAGGCCGCTGGAACTCCTGGTGGCCGGTGGCGGCTGCCGCAACGCCACCCTGATGGGAGAGCTGCGTCGACGCTGCCGCGGAGTGGTGGTGCGTCCCCTCGCCGATCTGGGCATCGCCGATCTGGATCGGGAAGCCCTGGCCTTCGCGTTGCTCGCGTGGTGGCACTGGCGGGGGGTGGCGGCGGCAGATCCGGCCGTGACCGGCTGCCGGCGGGGCGGACGGCTCGGTGTGTTGATCAGGCCCTGAAGGGCCCCCGCAGGCGGATGCGACGGGGCCGTCCGCGCAGGCGCGGCGCTGTTCCGGCCTGGGAGCGCTCCAGGGACTCGCGCAGGCTCTCCCTGGGTCGGCTGCCGCCAGCGGGGGAGAGACGCTGCTGCAACCCCTGCTGGATCAGCACCCGGGCCAGGTTGCTCACGGTGCGGCAGTCGGCGTCGGCGACTGCCGTCAGCTGTTCAAGCAGCTCTTCCGAGAGCACCACCTGGATGCGGGGCGACTTGGGGCGGCCGCTGCTGGAGGTCTGACGGGTGGCCACAACGGAGAGAGGGCAGCTGGACGCGACTGGCGTGGCTCGCCACCAGTGTACGCCCACTGTCATGGATACTATCCAGCACTATGCTTGTGGCCTGGTCCTGGCTTGTGGCCCGGTCCGGAGCGCCCGCTCTTCCTGCCATGCCCACCCCCGCTCCAAGCGACGACGTCCTCGTTTCCGCTGTTCTCAGCCCCTACCTGCTCACCCACCTCCATCACGTCCTGCAGCGGGCTGAATTCGGTGCCCAGCGGGACGGCAGAGCCACGATGGCCCGCAACTACGCCCAGCTGCGCAGGCTCCTGTGCAACGAGGCCCAGTCGCTTCCGGGCTCGGCCCGTCTCGACCAGCACGACCAGGCCGCCTGAATCGCGCCCTGAGACCCTGCGGCTGATCAGCACTGATCAGATCTGCTGATGCATCGCGTCCTCCACAGCGGCGGCGGCTTTTCCCCACCCCTGGGGGGTGGTTTTCCCCAGGCCAGCCCCGCGGGGCCGGGCCGGCCGCTGGCCCCCTGGGGAATGGGCGGTTTCCACGGATCCTCAGCTTGACGCCTGAGCGCCCGCCCTCCCACGAAGGGGCACGGTCCGGGCCCCGGCCGCAGAGCCCTGACCCCGGCTGGCCCCTCGCCGACGAGACCGTGGCGACGGCTCCACAGCCCTGCCTCCCCCCGGCCTTTGACGATCGGCGGCCGACGTGGCGAACTGGTGCGACCGATCCGACCGCCCGCGATGCCGGCCACGAGCTCAGCCCCCATGACCACCACTGCGTCGGAGGCGGCCGTCGCCGAGCCCGTGATCAGCTTCCGGACCCCACTGCCGGCGTCCCTGCACGCCGCGCTGGTTCGCTTCATCGAGGATCATCCGCAGTGGGACCAGTACCGCCTGGTGCAGGCGGCCCTCTGCGGTTTCCTGATGCAGCAGGGCATGGTTGAGCGGCAGCTCACCCAGCGCTATGTCGGATCGATGTTCGGCCGCGCGGCATAAGAGCTGCAACAGTTGGAACAAGACAGCCGATTTCCATGAGCCTCGAGGACGCCCGTGCTCTGTATGACCACATCCGCGATGACGCAGACCTGACCAGGGACCTGTTCCGGCAGGCGCTGCAGGACCCCCAGGGAACCCTCCAGCGCCTGGTGGCCATCGCCGACGACCGGGGACTTCAGGTCAATCCCGAGGATGTGCAGCGGTTTCTCAGGGACGAGGCCCCAGACGGCGACGGTCAGTGGCTGCTCAAGGCGCGGGGCGGTCTCTGACCAGGGGCGGCGCCGCCGGCTGCGACCGCTTCCCTCCCCCCTGGGCCCAGCTGAAGAACAGCCAGTAGCTGACGATCGCCAGACCGGCTGCCACCACCAGGGCGGCCACCTGTTCGAGGCGCCTCTGCATCGGACCGCGGGGTGGAACCCCACGAGTCTGCCCCCCCCGCTGCCTGCCTTGGTAGGGTCCCGGATCCCATCCCCGGAGGGCAGCGGTGCTGCGTCTGGAGCGAGTCGGCAAGATCTACCCGAACGGAGAGGTCCTCCGGGATGTGAGCTGGGAGGTGAAGGCCGGAGACCGCATCGGTCTTGTGGGGGTCAACGGCGCCGGAAAATCCACCCAGTTGCGCATCATCGCCGGACTCGAGGAACCCAGCAGCGGTCAGATCATCCGGCTGGGCAACCCACGGATCGCGTTTCTCCGCCAGGAGTGCGATGTGGACGGAGAGCGCACGGTGAGGGAGGAGCTGTTCCAGGCCTTCGCCGAGGCGGCCGCCGTGGTGCACCGGCAACGGCAGGTCGAGGAGCTGCTGGCCACGGCTGACGGCCCAGAGCTCGACACCCTGGTGGAGGAGCTGGGGCGGCTGCAGAGCCGCTTCGAGTCCCTGGGGGGCTATGCCCTTGACGCCCGCATCGACCGGCTGCTGCCCACCCTCGGCTTCAGCGGTGACGACGCGGAGCGCCGGGTGAGGACCTTCTCGGGGGGCTGGCAGATGCGCATGGCGCTCGGCAAGATCCTGCTGCAGGAGCCCGATCTGCTGCTGCTCGACGAGCCGACGAACCATCTTGATCTCGCCACGATCGATTGGCTGGAGTCGTACCTCTGCAGCCTCAGCGTGGCCCTCGTGGTGGTCAGTCATGACCAGGCCTTCCTCGACCGGATCTGCACCTCGATCGTCGAGACCCAGCGGGGGCTGACCCGTTGCTACCTGGGCAATTATTCCGACCACCTCGAACAGAAACTCCTCGATCAGGACGCTGCCCAGGCCGCCTTCGACCGCCAACAGAAGGACCTCGCGGCCCAGCAGTCCTACATCGACCGCTTCCGCGCCAGCGCCACCCGAAGCACCCAGGCCAAGAGCCGCGAGAAACTGCTCGACAAGGTCGAGAGGCTGGATGCCCCCGAGACCGACCTGGCCGGTCCCGGCTTCCAGCTGCCGGCCGCGCCGCGCTCGGGCCGGGTGGTGGCCCGGGTCAGCGACCTGAGTCACGCCTACGGATCCCGCATCCTCTTTCTGGGGGCCGAGCTGGAGGTGGAACGAGGCGACCGCATCGCCTTCGTCGGTCCGAACGGCGCCGGCAAATCGACCCTGCTGCGACTCATCCTCGGCCTCGAGCAACCGGAGGACGGCACGGCGCAGCTGGGCGATCACAACGTCATCGCCGGGTACTACGAGCAGAACCAGGCTGAGGCCCTCGACCTGGACACAACGGTCATCGAGACGCTGTTCACCGCCGTGCCGGACTGGACCCAGACCCAGGTCCGCTCCCTGCTGGGGGGATTCGGCTTCAGCAACGAGGCCGTCTTCCAGCCGGTGGGTCGTCTCAGCGGGGGAGAGAAGGCACGGCTGGCCCTGGCCCTGCTGATGGTGAAGCCGACCAACCTGCTGCTGCTTGATGAGCCGACGAACCACCTCGACATCCCGGCCAAGCTGCGTCTGCAGGAGGCCCTGAGCGCCTACGAGGGGGCGGTGCTTCTGGTCTCCCATGACCGGGCCTTCCTCAAGGCCGTGGCCAACCGCGTCGTGGAGCTGCGCGACGGCGGCCTGGTGTCCTATTCGGATGGTTACGACGCCTACCTGGAGCGCAAGGCCCAGGAGGCAGCGCGTCAGGAGGAGATGGAAGCGGAGGCGGCGCGTGAAACCAAGCGCGCCGCGAACCGCCTCAAACAGAAGACCCGGGCGGAACGGCGCCGCCACCGCCCCATGGAGGAGTGAGCCTGAGAGGCATAAACACGAAACTTCATGGGAGCCTAGGCAGGAAGACTCAAAGAGCTGGACCCACGGGAATCGTCTGCATACGCTGACGAAACACTGCCAGGAGCGCCATGACCTCTGCCTTCCAGAACGGCGACGGGACCCTCGGCAGCAGCGAAGGGTCCTGGGATGCCGTCGAGACGTACTTCAACTGCATCAGTGAGTGCTCCCTGGACGACGGCGAGTGCGTGACCCGCTGCGTGGAGGAGCTGAAGGCGCCGGGCCCAGAGGGGGGCGAGCCAGCTTGAACCGTTGGTCAGGCCGTTAACACACAAGCGCCCGCAGGTAACCGTAACTACGGGCCGGCCTGAAACAGTTCTTACGATCCCGGTGAATCGCGTTGACCACCATGGACCACACGATCAGCCTCAGCCTCGGACAACAGTTCGAGGTCGAGCGGATGAGCCGTGCCATCGATGCCGAGGGCGACCCTCAGGTGCTGCGCGATCTGGCGAAGCAGTTGCTGCAGGCGTGGCACACGCAGAAAGCTGCCACCAACTGGGCGATGCGTCAGCACCTGGGCTCGGGGGGAACAGCCCTCTGATCTGCAGCCGGGGTGTCAGCCCCGCCCCGGCCACCAGGCCGTCCCCCCGCGATGGCGGGAGCCCCCCTCAAACTCACTCCTCAGGGCCTGGCCATCCCGCCAGCGCCCTTCCACCTCCAACCGCTCCAGACGACCGCGACACCACAGATCAACCCCCGCCAGCGTCAGGGCACGGGACAAGGTCTGCTGCTGGCTCACGGTGCACATCCCATTGGCGTCTCAGTCTGTGTCCAGGCTGAGGAGATCAAGGGTTTCGGGGGACGGCCCTGCGGTCGTCCCCCGAAACAGCGGGAGGTTGTCCTTCAGGGATTCTGGGGAGCCCGCATCACCTGAGCCATGTCGATCGGCACCACGGTGATCGAGAACCCACGACCCTCCCGCTGTCCCTCCAGGGCCAGGGGGACCCCCACCCCGCTCACATCAACCAACCTGAGGAACTGGGCCGGACTGCTGATCGCCTTCCCGGCCGCCTTCAGCAACAGATCACCGGCCCGCAGCCCCGCCCGGGCCGCCGGCCCGCCGGGCATGACCGAGGCAACCCGGACGCGACCATCCTCCTGGGCCAGGGCCAGACCCACGAGGGCATGGCTGGCACGACCACTGCGCACCAGCTGGGTCGCGATCTCCTTGGCCCGGTTGATGGGGATCGAGAAGCCCAGCCCAGCCCCCGGCCCCGAACGCACCAGCGCATTGATGCCGATCACTTCCCCTTCGGCATTGAGCAGCGGTCCACCTGAATTGCCGGGGTTGATCGCGGCATCGGTCTGAATCAGATCCAGCCGCTTGTCGGTGATGCCCAGCTTGGCGGCGTTGCGATTGACACTGCTGATGATTCCGAGGGTGACCGTGTTGTCGAGTCCGAAGGGATTGCCGACAGCGATCGCCCAGTCCCCCACCTGCACGGCATCCGAATTGCCCAGCGGAGCCACCGGCAGGGGCCCTGACACGGGCACCCGCACCACAGCCAGATCAGTGATCGGGTCAGCCCCCACGACACTGCCCTCAAGGCGGCGGCCATCGACAAGGCCGACGCTCACCCGGGTGCTGCCCTCCACCACGTGGGCGTTGGTGAGGATCAGACCTTCCTTCTGGAAGATCACACCGGTCCCCTGACCACGCTCGGTGCGCCGCGAGGGGCCGGCCCCCGCGTCCCCGAAGAACTGGCGGAACAGCGGATCGAGCAGGAACACCGACGGCACACCGGCGCGGGTCTCCACGGTCCGCTCGGTGTCGAGGCGCACAACGGCCGGACCAGCCCGCCTCACGGCCTCGGCCACGAAGGAGCGGGGAGCCTGGGCGAAGGCAGGCGGGGCAACCAGCATCAGCCCCAGGGCAGCCGTCAGGGCCCGATGCGGACCGGAGCAGCCAAGCAGGACAGCCATGCTGGAAACGGAGACCCTCTAACGATGGCCAAGGCTATCGAGACGAACCTCGGCAGCAGCAACCTGCGAGCCACACATCTGTGACCAGGTATGTGGCCGACGATCACCACCGTCGGCCGGGCCGGCCGCAGAATGGAAGCAATGGGCCCACTGGCGGGATGCCATACGCGATGACACAACTGGTTCCTCTCCTCTACCTGGTCTGTTTCGGGGTGCTTCTCTGGCAAGCCTTCCGGGTCATGGGCAGGGGCTTTGCCGCGGTCAACCGTCCGAGACCGGGAATCACCATCCACCCCGAGCTGCTGGATGCGGAGGGCCGCCTCACCCAGGAGGACCTGCTGACGGTGCGGTTCGGCGAAGAGGAGCGCGCGCCGTCCGACGATCAGGGAAGCTAGGAAGCAGAGGCCCCGTCAGGGCCACGTCGGCAGGAGGACGCCCGGATGGAGCAACGAACGAAGGTGGTGGCGGCGGTGCTGAAGGCCCTCAAACTCCCTCCGCGCTTCCGGCTGCGGCTGGTGAAGGAGGACCCCGTGCGGCTGGAGCTGACGATCACCCCGGCCTATGGCAAGGACCCGATCCTGGTGGGCCTGGTGGAATCGCAGGATCTGGTGGCCCGCCGGGACCGGGAGGGACGCATCCCCCGTGACCTGCAGGGAACCTGGGACTGGACGGTCCGCCATGGCAGCGTGTCAACGGGGGGCTGGAATCCCTATCTCAAGGAAGCCCTGCAGACCATGTTCGAGACCGGGCTCCCGGCCCACGTCTTCGAAGAGACCACCGGTGAGATCTACCACCCGGTGGACGGCATCCGCCACGTGCGCTGAGTCGGGGCCCCTGCCTCTCCGAGCCGAGTGTGACGTTCTTCAACCATTTGAAACGTGCTGCATCGGAGACGACCGCGCCCCCGGGACACCCGGCTAAAACGGAGTCATCACGATTCTTTGGCTTTCCTTCATGGTTCCGCTCTCCCTGCTGGAGGGGTCTCTCATCCGCCTGCTGGCGGCCTTGGGGCTGGTCAGCTCAGCCCTCTTCGCCCTGGTCCTGGGGCTCGCCAACCCCTGATCGACGCTGTCGACGCCCCCCTCTGATCTTGCGGTCAAGGATGGCCATCGTGGCCGGCAAGGTCGCCAGGTTGGCCACGAACACGGGCCAGTCCCGTCTGAGCAGTCCGTACAAACCCCACCCCATCACCCCAAAGGTGAACAGCAGGTACATCCGCAGCGACAGCCCTCGTGTGTCGTTTGTGCGCAGGGTCTTGATCGCCTGGGGGTAAAAGCTGACCGTGGTGAGCACTGCGGCGGTGTATCCGAGCAGGGGCAGAAGCGGGTCCATGGAGGGGTGGACTCTCAGGGGAAATGACAGGCCCAGGACAGTGACGGGCTCAGGGCGACACCACTGCCAAAGGACCAAAGCCGTAGTGGCGCAGGCCTTCCAGGATGCCCGAGCAACCGTGGCCCCGGGCCAGGTAGACGCCACTCAGTTCATCAAGGCGCTCCAGCAGCGGCGCCTCGGCATTGCCGACGATGATGCCGAGGTAGCCCTGCTGGAACATCGCCAGGTCATTGAGAGTATCGCCGGCCACCACCACCGGCAGATGGGTCAGTTCGAGCAGGGCGAGCACCCGGCGCAGGGTGCTGCCCTTGTTCACACCCGACGGCAGCACATCCAGATAACGGCCATCCGACAGCAGACAGTCGACGCCGATCGCCTCCAGCCGCTCCATCAGCGTGGGATCAAGCAGATCCGGCTCGGCATGGAACGCATGGCGGCGCCGACTCACCACCGGCTGGGGACTCAGGCCCCGCTGGCCGCGGGTGAGTTGCAGCACCCGTTCGGCAAAACCACGCCAGCGCTCCTCAATCGCTTCGACCACCAGCGGCACCTCCTGCAGTGACTGACCGCAGGCCACGGTGCAGCCCACGTCGCCGATCACCAGATGGGGCCTGCCAAGCTCATCGTGCAGGGGATCATCGAAGAGTGTGCCGATCGAACGAAGATCGCGGCCCGTGGCGAACAGATGAAGCACATGCTGCCGTTCCCTGGCGAGCCAGCGATACAAGGTCAATCGATCACGGCGATCGCCGGCCAGGAGGGTGCCATCCAGATCGGTGACCAGAACGAGTCGCGGATCCGCGGGGATGTCAACCTGCACCTGCTGCTCAAAGAGCACACGTCCCATGGCCGAAGGGGCTTCAGCCACCGCTGCAGGCATGACCAGGCTAATCGCACCGCCGGGGGCATAGGGTGATCGGATCGTTCACAGGCTCCATGAGGCTTTTCGTGGGCAATCGGCGCGATGGATCCCGACTGCTGAGCAGCGCCATCGCCACAGCCGTCGTGGGATTTGTTCGTTTTGACAGCCCCTGGGGTCAGGTTGTGGCCCTGGGGGCCACGGCCCTCAGCATCTGGTGGTGGATCTGCTACAGGCAGCTCAGCCACTGATGGATCTGCCGCGGTTCAGCATCTCCGAGCTGAACGCGGCCATCGGCGTACTGCTGGAGCGTGGGTTCATCCCCCGCTTTCTGCTGGAGGCGAGGGTCGTCAAACCGCAGCTTCGCAAGGGCCATCTGTGGCTCACTCTGTCGGACGGCGATGCGGCCATCGGTGCCGTGGTCTGGGCCAGCACCCTGGCCAGGCTGAGCATCGTGCCTGAAGACGGTGACGGGGTCACTGTTGTCGGCAAGCTCAACTTCTGGGCCGCCAGGGCCACCCTGAGCGTGCAGGTGCTGGATCTGCGCCCGAGCCTGAGCACGGTCCTGCGCCGCTTTGAGCAGGTGCGCGAACGGCTTGAGTCGGAGGGGCTGCTGGATCCGATGCGCCGCCGCTCCCTGCCTGAGATGCCCCAGCGGATCGCCGTGCTCACGGCCGTACCCAGCTCGGCCCTGGCGGATCTGCTGCGCACGGCGCGCAACCGCTGGCCCGCCTGTGATCTGGTGGTGCTACCGATTCCTGTCCAGGGCCCCGTGGAGGCTGAACTCTGCGCTCTGCTGAAACGATGCCGTGAGCGGTGGCACAGCTGGGGGGTCGAGGTGGTGGTCCTGGCGCGTGGCGGTGGGAACCGGGAGGATCTGGCCCTCTTTGATGGCGAGGACCTGGCCCGGGAGCTGACCCGCCTGCCGGTACCTCTGGTCACCGGCATTGGCCATGAAGACGATCTGACCGTGGCGGACCTTGTCGCGGACGTGCGGGCGGCCACACCGACGGCGGCCATGGTGGCCGTCTTGCCCGACCGCCTGGATCTCGTCCGCAGGATGGATCAGCTGAGACAACAACGCCGACTGCAGCTGGCGCAGCAACTGCAACGGCGGCTGCAGCAGCTGGCACGTCTCGATCGGAGCCGACTGCAGCAGAGCATCCGTCGGCATATGGAGCGTCACGGTCTGAGGCTGCAGGGTCAGACCCGTCTGTTGGCGGCGCTTGCCCCCACCCGCCAGCTGCAACGCGGCTATGCCCTGCTGCGACGGAATGACGGCACCCTGCTGCGCACCGGCGAAGATCTCGCCAGGGGTGAGCAGATCCGCGCCGAGCTGTCTGCCGGCACCCTTCATTTGGTGGTGGAAGCGTGGCAACCTGAACACAGTTGCGGTGCCTGAGCACAACCACGGCATGCCCAAGGCCAGCGCCAACAAGCACTCCGACGGTGGCGCCCCCAGGATGGAGCCCCTCGATACGACGGGCAGCACCTTCGCCGAGGCCCAGCGGGCTCTGGAGGAGAGCCTCACCCAGCTGCAGCGCGATGACCTGCCCCTCGAAGACCTGCCAGCCCTTTACGGCCGTGCCATGGCCTGGGAATCGCGATGCCGTCACATCCTCAGCGACGTCAGCCAGGACCTGCAGCAGCTCGATCCAGACACCCTTGAGCTGATGCCCTGGTCGGAGGCCCAGCCATGACCCGCCCCGCCTCGCTTGGCTCCACGCTTCGCCAGGTCGCCTACATCAGCCTGGCTGTCGGCGGGTTGCTTTCCACCCAGAGCGCCAATTTTGCCTTTGTGCAGGCCAGCGGCGGCGGCTTCGACATCGCCGACTTCATCCGCCAGGCGGGGGCCAACGACGCCGCAAGGTCGCTGAGCTACGACCTTCTCTTCGGTTCCACCGCCGTGGTGATCTGGATGGAGGCCGAACGACGGCGACTAAAGCTGCGTCATGGGCTGTGGCCAATCCTTCTGAGCATGAGTGTCGCCTTCGCCTTCGGTGTGCCGCTGTTCCTGCTGCTGCGGGAACGCCACCTCCATGCCGAAGACATCACCAGGGCTGAGGCCAACCTCGGAGCGACAGGATGACCGCCTCAACCTCGCCACCTTCATCGGCCCTGCTCTTGCGGCTGCTCGAAATGCCAGTCGTCAGTGCGGGGCTCCAGCGAGCCCAGACCCAGGGCATCGCCTGGGCACAGCGCCTCAAACAGGAGCAACCCGACGCCAGCCTCGACACACTGGTGACTCTGGCCATTCGCCGATCGCTCTGGCGCAGTGGAGCGAGTGGTGCCTTGGCAGGTGTTGGCGGAGTTCTGTCAATGGCAACAGGAGGTGGTGATGTTCTTTACTTTCTTTACACTGAGCTGGAGCTGGCTGCAGCAATCTTTGCTCTCCATGGCGTGCATCTCAATGAGGCAGAACACCGTCCGATCCTGATCGGAGCGCTGCTGGGGCTCGGCGCCAATGAACTCATCCGTCTGCTCGGTTTCCGCGCCACCGAGCAGGCCATGACCCGTCTGGTCTCAGGACTGTCAGGACCTCTGCTTCAACAACTGCAGCAACGCCTGGGAGAGCGACTGAGCGCTCGCCTGCTGGGACGGCTGGCACCTGTTTCTCTGCGCTGGCTTCCCGTTGGGGGTGTGCTCCTCGGTGCAGGGGTGAACGTTCTGTTCATGCAGGCAGCCGGGGAAGCCATTCGGCTGACGGCTCGCGAATACGGAGCAGCCATCCATCAGCATCAGGCTGTGGAGGCGGTTCAGGTCACGGTCCTGGATGGAAGCGACACCTGACGAGCTGGTCCTGCACTGCCATCAACTGCGAAAACGTGCATCCCGCTCCAACCAGCGCTCCAACCACGCAAGCAGCTCAACCACAGCCCAGGCCGACAGCACGATTCCGACTCCGGCAGCAATGCTGACCATGAGCAGCACCAGGGCCGGGACCAGAGTTACGAGCGCCACAGGGGCTAGAAGCAGCACCGACAAGCCTCCAGCCACCAGCACCGGCAGGGGCAGAGGGCGACGACGCACCAACAGGAAGCGGGACATGGAGGGGGGAAGTGATCCCATCAGTCTGCGGGAGATGCCTTCACTTCAGGGAGCAGGCTGGCGTGCGGATCTCCGTCCGACAGACCAGGTGACTCCGACAACCATGCCGAGATAGAGCAGCAGACCTACAAGCCAGACCCAGAGCGTCAGCACCAGCACGCCCCCCAGGATTCCATAGGCCTGAAACCGTCGCCCAAGCCACAGAACCAGATGCAACAGCAGAGGCTTGGCAAGCAGCAGCCCCGTAGCTGTGCAGAAGGCGCCAGGGACGATCACACGCCAGGCAGGGGGGCGCGACGGGAGCACCCAGAGCAGCAGCAATGACAGAAGCAGGAGCCCGCTCCAACCCAGCAAGGCATCCAGAACCCCTTGGGTCGCCCCGGTTCCCGCCAGGGGAACGCCGCCCGGCAGAAGCAGATCCGGGAAAAACGCCAGCGCCCGCGCCAGCTGTGGCAGAGGGCTCACAAGCTGATTCAGCACCAACACCACTGCCAGCAGCAAGGCCACAAGACTGGCCTTGAACCGCATGAACAACCAGTGCCTGACAGCCTGTTGCCAGCTGATCGCCGGTTGAGGACCAACCCCGGACAGTCCCCAGAGACGGTCAGCACCCCGCTGCAGGGAAAGGGCGGCATTCCCGGCGCTGACCAGGAGAGTCAAAGCACCGATGATCCCTGCACCTCTCGCCTGACGGACCAGGGCCTGCAGGCTCTCCACCAGAAGCCGGCTGGCCGGAGCAGGCAAGAGATTCTCTGCGGTGCGGACAATGGATGAAAATGTGTCCGTCTCTCTTCCAAAAAACCAGGCGCCAAGCCCGAGGCACAACAACAGGAATGGCAGGATGGATTGAAGGCTATGAAACGCGAAAGACGCACCAAGATCGATGCAACCATGGCGATTCCACAGCATGACGCCATGCCTCACCATCCGTAGCCACCGCTTCAGCGTGGTCGCTGGAGACATGAGATGACCGGCCACAAATCAGAAAACCAATAAAAAAGCCACCCCATACCGGGGTGGCCAACATCGAAACAAACAGAAAAGTTTTACCTGGCATTGAGCTATTTTCA